>JAEUHH010000067.1 GCA_016795505.1 Verrucomicrobiales bacterium | reverse complement strand
AAGGTGGGGAAGCCGTCGAGAAATGGAGTTTTGTTTTTCACACACCAAAATGCCAGCGAGACGGCTTCCCCGCTAACGGTTTTATTGGGATTTTTCGCCGATCACACGCCTTAATCCCGTGCCATTCCGATCAGACCCTGTTTCATCGCCGATCAGACCCTGTTCCATCGGAAAGCCATGCTCCCCCGCCTCGCCATTGTCTTGCTCCTGCTCGCGGCCACACTGGTGACGCCGTTTCTCCTTCGACCCGATGACCGCGCGGAGGCGGGAAGCGACGCACGGAGGCTCATCATCATTTCCCCGCATAACGAGTCGATCCGCTCCGAGTTCGCCGCCGCTTTCGAGCGCCACATGCGCGAGCAGCATGGGCAGCGGGTGCGGGTCGACTGGCGCCAGCCGGGCGGCACGGCCGAGATCGCGATGTTCCTCAAGTCGGAGTACGCCAGCGCCTTCGAATACCTCTGGGAGCGCGAGACGGGCACCGCCTTCGATCTGGAGGCCCGCGCCGGCTTTGCGAATCCCAAGATCGATCCCGCCACCGCCGTGCCTGACGACCAGATTACGGCCCGGGCGATCGAGTCGCGGCGCCGCTTTCTCGAATCGGATGTCACCTGCGGGATCGACCTGTTTTTCGGCGGCGGGGCCTATGACTTCGACATCCAAGCCAGAGCCGGCGCCCTGGTGGCCCGCGATGCCAGTGGAAAGTACGGACTGGCGGCCCTGAACGAGTCTCATCCCGAATGGTTTGCCGACACGGCCATCCCGGCCGGAGCCAGCGGCGAGCCGTTTCGCGATCCCGACTGGCGCTGGTGCGGCACGGTGCTTTCGGCCTTCGGCATCTGCTACAATGAGGACAGCCTGGCTCGCCTCGGCTTCGCGGAGCCGCCGAATGCCTGGGAGGACCTGGGTGATCCGAGGTTCTTTGGCCAGATCGCCATGGCCGATCCGACCAAGTCGGGCTCGGTCACGAAGGCGGTGGAAATGATCTTCCAACAGGAAATGCGCCGCCTGCTCGACGATCCCGCGCGAGCCTCGGATCCCAACCGCGAGGCGCGCGCCGTGGCCGAGGGCTGGGACGCGGCCATGCGGCTGATCCTGAAGATCAGCGCCAACTCCCGCTACTGGACCGATCAGGCGTCGAAGATTCCCCACGATGTCGCGCAGGGCGACGCGGCGGCGGGGATGTGCATCGATTTTTACGGCCGCACCTTCAACGAACTCCACCGCCAGCCCGATGGCTCGTCGCGAGTGCAATTCGTGATGCCGACAGGCGGCACCTCGATCGGCGCCGATCCCATCGGCCTGCTGCGGGGCGCGCCGGACCCGGAACTGGCGCACCGCTTCATGGAATTCGTGCTCTCCCCGGATGGGCAGAAGATCTGGAACTACCGGCGGGGCGAACCGGGCGGCCCGACGCGCATCTCCCTGCGCCGCCCGCCGATCCGACGCGATTTCTACTCGGACGAAAACCGGCGCCACATGTCGGACCCGGAGGTGAACCCCTACGAGATCGCCCGCGGCTTCACCTACGAGGCGAAATGGACGGGCTCGGTGTTCAATGCGCTGCGTTTCATCATCCGCTGCACTTGTGTGGACACGCATCGCGAGCAGCGCGACGCCTGGCGCGCCATCATCGACGCCGGCTTTCCACCCGAGGCGGTCGCGGTCTTCGAGCAGGTGGACGCCATTTCCCACGCCCAGGCCGCCGGGCCGATCGCCGACACGCTGAAAGCCAAGGACAAGATCCGCGAGGTCGAGCTGGCGAGAGAGTTGGCCGCCCATTTCCGGGAGCAATACCGCCGCGCCGCCGAGCTTGCCCGGGCGGGACGGTGAGAATGGCTCACTTTCCGATGCAGAAGCGGCTGAAGATCTCGCCGAGGATCTCCTCGACGTCGGTCTTCCCAATTACTTCGCCGATCGCATCGAGGGCCGAGCGCAATTCGAGCGCGGCAAACTCGGGCGACACGCCCTCGCGCAGACGATCCGCCGCCGCCGCCAGATCCACTGCCGCGCGGGCCAGACAACGCTGATGGCGGGCATTGATGGCGACCAGGTCGGCTCCCCACCGGGCTCCGGGGCCGCCGAGGCGGGAAAAAACGGTGTCGATCAGGTCATCGACGCCCTGCCGGGAGGCACAGGACAGGCGGACACCGTCGACACCGGACCAGTCGGGGTGCTCGCCGAGGTCGATCTTGTTGAGCAGACGCAGGTGCAGGGCGCGATCCGGCAGGTCGGCGGCGATGTCTCCGTCGGATGATCTCGCCGCGTGGGCGTCGACCACCTCCAGAATCAGTTCGGCCGTCGCGATTTGCGCGCGGGTGCGGGCGATACCCTCGCGCTCGATGGCGTCGTCGCTTTCCCGCACGCCGGCCGTATCGACGAGCCGCAGGGGGATGCCACGCAGATTGATCACTTCCTCGATGGTGTCGCGGGTGGTGCCGGCGGTATCGCTGACGATGGCGCGGTCAAAGCCGAGCAGCACATTGAGCAGACTGGACTTTCCCACATTCGGCGCCCCGCAGATCACGGTGCGCACGCCCTCGCGCAGGATGCGGCCCTGGTCGGCGGTGGCGATGAGCCGGTCCACCGCCGCGCGCACCGACTCGATGCGATCGATGATGGCGGCACCGGTCTCGGGCTCGATGTCTTCCTCGGGAAAATCGATATAGGCCTCGACGTGGGCCACGATGCCGATCAACTCCTCGCGCAACCGGGCCAGCGCGCCGCCGAGCCGACCGGCCAGTTGCTCGTGGGCGGCGCGCAGAGCCAGATCGGTCTGGGCCGAGATCAGGTCCATCACCGCCTCGGCCTGGGTGAGGTCCATTTTGCCATTCAGAAAAGCCCGCTGGGAAAACTCACCCGGCTCAGCCGCCCGCGCCCCGGCCGTCAGCAGACGATCCAGCACCTGCCGTGTCACCAGCAGGCCACCGTGGCAGGCGATCTCGATGACATCCTCGCCGGTGTAGCTGTGGGGGGCGGAAAACCACGTCAGCAACACTTCGTCAATCACCGAGCCATCCGCGGCCCGGACCGTCCCGTAGGTCTGGAAGCGGGGCGGGCCCAGCGGACGGGAAAACACCGCCTCGCCGATAGCCCTCGCCTCCGGGCCCGAGACGCGCAGCAGCGCGATGGCCCCCTGACCCGGCGGCGTGGCGATGGCGGCGATGGTATCGGTGTTCACAGCATTCCGAGCACCTCGCGCAGGGTCTCAATGCAGCGGCGGTTCTGCTCCATGGTGCCGACGGAGATGCGCACCCACTCGGGCAGCTTGTAGCTGCGCATGGCGCGGATGATCACGCCGCGGTTCAGCATTTCCTTGAAGACCCGGTCGCCGTCGCCGACCCGCACCAGCACGAAATTCGCGTGACTGGGCACGAACTCGAGCCCCATGGCGGCGAAGCTGTCCTGCAGGTAGGCGCGCCCCTCGCGGTTGACCGAACGGGTGCGCTCCTGATGCTCGGTGTCGAGCAAGCCGGCCAGCGCGCCGGCCTGGGCGATGGCGTTGGCATTGAAAGGCTGGCGGCATTTCTGCAACACATCCGCCAGGGCTGCCGGGGCGAGACCGTAGCCGATGCGCAGGCTGGCGAGTCCCTGAATCTTGGAAAACGTGCGCATGATCACCACGTTGCGACCCTCGCGGACATACTTCACGGTGTCCGGCGGTGTATCGAGGAATTCGTAGTAGGCTTCGTCAAACACCACGATGACATGCTCCGGCACGCGGTCCATGAAGCGGTCGATGGCATCCTGACCGACCAGGGTGCCGGTGGGATTGTTCGGGTTGGCGATGAATACCTCCTTCGTCTCCGGGGTGATGGCCGCGGCCATGGCATCGAGGTCGTGGACAAAGCCCGGATCGGGCACCTCGATCGTGTCGGCTCCGAAAAGCGTCGCCATGAGTTTGTAAACGACGAAGGCATGCTCGGCCACGACGACATTGTCGCCCGGCTTGAGAAAACCGTGCCCGATGAACTCGATGATCTCGTTTGATCCGTTGCCCAGCACGACATTCTGCCGGTCGAGTCCGAAGGTCTCGGCAATGGCGGTGCGCAGCTTGTAACCGCCGCCGTCGGGATAGATGTGGGCCTGGTCGCAGGCGGCCTTCATCGCCTCGACCGCCTTGGGCGACGGGCCGAGCGGGTTTTCATTCGACGCCATCTTGATGATGGACGCGGGATCGAGCCCCAGTTCGCGCGCGGTCTCCTCGATCGGCTTGCCGGGATCGTAGGAGACGAGGCTTTGCAACCAGGGGTGGGCTTGTTGCCAGATGTCGTGGGGCATGATGACCGGCACTGTGCCCGCGCTTGCCACGATGTCAAAACGGGAGACCACGCCTTCCCGGCGAATCCACCCACCGGTTCAGGGCAGCCACAAGGCACGGATTTTTCCTGATGCCTCCCGCAGTGCCCCTGTGCTAGGATCGCGGGCTGTTTCCTGCATGAAAGACACCCTCGATACCCTGCGCCGCCGTCTGACCGCCCAAGTCGTCGGGGCCGACGACGCCGCCTACCTCCTCATCGCCGCCCTGCTGGCGGGCGGCCATGTGCTGATCCAGGGCGCTCCGGGTATCGGCAAGACTTCACTGGCCAAAACTCTCGCCAGGCTGATCGACGGCACCTTCCGCCGCGTCCAATTCACCCCTGATCTGCTCCCGTCCGACCTGCTGGGCCATTCGATCTACCGCCAGTCCACCGGGGTGTTTGAATTCGTGGAGGGACCGGTTTTCTGCCACCTCATGCTGGCCGATGAGATCAACCGCACCAGCCCGCGCATTCAAAGCGCACTGCTGGAGTGCATGAACGAGTCACAGGTGTCCATAGACGGCGTGACGCGTCCGCTGTCCTCGCCCTTCCTCGTCATCGCCACCCAGAACAATCGTTACGCTGCCGGCACCTTCCCCCTGCCTGAGCCCCAACTCGACCGCTTTCTGCTGTCGGTGGAAATGCGACTGCCGGACGCGGCCAGCCAGACCGAGATCCTCCGCCTTCATGCCTCGGGGGCAGCCGGCGACGCGGATGCCCCGCCGTTGGTCGACATTGAAACGGTCGTCCGCTGGCAGGAGCAAGTCCGCGCCATCCCGGTCTCCGACGCCCTGTGCCACTATCTCGTGGCCGTCTGCGAGGCCGCCCGCCGTCACCCGGACCTGAAGGACGGCGTCAGCGCCCGTGGCTCCATCGCCCTGATGCGCGCCTCGCAGGCGATCGCCGCCATGGAGGGCCACGAGGCCGTTTACCCGGATGATGTGAAACGGGCCGCCATCCCCGTGCTGGCGCATCGCCTGACCCCTGCCGGAGAAGATCTCGGCACCGAGCAGCCCCGGCGCGGCCGCGTGGTCGCGAGCCTGCGCGAAATCCTCGACTCCACTCCGGTGCCGTGAGCGCCCACGGTCCAGAGACCGACTCTCCCATCGTCGGGCGGCCGCGGATCGCTCCGGCGGGCCTGATTTTGCTCTGGCTGAGTTCCGCCGCCCTGCTGGCCGGCTTGTGGCGCACTGAGGGAGCCCTGCTCTGGCTCGGTCTGGTCGGCTTTTCCCTGCTGATCCTGGCGCGGTGGCTGGCTCCACAGAATCTCCGACATCTCCGGGTCAGCCGGGAGTGCCCCAGCCGCGTCTTTGCCGGCGAACCCCTCGACTGGACCCTGCGGGTCGAACAAGCCGCCACCGGCGCCTTCTCAACGATCCTCCCCGGCGGAGCCGCCGTCGAGATCCGCGACAGCCTGCTGCCACGGCGCGCTCCCGGCCTGAAACCGGGACCACTCTGGCCTGGCGACCGCGCCGAGGTCACGCTGCGGACGCGCCTGTTCCGCCGCGGGCGGGACAGCCGCGCTGAATACGAAGCCGTTTCACTGTTTCCCTTCGGCCTGTTCGAAACCCACGCCGTCGGCACCATCGCGGACCGCCTGCCGATGGCGCGGGGAGGCGGCGTGCTGGTCTATCCGCCGCCTGTCGTGCCCGATGCCTTGCGCCGCGAGTTGGAATGGGCCCGCTTCGAGTTGGCCTTTCCCCATGGCTTCGAGCCGGAAATAGGCGGCGAATTTCGCGGCGTGCGAGCTTATCGATCTGGGGATGCGGTGAAAAGCGTCCACTGGAGCGCCACTGCGAGGGTCGGCGAGATCATGGTGCGCGAATGGGACCCGCCCGCTCCGCGACCGATGCGCTTCGGCCTGCTACTGCACACCCTGGAGCCCGCGGGCACGGCCCGGCTTCTCCGACCGGACCGATGGGAGCGGTGCCTCAAACTCGTGTCCGGCATCGTCGTTTTTTGCCGTGATGCGGGCATTCCACTGACCTTCGTCCAGACCGCAGGATGCTCCGATACGGCCGCGATCGAATCCATGCGCCTACCCGAGCAACGCGGCTACGGTGCCGCCCTGGAGTGGGCCGCACTCGCCATTCGGAGCGGAGCCAGCCAGGAATCCGTCGTCGCCGCCGCCCTCGCCGACCTTTGTCAATCCTGCGACCGGGTCTTTGTCGTCAGCGACGTGCCCCTCGCCCAATGGCGCAAACTGCCCGCCATCGCCCACACACCGGGTTCGCTGACGTGCCTCGATGCTGATTCCGGCATCGCCACGACCCAGCGGACGGCACCGAAAAAGGGCCGCAAAGCCGCGATTTCCCGATGATTTCCCGCCTCTCACTGGTCCGACTCTGCCTCACCGCCGTTCTGCTCGGCGATGCGGTGGCCTCGCGCGCCGTGACCGGCTCGGGCCTGCACCAGGCCCTCCTGCTGGCGGGCATGTTGCTCTACGCGATCGCTTGGTGGGCCGGCCCGACGGTAGCCGGTCTTTCCTCGCTCGTCTTGTCCTCCGGCATCGGACTCGGTGCCTGGTGGCTCTTCGAGCGCGACTGGGTTCCGGTTACCCTGTCCGAATGGCCCGCTGTTTTTCACTTTGCCGTCGGCAGCCATTTCTGGCTTTGGAGCCAGGCCATTGGGGCTCGTCGTCATCCCATTGCGGCGGTGGAAAATACGTTGTTCTCCCCTCTGACCAGCGGCCTGGCCTTTCTTGCCGCGGCGGCAGCGATCTGGAGCACCGGCACAGTGGAGATCTACGGCACCTCGACCACGGGGATCCGACTGCTCGCCTCCTTGAGCCTGATCCTGCCCGCGTTGCTCGCCTGGGGAGCCGCCGACGGTGTCCTGCCGGGTGCCGGAGGCGTCACCATCAGCCGGAGGAAGCGCCGCCATCGGTTCCGAAACTTCCTCATCCTCTCAGCCACCGTGACTGCCGGCCTTTGGCTTGCCACCCTGAGCCAGAGGGGCACTGATCGTCTGGCGGACACCCTTTACGGCTGGATCTCGCGGTGGAACCAGCCGGTGGATTCGATCGACATCACCGGGCTGCGCCCCCTGCTCGAGACCGGCGGCTCGGCCAACGACACCGCCATGCGCGACCTGCCGCGGCGGGCTGAGATTCGCATGGACGACACCGTTCGGTTCCGCCTCCAGTTCGACGATCCGCTGGAGTTCGCCGAGGCTACCCGGCGCCCTCTGTATCTTAGGGCTTCGGCCATGCCCATGCTCGCCGGCGATGGCCGGCTGGGTCCCCGGCGGCAGGGACGCTGGATCTACGACTCTGACGACCGGACCGAGGACGGCATCACCCGGATCGAGACCGACACCGTATCCCCCGCCTTTCGCTACTGGGTTCTCATCGATCGTACGGAGAGCGCCGCCATCCCGCTCGTCAATGGCACCCGCAGCCTCGGGCTGCCCGGCATCTACCACTTCGCTGATGGCTGGTATCAGCTTTCCCTCGAAGATCATCAGGCCCACGTCCGGTTTCAGGCCGCCGCCGCTCCACTGGTGTGGCGTCCGGATGGCGACGACGCCGTTTGGCGACTCGCTTCCGCACCGCCCGACTACCTCCAGTTGCCAGCCACGCCCCTCGCCCGGCGCATCGCCGCCCTCGCCCGCGAGACCGTCTCACCCGCCGCACCTCTGTCCGAGCGCCTCGGGGCGATTCGCTCCCTGCTCGCCGGCCGCTGCGAATACAGCCTCGAATACCGCAATCCCGACGATCTGGAGCCGATCGAGAATTTCCTCTTCGCCGAGCGCCGCGGCCATTGCGAACTCTTTTCGACCAGCAGCGTCATGCTCCTGCGCGCTCTGGGCGTCCCGGCGCGGGTCGCCTTTGGCTACACCGGCGGGGAATCCGACCCCACCCGCGGATTGGTCGCCTTCCGCCAGTCCGACTACCATTCCTGGGCCGAAATCCTCATCGCCGGACATGGCTGGGCCGTTTTTGACACCACCCCGGCGGGCTCCGGCGCCTTGCGACCGCCGCGGCCGAATCCCCGCGCGGCCGCCCTGGCCACGTTCGATCCTGCCGAATATGAGGACATCGGCGCGGGCGTCGTCATCGCCGTATCCGCGACTCCCTGGCTGTCCCGGGCCGTCACGGCCGCCATCGAGTGGGTCTCCACCTGGTTTCCCTACCTCGCCGCACTGTTCGGCCTCGCCATGGCAGGGGCTTGGTGGCGGCGGCAGCGGGGAAAATCCCGGGGCTCCTCCCCGTTCGCCGCCGAGAGCCCGGCCCCGGCTTTGCCCGTCGGCGACCGTCGCATCGAGGGACTCCTCCAGACCTACCTCGGAGCCTGGGCCGAGAGAGGCTGCCCCAAGCCGCCCGGCCACACCCTGCTGGAGTTCCTCGCCGACCTGAAGCGCCGCGGACTCTGCAACGATGAGTTCGACGACCTCGTCCATTACCTCTACCGGGTCCGCTATGCCGGAGGCGCCGCCGATCTGGAGCGCGAAAGCCAGTTCCGCACCCAACTCGCCGCCTTCGCGACGCCGAAGAGCGCGACAATTTGACCGCATCAAGCTGTCTCAGGCCATTGCCATTTGAGACATTTTGTCACAAACCGAGGCTACCCCAGCCAGCGGCAGCCTCGCGGCAATCCGTTGACTTTCAACAGCTCCACTCGCTGATCAGGACGATGGCACGCCGACTGCATTACCGAGAGCCGTCGATTCCGACATGCAACCCAAAAACCTCACTATCCCCACCATCCTTATGAAACTCGTGCGCTACCAACACCCGCTGACCGAAGCCTTTGGTGAACTTGACCGCTGGTTTCGTTCCCCCCTCGATGGCTTCGGCCGTCTCGTCGACCTCGCCGATCGTCTCGGCGCCCTGCCCGCGCCCTCCGGCCTCCCTTCCGCTTACGGAGCCGACCTCTACGAGGACGACCATCATTACCACGTGCGGCTCGAACTCCCCGGCGTGAAAAAGAGCGACCTCAGCGTCGAACTTCACGAGCACCAGCTCACCATCGCCGCCGAGCGCCAGACCACCCCGGAGAGCCCCAACGCGCAGACCACCGTCTTCAAGCGCGTGCTCACCGTGCCCGAAGGCATCGCAGCCGATGCCGTCACCGCCCGCCTGGAGGACGGCATCCTGACCGTCACCCTGCCAAAATCAGCCGAGCGCAGGCCCCGCCAGATCGCGGTGAACTGATGGCACCCGACCCAACCACCATCCCATCCCCAATCCATGAACCAACCCCAAAACCCTCTTCATCCCATGACTGCATCCACCACCGACACCAAAAACAGCCCCACCACCGCGCTCGCCGAGCCGGCCTCGGCCACTCCCGCCGAACGCTTCATCGAGCCCCGCTACACCACCCGGCGGGTCGATGAACACACGTGGGAACTCGGCATCGCCGTCCCCGGCGTGAAGCGTGACGGCGTCACCGTTTCCCTCGAAAAGGACGAACTCGAAGTCACCGCCCGCCGCACCGACGATCTGCCGGCCGGCTGGCGCGCCCTCCACGCCGTGCGGCCCCGGCCCGATGGCTACCGGCTCGAGTTGACGCTCTCCGTCGCAGTCGATCCCGACCGCATCTCCGCCAAGCTGGAGGATGGCATTCTCACCCTCCGACTGCCAGTCGCGGAAAATGCAAAACCCCGGCGAATTTCTGTCGAATAAATTTTCGAAAGGTCCCGTCACAAAGATCGACAGATTGCTGGGAGCATCGGTCGCCCGTGGCCCTCGGGGGTCCGGGCGGCCGATGCAAGCGATCCGGAAAGTGAAAATACCGGCCCTAAGCCGACTCCGGACAGCCCGCAAGACGCCCCCCTTTTCACCACAACCCAACACCTGGAATCCTACCCAATTCTCTCCGCCATGATGACTTGGATCCTTCTTTTCGCCGGCTCGCTGCTCCTTTCCTTTCTCGCCTCGGCGCGGGTGAAATCCGCCCTCGGCCGCTATGGCGAAGTGCCGGTAGCCTCCGGCCTTTCCGGAGCCGAGGCGGCCCACCGCATCCTGTCCATGGCCGGCATCGACAATGTCGAGATCGTCAGTCAGGACAGCTTCATGGGTGACCACTACGATCCCATCCACAAGCGGCTCGTCCTCTCGCGGGAGAATTTCTACGGCCGCAGCGTCGCCGCGCTGGGAGTCGCCGCCCACGAAGCCGGCCATGCCATTCAGGACAAAGTGCGCTACGCCCCGCTCACCTGGCGCATGGCCTCGGTGGGCGCCGTCAACTTCGTGAGCCCCATGCTCTACATCGTACCCATCGTCTCGATGTTCGGACTCATCCCCGGCAAGACCGCCATGATGGCCATGGCCATCGCCTTCGGCGTGCTGATGCTTTTCCAGCTCATCACCCTCCCGGTGGAATATGACGCCTCCAAACGCGCCAAAGTGATTCTTGGCAAGACCGGCATGATCGCCCCCGGTGAGGAAGCCCTCGGTGTCGAGCGGGTCCTCAGCGCTGCCGCCCTCACCTACGTCGCTGCGTTCATCAGCACCTTGGGATGGTTCCTCTACCACCTGCTGCCGCTGATTTTCGGCAATCGCGAGTGATTTCCCCGAGAACCTCCGGTTTCGTCAAAGCCAGCCCGCTTCCCTTTTCCGATCAGCCCCGAGTGGCGCGGGAGGGAGGCGGTTCCTCGGTAAAATCCGGACCGCCGATCAACCGAAAGCCCGAAGGCTTCAAAGCCGTTCGAGCTTCTCAAAGCAATCCCCAGCCGCACTCGCGGGGCTCGGCCCCATGCATCGGGACACCGTCAGGCGCCGGCAGCTACGTCTTTCGCCTGAGACGCTTTGTCCCGCCCATGGGGAGAGTATCATCATTTCTCCCCCGGCTCTTTTTCCTTGCCTTCCGGGAGTTCCGCGGGCCTCCATTTCTGGATTCCGGATGATCGGAAAAATCACCGAATCCGAAAGAATCGACTCGCAGGCCCCGTCAGGCGGCCGGAACGGCGGCTGGAGTGGGCAGTTTTGCAGGATCAGGCTGCTGGGCGGGCTCGGAGGCGGTGTCTCCGGCATCGACCCGCAGGACAGACGCGGCGGGCTGAAGAATGGATGCCGGGATCTGCATCAGGCGGTTGAGCTGGTAATTCGCCATCTGGCAGGAGACCTGGGAACTGGCGGCAGCCAGGGCGATCGCGAGGGCGGTCCAGCGGGAGGCTTGGCGGGGCGAAAACATGGTGAAAAGGGGAAAGGACGAAAAAGGGAGGAGCCGGCGCCACCCGACCGCGGGTGGTGGAGCTAAGGGGATTCGAACCCCTGACCTTCTCATTGCGAACGAGACGCTCTACCAACTGAGCTATAGCCCCGGTGTGCCCGGTTGCCGGCGACAGGCTTCCGGTGGTTTCTGGAAAAAATCTCCGGGGAAGGCCTCGCCGACAGGTGACGAACGAGCGGCAGATTAGGCGATGACCCGCGAATGTGCAAGCGCCGGCTTCAATGTTGGCTCGGCCGCAGCTTGGTTCGGGATGCGATTCGCAATTGACGGTGCGGACGGGTGCGGCCAGTCTTGCAGGCCGATTTTTCTTCCCATGCAGACCGCTCCTGTCACACCCGCCCGCCTCCGTTCTTCCGTGATCGCCGTGCCGCCGATGGCCCGCGATGCCAATCTGGTGCACGCACCGGCGGAAAATGCCAAAATCATCCGCCACATCGAGGCCGGCGGGGTGGACATCCTGCTCTACGGCGGCAACGCGAATTTTTACCACATCGCACTCAGCGAATATGCCTCGGTGCTGGCCTCGCTGGTGGAGTTGGCGGCGGAGAACACGCTTGTGACGCCGTCCGTCGGTCCGGCCTACGGCACGATGATGGATCAGGTGGCGGTGCTCCGCGATTTCGACTTTCCCACCGTGATGGTGCTCCCGATGCAGGGGCTGACGACCTCGGCCGGGGTGGTGAATGGCATCCGGCGCTTTGCCGAAGCCTACGGCAAGCCGGTGGTGCTCTACATCAAGAATCTGGGCTACATCGAGCCGGCCGACGCCGCCCGCCTGGTGGACGACGGACTGGTGTCGTGGATCAAATACGCCATCGTGCGCGAGGACCCCGCCGACGATCCCTACCTGAGCGAATTGGTCACGCGGGTAAATCCCGAGATCATTGTCAGCGGCATCGGCGAACAGCCGGCGATCATCCACCTGCGCGACTTTGGCATCAATGGCTTCACGGCGGGCTGCGTGTGCATCCGCCCGGACCTGAGCCAGCAGATGCTCCAGGCCATTGTGGCAGGGGACTACGCCACTGCGGAGACGTTGCGAGCCGGTTTCCGGCCGCTGGAGGATCTGCGCAATGCCATCCACCCGGTGCGCGTCCTGCACGAAGCCGTGCGACTCGCCGGCATCGCCGACACGGGTCCGGCCCTGCCGTTGCTGACGAATCTCGACGCCGCCGACAGGGATGCGGTGCGCGACGCCGCCGTGGCGCTGCTGAATCGCTGAGTCTCCGAAACGTCGCCGGATTTCCCGCTTACTCTCGCCTTTACATCACCCACCGATCATCCCCCATCATGCCTGCCCTGCACGGAAAACACCTCATCGGCGGAGACGCCTCGGCCGAATCGGAAAACACCTTCCAGTCCGTTAATCCCGCCACTGGCGAGGTGCTGCCCACAGTCTTTCACGAGGCCACCGAGGCCGAGATCGACCGGGCAATGACGCGGGCGGCGGCGGCATTCGATGCCTTCCGCAAGACACCGGTCGAGACCCGGGCGCGGTTCCTCGAAGTCTGCGCCGATGAGATCGAGGCCCTGGGCGACCCTTTGCTTCAGATGACCCAGGCCGAGACCGGGCATCCCCAGCCGCGCTGCCTCGGTGAGCGGGGCCGGGCCACCGGGCAGGCGCGGATGTTTGCCCAATTCATCCGGGAAGGCTCCTGGGTCGATGCGCGCATTGATCTGGCGCAGCCGGACCGCCAGCCGCTGCCCAAGCCGGATGTGCGGTCGATGATGATGCCGGTGGGGCCGGTGGTGGTCTTTGGGGCAAGCAATTTCCCGCTCGCGATCTCGGTATTCGGCGCGGACACCGTCTCGGCCTTCGCCGCAGGCTGTCCGGTGGTGGTGAAAGCCCATCCCGCCCATCCCGGCACCTGCGAGATGGTCGCCGGGGCGATCCTCGCGGCCATCGAAAAATGCGGCCTGCCGCCGGGCATCTTTTCCTTGGTCCACGGTCGGACGAATGCCGTCGGCGTGGGGCTGGTCCAGCATCCCGAGACGACCGCGGCCGCCTTCACCGGCTCCCTGCGCGGAGGACGGGCACTCTATGACGCGGCAGCCGCGCGGCGGGTCCCGATCCCCTTCTATGCCGAGATGGGGAGCGTGAATCCAATCTTCGTCCTGCCCGGTGCGCTGAAAGAGCGTGGCAGCGCGGTGGCGGCGGGCTACATCCAGTCGCTCACGCTGGGCGTGGGGCAGTTCTGTACGAATCCCGGCCTCGCCTTCGGTCTCGGATCGGCCGAGTGGGATCAATTTGTCACCCAGGCGGCGGAGGGCGCCAAAAATGCCGCCCCGGCCACCATGCTGCACGCGGGCATCCATCATGCCTTCGTCACGGGAGTGCGGGAGCTGCAGGAGCGCTCCGGCCTGCGCCTCGCGGCCCAGTCGTCCCAGCCCGCCGATGCCGCCAAGTCCGAGGCGGCCTGCCACGTCTTTGAGACCGATGCCGACGGCCTGCGGCAAAATCCGGAACTCTACGAGGAAATCTTCGGCCCCGTATCCACCGTGGTGAAATGCGCCGCGCCGGCCGAGTTGGAGGAGTTCGCCTCCCAGCTCGATGGCTCACTGACCGCCAGCCTGCACGGCACCGAGGAGGATCTCGCCACCTACCGCGGCCTCATCGACATTCTCGAGAAAAAAGTGGGGCGCCTCATTTTCAACGGCTTCCCGACCGGCATCGAAGTCTGCCACGCCATGCACCATGGCGGTCCCTACCCCGCGTCGTCGCACAGCTTTTTCACCAGCATCGGGACCCGCTGCATCGAGCGGTTCGTCCGGCCGGTCTGCTTCCAGGGCTGGCCGCAGTCGCAACTGCCCGAGGAATTGCGCGACGACAATCCGCGCGGCATCCTCCGCCTTCAGGAGGGCGTGTTGACTCGCGATCCGGTGACCCGCGGCTGATTTTTCCCGCGGTTCCGGCGTCAGGCCGCGGCGGCGGCTTTCTGCTCGTCGAGCAGGTCGCAGAAGGCGCGGCAGATCTCGCGGATGCGGGTGAAGCGGGTGCGGCTTTCGCCCTCCACCGTCGGCTCCATCAGCAACAGTTCCGAGAATCCGGTGACCGAACCGATCATGTTGCGGAAATCGTGCCGCAAATCCTTGTCCTGCAGCGCGATGGCCGAGCGCTCGGGGCCCTGCTGGCCGATGCGGGAAAGCTCCTCCCAGATCTGGGCGCCGGAGTTTTCGATGTAGGTGAACAGTTCGGGGGCTTCGTCACCAAAGCTCGGCACATGCGGCTTCAGAGCGGCGGTCAGCTCGCGAATCTCGCGGGTCTGAGCCAGCAGGCGGCTCACTGGATCGTTGCCAGAGGACGTGGAGGGGGCGGACATGGGCATCGGGGTGACATTGGACGGCACCGCCGGGGCCTGGAGGGCGTTGCGGACCGCCGACAGGAACGAGGCGGGATTCACCGGCTTGCTGTCGATCGCCAGCATGCCGAGACGCAGGCCGTACTGGATCTCCGGCTCGGAGGGCTGGTTCGACAGGCCCACCAGCGGCATCGCCGAGAGACGGCTGTCCTGACGGAGGGCCTGAATCGCCGACCACACGCTGCCACCGCCCAGATTCAGGTCGATGACGGTCAGGTCCGGCGTATGCTGCTGGCAAAAGGCGACCAACTGGCTGCAATCGGACACCACGGCCGTCTGGAAGCCGTTGGCAGCGAGGGTGCTCTGCGAAGCTTGTGCAGTCGCCGGGTCAGCGGCGGCAATGAGGATACGGTTCATTCAAACGAGGATTGAGATTTGGATGTTTTGGAAAATAGCACAATTTCCATAAAAATAAACATTTTTTGAGAAAAATTTTCCAGATTTACTCAATTCCTCAAAATTTTTGCCAATCCGCCACCGGCGCGGGCACGCCAGCCGGCCAGGGATGTTTGAAACTTGCGGCCTTTCCGCTCTCGGTTACGATTCCGGCCCGAAATCCGGAGAATGCCAGCCTTGGCGCCCCGCTATCGGGATATCGAACTGAACCCAACTACCCAAACCATCGCATGAAACTCACTGCCTCCCTTTCCGCCCTCGCTGCGGTTGCCCTGCTGTCGCTCGGATCGTCCTTTGCCCAGGATGCCGAAGTCAAAATCACGGCCGACAAGATCCAGCTCGCCTACGACACCAAGGAATTCACCGTGAAAGCCGGCCAGAAAGTGAAGCTGACGCTGGTGAATCCCGCCGACAGCATGAATCTCCAGCCCCACAACCTGCTCATCATCAAGCCCGGCAAGCTCGGCGCGATGATCGCGGTGGTCAACGATCCCACCAAGTTGAGCAACCCGAACTGGATCAACAATCCCGTGCCGGAGTCCGAAGACCTGCTCCACCACACCAAGCTGCTGAAGCCGGGCGAGACGGAGACGATCGAGTTCACCGCGCCCGCCGAGGCCGGCGACTACCCCTTCCTGTGCAGCTACATCGGCCACGCTGCGATCATGAACGGCGTGATGAAGGTCACGAAGTGATCCCGCGTCGCGGGTGACCACCGCTTTTCAGAGAGCCGCCATCGCCCCTATCGGGTGGTGGCGGCTTTTTCGTGGCCGGTTGCTCCAGTCGAAACCGCTCAGGTTGACCGCCGGGCAAAAAAAATCGGCGGACGCGCTGGGATATTCCTCTCCATGGTTCTCCACAACGCGCCCGCCTTATTCCCAGGGGGGAATTCGTAAAGCTCTGCTGAGGGAACTTCTAACACAGGTCGGCTCCGTTTGCCAAGCGGGGACGCAAATTTTTTTTCGTCGTCACGTTTGGCGTTCCCGCAGGGCAACGCCGGGCCTGACCTGATCGCCGGGGTGCAGCACCACCCGGTCGCCGGGGGCGAGACCGGCTTTCACCTCGGCTTCGAGATCGTTTCGCTGGCCGAGCTCGACGGTGACCCGCTCGGCCTGGCCGGTGGCGGAGAGCCGGTAAACGGCCCAGTTCTCCCCGTCGCGGAACAGGGCGCCGCCGGGCACGCGGATCACATCGGGCTGCTCCCACACCACGACGCGCGCCTCGACGCGGTAGGCATCGCCGAGTGGCGGGGGCGGATTCCGATCAGACCCTGTTGGATCGGAGATCGTACCCTGTTGCATCGGAACCGGCTCCTCGAAATCGGCATAGATCCAGACGCGCTGCTCGTCGACGCCGAGGGCGGAGACTTTGGTGAAGGCCGAGGGCTCGACCCGCCGCACCCAGGCGGTCAGGGGCTGGTCTCCGCCCCACTGCTCGATCGCGACACGCTGTCCGGGGCGGATGCGCACGGCATCCTGCGAAAGCACGTCGATGCGCACTTCGAGGTCGTGCGGATTGCCGATCTCGAGGAGGCGCTCGCCGATGGGGACGACGGTGCTGCTTTCCTGAAAGCGGCGCAGGACGACTCCGTCGATGGGACTGCGGATCTCGAAGGACCGGCCAGCGGGCGGCTCGCCGGGTGCCGAGAGTGACTGGGAGTGCAGGAGGGCGGCGCGGGCCTGTTCCAGGTCGAAGCGGGCGATCTCCTGGGTGGACTGGGCGGCGGCGAGATTGCCAGTGGCGACGCGGAGGGCGTGGGCGCTGTCCTCAAGGGTGGCGATGGCGATGTTTTCCTGTTCGAAAAGCCCTTGGTTACGCTGGTGATTCCGCTGCGCCTGATCGAGGTCGGCCTTCGCCACTTCGAGCTGGCTCTGGGTGCGCTGGTACGCGGCCTCGGCCGCACTGACGCGGGCACCGGCCTCGGCGGCGGTGCGGGCATCGAGCAGGCCGGGCTCGCCGGGATCGATGGCGGCGAGGGAGTCGTCTTTTCTCACCTCGTCGCCGGGCTCGAGTTCGATCCGCAGCAGGCGGCCCGCGAGGGGTGCGGAGATGAGGTAGGGATCCCGAATGCGGGTCTCGCCATCCTCGTCGACGGTGACGGTGAGCGCCCCCCGCGACACGATGCCGAAATCGACAGAGACGGGCCGGTCGCGCAGCCCGGCGTGGATCAGCGCCGCGGCGGCGAGGGCGGCGGCGGTCCAGAGGATGGGTTTGGCTTTCATGGGGCGATGCGGGACGGGGAAAGATAGCTCATTCGCGGGATTTCAACACGGCAACGAGATCGAGCCGGTCGATGCCGTGTCTGACCATGAGTCCGGAGAACACGGCGGCGGCGGCGATGACCAGCGCGGCGAAGGTGTAGGTGAAGGCATTGATGACAAAGGGGATGCGGTACATCTCGGTCTCCAGGGCGGTGGCGATGAATTTGCAGAGCCCGGAGCCGATGAGGAAGCCGAGCGGGATGGCGAGCAGGGTGAGGAATCCCAACTCGCCGAGCAGGATGCCGCCGACCTCGCCACGGGTGAAGCCAATGACGCGCAGGGTGGCCAGCTCGCGGCTGCGCTCGGACAGGGAGACGCGGGCGCTGTTGTAAACGACGCCGACGGCGATGACACAGGCGAAGGCGACGTTGAACAGACGCATGCGGAGCAGGTTTTCCGCGAAGTTGTCCATGAAGCTCTGCACGGCGACGCGCTGCAGGGTGACGGCGGCGACGCGGGGAGCCTCCTTGAGGGCACGATAGGCGGCGGTCTCGTGGACAGGATCGATCTGCAGATACACGCCGGAGACGGCGGGGCCCTCGCGCAGCAGGCGGTGGAGCGCGTCGCGGCTCATCCAGGCCGAGGTGCCGGCAAAGTCGTCCACGAGTCCGGTAACGATGGCAGTGCGCACGGGGCGGGCACCCTCGAGGACCTCGATCTGCACGGGGTCGCCGATGCGGAGGTCGAGGATGCTGGCCAACTGACTGGACAGCGCCACCCCGGTGGGCGGCAGGTCGACGAGGCGCTCGCGGGCATCGACGAGCCGGTAGAGGTCGCGCCGATCGTCGAGACCGGAGATGGCAACCTGGCGGGAAAGAGGGCCGTGGCGGAGCCGCACCGACACGGAGCGGAAGGGCTCGATGGCCTGGACGCCGGGGATGCGGGCGAGACTGCCGAGGACGCGCTCGGGCACGGCTTCGTGGAAAACGACGGTGGCGTCGTGCCGCTGCTGGAGGGTGTATTGGAAATCGACGAGGTACTCGATGGCATCGCGGCCGAAATTCCCCACGATGAGGATAGCACAGGCAAAGGCGATCCCGATGGTGGTCAGGGCGGCCTTGGCGGGGCGGCGGGTCAGCTCGCGGAGGATCATGCGGGGCGCCTGGCTGAGCCAGCGGTGCCAGCCAAGCCGCTCGATCAGCGAAGGGCGGTAGTCGGGCGGCGGCTCGGGGCGCATCGCCTCGGCCGGCGGGATGGCGACGGCCTTTTTCACTCCGGAATAGACGCCGGCGATGCCGGTAACGAGGCTGATCAGCGCACCGGCGAGGAAAATCCGGTAGTCCGGCTGGAATACGGCCGCGGGAAACCGGTAAAAGCCGGCATACATCCCGGTCATGCTTTTCCCCATGTAGGCGCCGAGGGCCCAGCCGAGCAGGATGCCGCCGGCGATGATGACGCCGATGAGCTGGAGGTAGTGCCGGCCGATCTGGCCGTTGCTGTAGCCGAAGGCCTTGAGGGCGGCGATCTGCTCGCGCTGCAGGGTAAGGAGGCGGCGCAGGGCGACATTCAGCAGGAAGGCGGCGACGGAGAGAAAGATCGACGGCGGGATCAGGCTCATCGTTTTGAGCTGCTGGAGTTCGTCGCTGACGAAGCGGTGGCTGAGATGGCGGTCCCGACCGGTGGCGCCGAGGCCGCCGTAGGGCTCGAGGAGGAGATCAAGGCGGCGAATGGTCTCTTCCTCCGAGGCGCCGGGCATCAGGGACAGGGCGAGGTCGTTGCAGGCCCCCTCGCGGTCGAAGGCGGCCTCCATCTGGCCGCGACGCATCCAAAAAATACCGAATCGGCGGTCGTCAGGAAACAGGCTGCCGGGCTGGATGGTGGTGATGTACTCCGGGCAGAGGGCGATGCCGACGATGCGGAGGGTCTGGAGGCGTCCGTTCATGACGGCGCGCAGGCTGTCGCCGGGGCCGAGGCGGTTCGCGTCGGCGAAGGCCTCCTCGACGAGGATCTCGCCGGTGCGGGTCGGCTCGGGGAGGCGTCCGCGGAGCAAATGCACGGCATTCAGGGCCGGCTCGCCGCGATCGGGCAGGGAGACGATCTTTCCCACCGCCGGCTCGGCAAGACCGGGGAGATCGAGGGTCACGCCCTCGACGAGGCGGGCTTCGACGCTGGCAACGCCGGGCAGGTCGGCGGCGCGCCGGGCGATGGCCAGCGGCGCCTGTTTCAGCGGGGCGAAGATGGAGGCGAACCGATAGCGGTCGTAGTAGGCATCGCGGGCGGAGCGGAGCGACCACAAAGTCGTCTGGGCGCCGATGAAAACGGCGATGCCGCACCCGATGACCGCCGCGATGGCGACGGACTGCCCTTTCATGTGGAGCAGGTCGCGAACGAGTTTTCGGTGCAGAGCGCGCATCGGCGGTGATGGGAGGCGGTCGGAGCCCTCTGTATAATGGCGGTTGCCAAATGGTCGGGAAAGGCGGATTTTTCCCGCCAGTCATTTGCCGACAGGCATGCGGTCACGCTGACGCGGCCGAAGACAAATCCCCCACCCATGAACGAAGCCACTCAGACGCTGCTCGCCCCGGCCACGACGGGGGCCGCCTCGGCGGCGGAGTCGGCTTTGCCGCCGGAGGAAACCCTGAAGCGCTTCACAGCGGTGCTGACCTCGCAGGAGGAGGACGAGACCGCCTTTCGCCGCGAGGTGGTGGAGTATGCGCGGGCCCAGGCCGGAGCCCGGGCCGCATTGCTGCTGGATGGCAGCCTGGGCGGGGAGCCGCGCATCCTGATGGTGGCGGCGGCACCGAATGTCTCGACGGGCTTTGCGATGATGCCGGAGGTGCGCACCCTGGCGGGAACGGCGCTGAAGTCGGTCGGAAGCGTGCAGTCGGGCATCAAGCTGGACGGGGCGCCGCACATCCTGTTGGGCGTCTCCTTCGAGCCGGGACCGGGAAAGCCGGCTCAACTGCTGATGCTGCTGCTCGGCCCAGCCCGGGCGCCTTTTGTGGGACCGATTTTTACGATCCTGCACCTGATGACGCGGGTGTTCGTGGAACGGCACCAACTGGCGGAGACGGAGGCCTACCGCTCCGGCTTTCTCCAGTCGACGCTGCTGGTGGACCTGTTTTCGCGGGCCAGTCTGGCGCCGACGCTGGATGAGTCGGTCTCGATCGTGGCGCGGGAGATCCGCCAGTTCGTGAATTGCTCCCGCGTGGCGATCGGCCTGGGGCGCGGCGCCCGGCTCCGGGTCGAGGGCATGTCGGGATTTGCCAAAGTCGAGGCCCGCAGCCACGGCACCCGGCTGCTGGCATCGGCGATGCGCGAGGCGGTGGGATTGGAGAAAGTGATCGCCTGGCCGCCGATCGAGGAGTCGGAGTCGAAGATCTGGCCGGCGACCGACCAATCCGAGCTGTTGGAGGCCTTTGCCGTGAAGCAGATGATCGCCCTGCCGCTGTTGTCGTCCGAGGGGCGCGAGGTCGGTACCTGGGTTTTCTTCTTCAAAGCGGGCGAGCCGTTCACGATGCGGAAATTCGAGCTGATGGAGGCGGCGACGCCCCATGCCGCCGCCTTGCTGGAACTGGTCCGCCAGGGCAAGCCAAAGGGCATCCGCGGCAAGATCCACCGATTCTGGTCGGGGGCCTCGCGATTCAAAAAAACGGCGATCTTCGCGGCGCTGGTGGCGACGGTGGTGCTGCTGATGATCCCCGTGCCGCACCGCATCGGCGCGCCGTGCGAGGTGCAGCCGCAGATGATGCGTCAGGTGGCGGCACCCTTCGACGGCATCCTGCAGGAGGTGTTCGTCAAGCCGGGCGATCAGGTCGAGGAGGGGCAACTGCTCGCCGCGCTCGACGGCAAGGAGATCGGCTGGCGACACGCCCAGGCCTTGGCCGAAAAGGAAATGGCGCTGAAGAAACGCGACCAGGCGCGCAAAGTCTCCCGCGATGTGGCCGAGGTGCAGATGGCCCAGTTGGAAGCCGATGCCGCCCAGGTCCAGGTCGATCTGCTGGAATATCAGAAGGCCAATCTGGAAATCCGCTCGCCGCTGGATGGCTACGTGCTCAGTGGCAGCCTGGAACGTTCGAAGGGGGTTCCGGTGTCGATGGGTCAGAAGATGTTCGACATCGGGCCGGTGGAAACCATGTTTTTGGAGATCGCGGTGCCGGACTCCGACATCTCATGGGTGAAGGAGGGCATGGATCTGACGATGCGGCTGGAGGCCCGGCCGCGGGAAAAATACCAGGCTTCGATCAAGGAAATCTACCCGGTGTCGGAGACGAAGGATGCCGAGAATGTCTTCGTCTGTATCGCGGCGATGGACAACCGCGGGATCGATCTCCGGCCGGGGATGCGCGGGAAGGTCCGCATTCAAAGTGGCTACCGGCCACTGGGCTGGGTGCTGTTCCACAAGCCGTGGGATTTCGTGCGACTGCATCTGTGAGTTGAGCCGCCGCGGAGCCGACACCGTTTTCCGACATGAGCACCAGCAAGGACCTGACCCAGCCCGACCACGCGGTGGCGGAGGTGTCGTCCCGCCGGCCACGGCTGCGCACGGATGTGCGGTTTTCCTTTCATGAGCATGGCGGTCGGCCCAGCTACGTCCTCGAGGATGTCGCGAAGCGCCGTTACTTCCAGGTGGGCCTGCCGGAGTACCACTTTCTGCGATCCCTCGATGGCAAACACACCGTGCGCGAGGTGCTGGGCAAAAGTGCCCGCGTCTCCGGCCAGACTGCGCTGGGAGAGACCCAGGCGCAGACCATCCTGCGGTGGGCGCTCGATCATGAGTTGCTCGAGTCGGACAATGTGGATCAGGGAGACCGGCGCGACCTGCACTTTGCCGAGCAGGAGAAGAAGAAGCCCAAGCAGATCGTGCAGGAGGTGCTCTTTCTCAAGATACCCCTGGGCAATCCCGACCCGTTCCTCCGGTTCATGGAGCGCTGGCTGGGCTGGATCGCGTCGCCGTTTTTCTTTCTCATCTGGGTGGGCACGCTCGTGGCGGCCGCCTTTCAGATGGCCGTCCACTGGCGGGCCTTCATTTCCTCGGCCGGCGGCGCCATCCTGCCGGAGAACTGGCTTTTCCTGCTCATCACGTTCAGCTTGCTGAAGCTCATCCACGAGTTGGGGCACGGCATCGTGGCCAAGCGATTCAAGGTGCCGGTCCCTGAGTGGGGAGTGCGGCTGCTGGCCTTTATTTCGCCGCTCACCTATGTGGACGCGAGCGCTTCGTGGCGCCTCAACACCCGCTGGCCGCGGATCTGTGTGGCGGCGGCGGGGATGTACATCGAGTTGTTCATCGCCGCCGTGTCGGTCTTCGTCTGGATCGGCACCGAGCCGGGATTTCTCAACACTCTGGCCTACAACGCCATCTTCGCCGCGTCGGTGGTGACGGTGCTGTTCAATGCCAACCCGCTGATGCGCTTCGACGGGTATTACATCCTCAGCGACGTCATCCAGATCCCGAATCTGGCGATGAAGGGACAGCGGTTCAATACCTGGTTCGGCAAGCGCTACCTGCTGGGCATGAAGGAAGAGGTGCTGCCGCAGACCATTCTGGAGCGCCGCTGGGCGATCGGCACCTACGGAGTGTTGGCGGCGATATGGAAGGTGATCATCTGGGTGGGCATCATGTCGATGGCCAGCTCCTTGTTCAAGGGGGCCGGCATCGTGATCGTGTTCATCACGCTCGTGGGATCGCTCTTTGCCACGCTCAAGAAATTCCGGACCTTTCTGAAAAGTTCACGCGGCGTGCTGAAACCCCGGTCCGCTTTTCTCCGCATCGGGATCGCGACGGCGGTGATCGTGCTGCCTTTTTTGGTCATTCCCGTGAGCCCGTCGCCGAAAATCGCGGCCGTCATTCACCATCCCGACAAGGTGGTGATGCGCGTGGAGTGTCCGGGCTTTGTCAGCGAAATCCTGTGCCAGAATGGCGACCGCGTCGAGGAGGGGCAGGTGCTCGTGCGTCTGGAGAACCGGATGAAGGCCGCCGAACTCAAACAGCTCGAGCAGGACATCCGCCGCTCGGAGATCAAGTCCCGAAGCTGGCTCGAAAGTGGCCACATCGCCTCTTACCAATCAGAATTGGAAAACGTGAAGAGCCTTTCCAAGCGGCTCGAGACGATGCGGGAGCACCTCGGCACGCTGGAGTTCAAAGCCAAACGGGCCGGCATCGTCCACGCCACCCGGATCGACCAATTGCCGGGCCGTTATCTGCAACCGGGTGAAACCGTCGTGACGATCGTGCCGGATGAAGAGCCCGATGTGCTGCTGTCCGTGGCCGAGGACGACATCGATGCCCTCAGGCGCAGAAAAAGCGACGGCTTGAAACTCGTCCTGCGCGGGCACCCGGGCACGATCGAGGCCAGCCTGACTCGCGTCGAGGAGCGAGCCTCGACGGCTGTGCCGCATCTCGCCCTCGGGGCCACATCAGGCGGCCCGCTCGTATTGCGCCAGCAGGCCACCATGCAGAGCGACCGCGAGCGCGGCCTCGCCCTGCAGCGCTACGCATCGGGCGACGGCAGCAATGTCCTGGCGCAGGATCCCGAGGACGAGGCGCTCGCCAATCAGGAGTTGGTCAGCCCGCGACTGGTCGCCCATGCACGGATCCAGTCGGCATCGGGCGGTCGCCTGCTCAATCTCAGGGAGGGCGAGTGGGGATACGCCGATTTCACCGGAGGTCAAAGCTACCAGTTGGGAGCGTGGCTCATCGACAAGGCGGCCGGCTACGTGAAGCGCCAGTTCGACCGAGCCCGCGGAGTGGGCACGTGATTCCCGGGGTTCAGGCTGCCTGAGCCGCCTTCACTTGGATATTGAGCAACTACGGGAATGGCCCGAACGCTCTCTTGGATCGGCGCGAAAGTCGCGACATCAAGATTTCCCGCCAAGGGTGTGTCTTCGAGAGACGCCACGACCGTCTCCGGGGAAAGGTAACCGACCCAAGAACGCTAGGATCGGGGATGGGCGATGGGCGATGGCGGAGCGGACGGGACTCGAACCCGCGACCTCCGGCGTGACAGGCCGGCGTTCTAACCGACTGAACTACCGCTCCGTCGCCACCAGTCGGATTTGGCCGCTAGGCCGTCCCGAATGGAGCGCCAACTATGCCTTGGGTCCGCGGAGCCGCAACAAAAATGTTTCGAATTTCTTTGCGTTCCCGTTGAAGCCGGGTATTTGTTTCGGCCCGCCGACCCGCGGGCTTTTTGTATTTTTCCAGTATCCACCCGCACACGTTTCTTGTGGCCATGAATGTGATTGAAAAGATCGAACGCGAACAGATGAAGCAGGATGTCCCGGAATTCCGCCCCGGCGACACCGTCAATGTTCATACCCGAGTCATCGAAGGCGGCAAGGAGCGTATTCAGATCTTCAAGGGTATCGTGATCGCCCGCCGCGGAACGCTGCTGAACCAAGCCTTCACGGTCCGCAAGCTCTCCAACGGCGAGGGCGTCGAGCGAGCCTTCCAGGTCCACTCCCCCAAGATCGCCAAGATCGAGGTGGTCAAGCGCGGCCGCGTCCGCCGCTCCAAGCTCAACTACCTCCGCAACCGCGTCGGCAAGCAGGCCGTGCTGGTCAAGGAATTGAGCACCAGTGCCGCTTCCTGAGCGATTTTTCCGTTTTTTCTCGCGACGGCGGGCGGAGCGTGGCTCTCGCCCGCCGTTTGCGTTTCAGGCGGCGGCAAGCGGTTTGCGCTGGCGCGATCAGGAGCCTCGCGTCGGACGGATTGATGGCACCGTAGCGGCCATGAAACGCCTGATTGTCATCGCTCTGGCCCTTTTCGGCCACTTTCTCGTCCCGCCCGGAGCCCAGGCCGCTCCGAACCGCGACCGCCATGTCATCCTGATCAGCATCGACGGCTTTCCGGCCTATCTCTGGAACGATCCCACCCTGCAGGTGCCCAATCTGCGCCGCCTGGCCGATGCCGGTGCCTCGGCCAAGGCGATGACGGTCAGCAATCCGTCGATCACCTGGATCAACCACACCACCCTGGTCACCGGTGTCGAGCCGAGGAAGCATGGCGTGCTCTACAACGGCCTGCTCGTCCGGCCCGGAGGCGGCAAGCCGCCGACGATCGAGCAATGGGCGCACAAAGACCGCCTGGTCTTCTCCCCCACCCTCTACGACCTGGCCCATGCCGCCGGCCTGACCACGGCAGAATCCGACTGGGTCGCAGTGACCGATGCCGAGACGATCAACTGGAGCTTTGCCGAACTGCCGAAGCTTGAAGATCCCGTCGTGCGGGAAATGATCGCCGCCGGCAAGGCCACCGAGGAGGAAATCGGCTGGATGCAGATGGGGCCGAACCGCAAGGGCGTCGCCTTTCTCGACGCCATGTGGACGCGTGCGGCGATTCACCTGATCGAAACCCACCAGCCAAACCTGCTCCTCTACCACACTCTAAATACCGACTACATCCACCACATGTATGGTCCTCGGAGCGGTCCGGGTTTCACCGCGCTGGAGTTGGCCGACCGCCTCGTCGGCGATGTGCTGGCCGCCGTCGATCGCGCAGGTTTGAAGGAAAAAACCACCATCGTCGTGGCGACGGATCACGGATTCAAAAAGGTGACGAAGTTCGTCCAGCCGAATGTCGTGCTCAAAGAAGCCGGGCTGGTCCGGGCGCTCGGGCCCACGGTGGCCTCGTGCGATGCCTATGTCATGGCTCAGGGCGGCATGGCGTTTGTTTACGTCAATGACCCCGCCAGACGGGACGAGTTGCTCCCCCTCCTGAGAGAGAAACTGTCCGCCACCGAGGGCATCGCAAAAGTCATCGACGGCACCGAGGGCCATTCTCTGGGCATGCCCGTGCCGGCGGAGAACCCCGGCATGGGCGATCTCATCCTCTATGCCGCCGATGGCTACGCCTTTCGCAAGGAGATGCACGGCGACAAAGCCGTCCTGCCTGCCGAAAACTACGCCGGTACCCACGGCTACCTGAATTCCGACCCCGAACTGGACGGCATCTTCATCGCCAGCGGCGCCGGCATCAAACCAGGCGTGGTCCTCGACCGTGTCCGCAACCTCGATGTCGCCCCCACCCTGGCAAAACTGATGGGGCTCGCTTTCCCCGAGATCGACGGTCGTGTGCTGGATGAAATTCTCGAATGAGGAGAAGGCCACGCCCACTCGGGGTGCGAACGGTCTGCTTCGACTCCACCAAGGCGGAAAGTCAGTTCGATGTTCCCGATCCCCAAGCCAATGTGATAATCTTTTGCCCGGGCGGCTCAACGATCGCCTCACGCGTCCAGATTTCCGGATGTCCCTTGGGCCTGGCCATTTTTTGAAATAACTAATTTCATGAGCAATCGAAGGAAATACGCCCGGTCGGCCCCAGGTTCCATCGTGCTGATGCTGATGCTGATGCTGCTGTTTGGCCTCCCCGTGCCGATCCCGGCGGCTCCAGAGCCGCTCGCCAGCTTTCTGGATCGGCATTGCTTCGAATGCCACGACGACACCACGAAAAAGGGCGGCCTGGATCTCACCGCGGGCTGGCCCGATCCCGCCACCCCTGACGGCTTTACGCGTTGGCTCAAAATCCACGACCGCGTCGAGTCGGGTGAAATGCCGCCGCCCAAATCGAAGAATCGGCCCGACCCGGCCGAGACGGCGCCGTTTCTCGCCGCCCTGGCCCGGGACCTCACCGCCGCCGAGGCGGCCCGGCTCGATGCCGCCAACCGCACCGGCTTGCGGCGGCTCACCCGGGCCGAGTACGAGAATACCGTCCGCGACCTCTTCGACCTGCCCGGCCTCGCCGTCCAGAACGGGCTGCCCGCCGACGGCAGCGCCCATGGCTTCGACAAAAACAGCGACGCCCTCGACATTTCCCACGTCAACCTGGCCCGCTACGTGGAGGCGGCGGACCGCACCCTCGACCTCGCCATCGCCACCCAGCCGGAACCGCCAACCCGGCAGACAGTCCGCCTCTCCCTCGCCGGGAATTACGAGCCGAACATCATGCTGATGCAGGGTGACGCCGTGCTGCTCCGCGATCGGGCCCACGATCCCGTCTTTCCCCCGGCCGGAAAACATGCCCACATCAATCAGGGCGCCCATGAGCAGCTCGGGATCTTCAAGCGGGGCAGCAGCGTGGGCGTTTTTCGCCACGAGGACGAGTCCTGGAACGCCTATTTCCGCAAATTCGCAGCCCTCTATCCCGGCCGCTACCGAGTCCGGGCCTCTCTGTGGAGCCTGTGGTGGGAAAAGGGAAAGATCCTCCCCGCCCGCGGAGTCGAGGCGGCGCGGCTCTCCGTGGTTCAGTTCAACGAGAACGGCCGGGGAGGACAACATCCCAGCTATGTGCTCGGCTACTACGATGCGCCCTCCCTGGAGCCACGGGTCCACGAGATGGAAGTGTGGCTGAACCAGAAGGAGACCATCGGCTTCAACACCGCCTCGCTGGCCCCGGTGGTGCTCTACCGGGTGGGCACCTGGGGCCAAGTCGACCGGACCATGGGCTTCACCGGACCGTGCATCGTCAGCGACTGGCTCGACATCGAGGGTCCCCTCCACGTGGTCTGGCCGCCGAACTCGCACCGCCTCCTCTTCGGGGAACTCCCCATCCGCGAGTTCCGCCCCGCCGATCAGCCGGGCGTGACGCCACCCCGCCGCCGCCCCCTCAAACAAGAGATCGTCAGCACCGATAACAAACCGGAGCCCCTCGTCGGGATCTGGACCGTCCACAGCGCAGCGCCCGATGCCGATCTGCGGCAGTTGCTCGGCACCTTCCTGCCCCGCGCCTTCCGGCGGCCGGTCGCGGCCGGAGTGGTCGAGGAATACGTCGCTTTGGCAAAAAGCCGGCTCGAAGCCGGCGACAGCTTCGAGGCGGCGATGCGCTACGCCTGCCGGGCCGCGCTCTGCTCTCCGGACTTCCTCTATCATGTGGAGCCGGCCGGATCGCTCGATGGTTCGGGCGTGGCGGCGCGGCTGTCCTACTTCCTGTGGAATTCGATGCCTGACGGGGAACTGACGGCACTCGCCGCAGAAGACCGCCTGCGGGATCCCACGGTTCGCCGCGCCCAGGTCGAGCGGCTCCTCAAGGACCCGAAGGCGCAGCGTTTCATCGAGGATTTCCTCGGGCAATGGCTCAAACTGCGCGCCATCGCGGCGAACGATCCTGACAAAAAGCTCTACCCCGAGTTCAGCCCCTACCTGCAGGACTCCATGGTCGCCGAGACCCGGGCCTACTTCCGCGAACTGATCGAGCGGGATCTCGGCGCCGCCTACCTGGTGAAGTCAGACTTCGCGATGCTCAATGAAAAGCTCGCCGTCCACTACGGCATTCCCGGAGTCAGCGGTCCGGCCATCCGCCGGGTCGACCTGCCCCCCGGTTCGCCCCGCGGTGGCTTCCTGACCCAGGCCGCCCTGCTCAAGATCACCGCCAACGGCACCACCACCTCACCGGTGCCGCGCGGGGCCTTCGTGATGGAGCGGCTGCTCGGACAAAAGCCGGAGCCGCCGCCGCCCAACGTCCCCGCCGTCGAACCCGACGTGCAGGGCACCACCACCATCCGCGAACTCCTCGACAAGCACCGCGCCGACGCCGCCTGCGCCGGCTGCCATGCCAAGATCGATCCCCCCGGCTTTGCCCTGGAGAGCTTCGACGTGATCGGCGGTCAGCGGGACCGTTACCGGGCCTTGGAAAAAGGCGATCCCGCACCCCGCGGCAGCATCGATCCGAAGATCGGCATCAGCTTCAAGCTCGGCCCGCCGGTCGATGCCAGCGGGCAGTTGCCTGACGGACGCACCTTTGTCGGCATCGCGGAATTTCAAGATCACCTCTCCGCGGAGCCACAGCGGCTCCTCGCCAACCTCGCCCGGCAGTTCACCATCTACGCCACCGGCCGCGACCTCTCCTTTGCTGACCGCGCCGCCTTGCGCGACATCGTCGAGCGGGCCGAAGCCCGGGGAGGCGGCATCCGGACCCTCATCCACGAGGTGGTGCAGAGCGACCTGTTCCTGACCCGCTGATACCGGCCATGACTCCTTCCTTCCGCATCCGTTTCCCAGCCGGCTTCGCCCTTGCCGCCCTCTGGCTGACCAGTTTCGGCATCCCGTCCGCGGCCGAGCAGACCGAAACCTACCGCGTCGTCGGCTTCAGCCATCCCGAGCGGGAGGAGGATTTTCGCCAGGCCCTCGCGACCCTTCCCGGAATCGTTCTTGTTGGGCTGGACCTCGCCGCCGCAGAGGTCACGCTGCGCTTTGACCCCGAACAGCTCGTGAGCGGAGCCAAGCCGGGCCAGCCGGTCGCCCCGGAAAAGATCCTGGAGGAGCTCGACAAGCGTCTCGGCCAGGCCTCGGTGCGGACCTTCACCCTCACCCCTCGCTCCCCGGTGCCGAATGCCGACCTCGCCACCGAGTCGATCCCGGTGGGATTGCTCGATTGCAAAGGCTGCCGATACGGCGTCTACCTCGCCGTGGCCAGGCTCGAGGGCGTGGTACGCGCCTCCGTCAGTTCCGAGACCGGTCTCCTCACCGTCTGGTTCGATCCCAAAAAGACCGCCCGTCCCGCTCTCGAAGAGGCTTTGAAGAAGGCCCGCGTCGAATCTCCCGCCAACTAAGCCATTCGCCCACCTCCCGCCCATGACCCGCCGCCCTGTCCTGTCCCGTCGCACCCTCCTGCGCGCCGCCGGCGCCACCGTCGGATTGCCCCTGCTCGACGCGATGATCCCCGTCTCCGTCCGGGCCGCCGCTTCGGCAGCTCCGGCATCCCCCCGCAGGCTGGTCGCCATCCAGACAAACATGGGGATCCTGCCGCAATACTTTTTCCCCGAGGCCTCCGGCACCGACTACGCCCTCACGCCCTACCTGGAGAAGCTGGCCACCCATCGGAATCGGATGACCGTCTTCTCCGGCGTGAGCCATCCCGACATGACCGGCGGCCATGCCGCGGAGAAGACCTTTCTCACCGGCACGCCGCATCCCGAGCGAGGAGGCTTCCGCAACGGCGTCTCCCTCGACCAACTCGCCGCCGAGCACGTCGGCGGGGAGACCCGCTTTCCGTCGCTGACCCTCGCGATGACCAACGAGGGTGGGAAAACCCTCAGCTACACCCGCAGCGGCGCGCCGATCCCACCCGACCTGAGCCCGCGAAAGCTCTTCGAGAAACTCTTCGTCCAAGGCCGTCCCGAGGAGACCGCCGCCAATGTCGAGGCCTTGCGACAGGGTCGCAGCCTGCTGGATTTCGTCGGCGGACAGAGCCAGCGGCTCCAGCGCGACCTCTCGACCGGCGACCGGCAGCGGCTCGACCAGTATTTCACCTCCGTCCGCGAACTGGAGCAGCGCCTCCATGCCGCCGAAGCCTGGGAACATCGCCCCAAGCCCGTCGTCTCGGCCCGCGCGCCTGAGGATGTCGAGGATCCCATGGAGTTCGTGCGCCGCACCGCCCTGATGCTCGATGTCATCAAACTCGCCCTCGAGACAGACTCCACCCGCCTCGTCACCCTCTTCATCGACACCACCGTCATTCACAACATCACCCACCACGGAAACCGGCCCGAGACGCTGGCCGAACTCAAGGCCCACGAGGAGGGCCAGTTCGGCGCCCTCGGCAGCTTCCTCGACCAACTCGCCGCTGCCCGCGAGGGGGACGCGAACCTCCTCGATCAGACCATGGTGCTCTACGGCACCTGCATGGGCAGCGCCAATTCCCACAGCAACGTGAACCTGCCCACCCTGCTCGCCGGCGGCGGCTTCCGGCATGGCCAACACCTCGCCTTTGACGCCAAAAACAACTACCCGTTGACCAATCTCTTCGTCTCCCTCCTGCAGCGCCTCGGCATCGAGACCGACACCTTTTCCACCGGCACCGGCCCGATGCGGGGCCTGGAGATGGCCTGAGACTTGGGCTGTGCGCCAAGACCTTCGCGGCCTCGGAGCGGGTTCCGATCGAACCCTGTTGGATCGCCGATGAGACCCTGTTTGGTCGGAAATCCCTCATACGGCAAACCAGTCATATTCGGAAAACCGGTTGACCACGGGACCGATTCCAGCGCAAAATGCTCCGAAATGAACCCCATTTTTCCATTCCTCCACCTACCCCCCTTCCAACCCGGCCCCATGGGCGGCGAGAGAACGGAGGGGTTGAGAAAGCGAACGCTTGGACGTTTCAATTCCATCCGCCGCCGCAGCGTGATGATCATGACAGCAGCGGCCATTCTCTCGGCGCCGCTCCTCACCGCAAACGCGCAGCCTCACACCCCCGCCCGGGGAAGTGCCGAGCGCACCGCCATCCTCGATCCCGTTCGGCGCATCCTCGAAAGTGAGATCAACCAACGGGTGGTTTTTGTCGTGGATCACCTGAAAGTGGATGGGTCATGGGCCTTCTTCAAGGGCACTCCTCAGACCCGTGATGGCAAACCGATCAACTACCGGGGCACGAGGTACGAGCAGGATTCGGAAGAAGCTGACGAGATCACCGTCGCCTTGCTCGGAAAGGTCGACGGGCGCTGGACGGTCATCCAACACGGCTTTTTCACGACGGATGTCTGGTGGCACCGTTTGTGGGAGCGGGTTCCGGGCTGCCCCTCTTCGATCTTCGACCATTGAACCTGATTCCCGCTGAATCGACTTCCTTTGAAACCCCACCCACCTGGTCCCAATGGCGGCGGGAGAGAGGAGGAGGTGGGAAAGCGAATCCCTAGCAGTAAACATAGATTCCGCATTCGGCGAACCTGTCAGCCACTCTTCGGAGATTGAGCAGTAAGAGGCTTGACTTAAAGGGATAGAAAAATAATAGCTTACTGGACTGAAATGCGTGGATTGAAATGGCGGCGACGGGCTACACCTCCACAGAATATGGAATGGAGGCGAAACCGCTGGTGGCTGTGGGCGCTCGCCGCGCTGGTGATGGGCGCGACCTTGTTCGTGGCGGTAAGAAGTGTGTGGTGGGACGATAGTTGCGGAACGATGGGCGGGCGCCTCAATTTGATTTTCTCCAGAAATGGAGCCATTAGCCTCTCGTCGACACGATGGCATGGGTCTTCGAGAGATTTACCGTTCCGCTTTTCCAAATGGAGATCGGTCAAATTAGGCGCCGATGAACGTGTAAAGATGCAGTTCTTTGCCTTTAGGGTTTCCGCCAAGGAGGATTCGAATTCAGGCGATTTCGACGGCTGGCGTATCACGATCGGCTATGTCTGGATACTTGGGCTGGAGTTGCTGATTTTCGTCCCATTAGTTTGGAAGTACGGACAATATGAGCGACGCGAGATGGACTCGGCGGGCGGTGGCGGCGGACGCCGCCACCATCGCATTGTGTTTGGCTGGTTGGCGGCCCTGGTGATCGTCGGCACAGGGGTTGCCGCGGTGCGGAGTCTCTCGTGGACCGTCAGCCCGCTTCCGGCACCGATCGGATCCGGATTTAAGTGTTCGTCGTGCAGGGGAGCCTTCGCTTTTGGATGGATAGGATCGAATAAGTTCGTGGCATCGCTTCCCATCGATATTGGCGATTTGATGCTTGTCGAAATGGGAGCGGAGGAGTATCTGAAACCACGATTGTTTATCTTGAAGTGGTATTCGAAGGGAAGCGTCGGCAAGCCGATCATGGGTGGCATGATCGGCTACGGTTGGATTCTCCTGCTGGAGATTCTCATCTTCGCCGGACTGCTCTGGAAATACCGGCGGCAGAGGGAGCGGTCTGAACCCGAGGCGGGTGCGGAGGCCGTGAAAGAGGAAAGTGGCAGCGACCCGGCGGTGGAAAAGTGAAGAGCAAACGCCATCGAATCGTGCTCTAGGTGCTCGCTACGCTGGTGATGGGCGCGCCGGAATTTAAAGGGAAGGGAAAATAAATGGCCTCATCCACGAGCACCTGCTCAAACAAGTGCACAACGTTGAGCGGCTGAATTCAAAGGACCGTAAAAAGAAATACGCGATCGGACTCGAATGGCACGAGCTTAAGCGGCCGAGTCGATTCGGGATGCCGGAGGCATCCGAGCGATTAGCCGGTGGTCGAGCGAGGAACGAGCGACACCACCGGAACCAGGCAGTGCAAGAACGGGCATCCTGAAGGGATGCCAGCAAAAGGTGTCGGGGGCCGATCTCAGCGCGGCTGGCATCCCTGCCGGGATGCTCGGATCTTGGGGCGCCAAAGTCCGGCGGTGTCGTCGCTGCGCTCCTTGACCGCCGGCTAATGGTTACGATGCCTTCGGCATCGTCCAAGTGCCCAATTTAAAGGGACAGGAGATTTAAAAGAGAAAACTAAAAAATTGGCGTCATCACAGCAGGAATTCGCTTTTTCAACCCCGCCGTTCTCTCTCCGCCCTTGGGGCCGGGTTAGTGGGGGTTCAAAGCAGGAACGGCTTGCGCAATACCGGCCGCAGATGAGTCACCGTCAAGAGCCTCGTTCACTTCTCTGATCGTAACTCGATTCTTCCCAAAGAAAGGTTTGGTTCGGAACAACATCACAAAAACGATCAATCCCAAGACACTTGGCAATGATGGCAAGCAATAAATCAACGCGGCGTAGTAGCCTATAGCTGGCCGCTTGAGAACCATGATCGCGGTAGGTAGATTCCACGCCAGAACAAATATGAGAAATCCGATCCCCGCTTTCCAAAAAAGGAGGTAATACCCAAGCGTGATGATCAGGACTACGCTCAAGGAAACCGAGAAGATTGTCACGATTTGGAGAGCAGAGTAACTCGATCTAATCTTTTCAAGTTTCTTACGATCGAGGTTCAAAGGAGAGTTCGTGTGCATCGCTAGCGAGGAGAATTTGTCGTGAACAAGGTACCGACCAAGAAGGCGAACGTCAATTCTTTTTATAATTTTCATAAATTACAGAAGAAAACTAATTTGTCTAGCGGTTTGAACCGTGATTCGAGAATTTAAAGAGATTTTAAAGGGAGGGGAAAGTTAAGAACATGGCGAGCTTTGTGAAAGACCAGAAGCAACGGTTTACGCGTTGGTTCAATCGTGAGAACGGTCGCAAGGGTACGTTATGGGAGGATCGCTACGAAAGCGTGCTGGTGGAGGGTTCAGAGCAGGCGTTGCTGACGATCGCGGCCTAATCAATTTAAAGGGAAGGGAAAATAAATGGCCTCATCCACGAGCACCTGCTCAAACAAGTGCACAACGTTGAGCGGCTGAATTCAAAGGACCGTAAAAAGAAATACGCGATCGGACTCGAATGGCACGAGCTTAAGCGGCCCAGTCGATTCGGGATGCCGGAGGCATCCGAGCGATTAGCCGGTGGTCGAGCGAGGAACGAGCGACACCACCGGAACCAGGCAGTACAAGAAGGGGCATCCTGAAGGGATGCCAGCAAACGGTGTCGGGGGCGGATCTCAGGGCGGCTGGCATCCCTGCCGGGATGCTCGGATCTTGGGGCGCCAGAGTCCGGCGGTGTCGTCGCTGCGCTCCTTGACCGCCGGCTAATGGCTGCGATGCCTTCGGCATCGTCCAAGTGCCCAGGGAGGGGAATCACCCGATCACCCCGCTTAAGCTCGCGCCAATCCGATCGGACTCCAGAACCTAGAAACCGAACCTCTGAGCCTCGAAACCGGAGCTCTGAGCCTCGAAACCGGAGCTCTGAGCCTCGAAACCGGGCCTCTGAGCTTCGAAATCGGAGCTTTGAGCTTCGAAATCGGAGCTTTGAGCTTCGAAATCGGAGCTCTGAGCCTCGAATTCGGAGCTTTGAGCTTCGAATTCGGAGCTTTGAGCCTGGAAATCGGAGCTTTGAGCTTCGAAATCGGAGCTTTGAGCTTCGAAATCGGAGCTTTGAGCTCGGAAATCGGAGCTTTGAGCTTCGAATTCGGAGCTTTGAGCTTCGAATTCGGAGCTTTGAGCCTGGAATTCGGAGCTTTGAGCCCGGAAATCGGAGCCCTGAGCCTCGAATTCGGAGCGTTCACTCCCCTTCCCCCGATCGCGCCGTTGTCGGGGCAGGCTCGATCCGGCACACTTCCAGTCGTCCCACCCGCCTCCGTCCCGCCATGCTCACCGTCAACGGTTTCGCCAAACGCTCCTGTGCCGGCCCCAGTCGCCGGGATCTCCTCCAGATCGGAGGCGCCGGCCTGCTCGGCCTGAGTCTGCCCAGAGTTCTGGCGGCCGAGTCCGCAGCCTCTGGGGACACTCCCTTCGTTCATGGCAAGGCCAAGTCCGTCATTTTCCTCTTCCTTTTCGGTGGCCCTAGCCAGCTCGAGACCTTCGACATGAAGCCGGGCGCGCCCTCCGAGATCCGCGGCCCCTTCGGCACCATCCCGTCGAAGACGCCCGACCTGATGATCAGCGAGCACCTCGGCCGGCTCGCCAAGATCTCGGACAAGTTCGCCGTGGTCCGCTCGATGACCCACGATTTCAACGACCACAGCGGCGCCGGCCACTATCTCCAGACCGGCAAGCGATGGCACATCCCGGTCGGCGGTGGCTTCTCCGCCACCCCGAAGGACTGGCCCTCGATGGGATCGGTCGTCGAATACCTGACCCAGCACTCCGCCGGCGGCATGGCGCGCGATCTGCCCGCCTACGCCGCCCTGCCCAACTGGCTGGGCCGGCTCCAGGACAAGGGACAGTATCGCCGCCCCGGTCAATATGGTGGCTGGCTCGGCACGGGCTACAATCCCCTCACCACCGCCATCGACAAACGCGATGCGACCGACAATCCCTACTGGCGCGACTGTACCGACGAGGAGCTGACCTTCCAGATCGACGGTCTGTCGCCCGAGATGCCGGTGCGGCGCATCCAGCAGCGCGCCAGCCTGCGGGACCAATTCGAAGCCGTGCAGCGCGAGATCCAGGCCGGCGATCTGGCCGACGCGATGGACCGCCATCGCCAGCGCGCCCTCGCCCTGGTAGCCTCGGACAAAGCCGGACGCGCCCTCGACATCCGTCAGGAATCCGACGCCCTGCGCGACCGCTACGGCCGCCACCTTTTCGGCCAGAGCTGTCTCATGGCCCGGCGACTCGTCGAGGCGGGCACCCGCTTCGTCACGGTGCACTACGACTGCGTGGACGGCTACAGCTGGGATTCCCACCAGACCAGTCAGGACGTGCGCGACCACCTGCTGCCCACCTTTGACCAGGCCTGCTCGGCACTGCTCACGGATCTCGACGAGCGCGGTCTGCTGTCCGAGACTCTCGTGGTGGCCATCGGCGAGATGGGCCGCACGCCCAAGGCCAACGGCAAATGGGGCCGCGGCCACTGGAGCACCTGTTTCCCCGCCCTCATCGCCGGCGGCGGCGTGCGCGGCGGCATCGTCTATGGAAAGAGCGACCGCATCGGTGCCTATCCCGACGAAAATCCGGTCACTCCCGAGGATCTCGCCAAAACCATCTACTGGGCGCTGGGAGTGAACCCCGACCTCTTCCTGCCCGACCGTCAGGGACGCCCCACCCCCATCGTCGAGAGCGGGAAGCCGGTGACGGCTTTGTTTGGGTAATGAAACCACCGATCAGGCGTCGCGGCGATCTCCACGGGTTCGACCGCCCGCCTGTCACCCGGTTGTCAGCCCGGTCAGGGCTCCGCGGACGTGGTTGACGAACGTCCCACCCATGCCACTCTACTGACGCCGGATCCAGCCTGACACGCGGGCTCGGGCCGACACGTCGCCCACGCCTGATCACTCCCCCATGCCACATCATGCCGCACTGATTGCCGGCGGGCGATCGACCCGCATGGGTGAGGACAAGGCTTTTCTCGATTGGAAAGGCCGGCCTCTGTTTGCCGCCCAACTGGACACCCTGTCGCGCACCCTGCCGGAGCCGCCCCTGTTGCTCTCGACCCATCCCGGCCAGCCCTTTCCCGACTACCTCGACGGCGTGCGCCGGCTGCGGGATTCACAGCCCGACCTGGGCCCCCTCGGCGCCCTGCGCGACTGCCTCGCGGCCATCCCCGGCGAAGGACGGCTGCTCGTCCTCGCCGTGGACCTGCCGGCCATGTCCACCGGCTTTTTGACGGAAATACTCAGCCATCACCCGCACGGCGTCGTTCCCCGCCGCGACGGACGCTGGGAGCCGCTCGCCGCCGTTTACCCGGCCACGCTGCTTCCGCTCCTCGACGAACAGATCGCCGCCGGTCGGTTCTCCCTCCAGGGGCTCTGCGACCGCGCCGCTGACGCGGGCCTCATCGTCGCGCGGGAAACCGGCCAGGAGGAGGCATCCCTGTTCGCCAACGTCAACACCCCCGCCGACTATGCGCTGATCCAACAGGGTCTCTTCGACAGACCAACCCTGTTGCATCGTTACGCCGCCGCCACCGGCCACTACTCCGAAGCCAGCGACCGCCTCGCCGCCGAGGAACCGCTGGAGATCCGCGTCGCCGGTCGCAGCATTGCCGTGGCCATGCGCACGCCCGGCCATGACGACGAATTGGCGGCCGGCTTTCTCCTCACCGAGGGCGTCATCCACCGCGCCGACGAGGTGTTCGAGATCGCCCGCTGCCCCGATCTCGATCCCTCGGCAGCCGGTAACGTCATCGATGTGACACTCGCTCCCGGTCACGGGGCCGATCTCGATGCGCTCACCCGCCACGTCTTCACCTCGTCGAGCTGCGGCGTGTGTGGCAAGGCGACGATCGATTCCGTCTTCCAACACTTTCCTCCCGTCACCTCGGATCTCCGGGTGAGCCCGGCCACTCTGCTCTCGCTGCCCGCCACCCTGCGGCAGGCCCAGGCCACGTTCGAGAAAACCGGCGGCCTCCACGCCAGCGCCCTGTTCGATGCCGACGGACGCCTCGAACTGCTCCGCGAGGATGTCGGCCGCCACAATGCCCTCGACAAAGTGATCGGCCGGGCCCTGCTCGACGGCCGCCTGCCACTGCACGACCGCATCCTGCTGGTGAGCGGCCGGCTTTCCTTTGAACTCATCCAGAAAGCTCTCGCCGCCGGCATTCCCATCGTCGCCGCCATCTCCGCCCCGAGCAGTCTGGCCGTGGACCTGGCCCGCCACAGCGGCCAGACGCTGGTGGGATTCCTCCGCGAGGGCGGATTCAACCTCTACTTCGCCCCCGAACGAATCGCGAGCACCCCTGAGAACTAACCAACCGACTCCATGCCCATCCCTCTCGAAGACAACTTTGAAGACATCATCGGCAAAGCCATGCGGGGCCGCCACATCAGCGAGACCGACCTGGCCACCCGCACCGGCGTGGACCGGGACACCCTCGGCCGGCTGTGCCGCGGCGAATTTTGCGATGAAGGCGCGCTGCTCAAGATCGCGCCGGTGCTCGACCTTCACCCGGCCGCCCTGACCATCGCCGCATCGAAGGCCTGGTATCCCCGGGAGATGTCGATGGACGGACTCGCCGCATTCAACACCCCCTATCGAGACATGCGGGTGAATGCCTTTCTCGTGTGGGATCCGGCCACCCGCGAGGCGGCAGTCTTCGACACCGGGACCAACGTAGACCCGTTGCTCGCCGCCGTGGAGGCACAGGGCCTGACCGTCCGCTACCTGTTCATCACCCACACCCACAACGACCACGTCGCCGATCTCGACCGTCTCAAGGCCGCCCTGCCCGGCACCCGCGTCTGCGCCAACCGGGCGGAGCCGTGGCCGGGTGCGGAGAGTTTCGTGGAAGGAACCACCTTCTCACTGGGATCCCTTTCCATCGAAACCCGCACCACCAGCGGTCACTCTGTCGGCGGGACCACCTATGTCGTCAGGGGACTCCGGCATCCGGTCGCGGTCGTGGGCGACGCGCTTTTCGCGGGATCGATGGGTGGCGGCATGATTTCCTACCCCGATGCGCTGCGAAACAACCGGGAGAAAATTTTCACCCTGCCCGACGACACCATCGTCTGCCCCGGTCACGGTCCCCTGACCACAGTGGGGGAGGAAAAGCGTCACAATCCCTTTTACCCCGAGTTCAAGGGCTGACGCCATCGTCCCGCCGCCGCCCGGAGGCCAGCCGATCGATGCCGTCGCCGCTCACTCGCACGAAACGCCAGTCGGGCAGCACTTCGGCGCCAACGGCCTCGTAGAAATCGATCGCCTGCCGGTTCCAGTCCAGCACGCTCCACTCGCAGCGGCCGCACCCGCGCTGCCTCGCCACTGCGGCGACAGCGAGCAGCAGTCGTTTGCCCGCACCCCGGCCGCGCCAGCCCGGACGCACGTAGAGGTCCTCCAGCCACAATCCGGCGCGCCCCAGAAAGGTGGAAAAGGTGGTGAAGTGGATCGCATACCCGACGAGCTGGCCTGTGTCCTGGGCCTCCGCCACGAGGGCGCCGGCTGGAGGCCGCTCACCGAAGAGTCCCGCCGCCAGATCCTCGACCGTGGCGACGAATTGATGGCGGAGATGCTCGAAATCGGCCAATTCACCAATCATCTCGTGAATGCCAGCCACATCGGAAGGCTCGGCGGGACGAATGACGATGGAGTCGGCTCCGGACATGGCTCGCTCTTCCCTCTCTCCGACGGTCAGGCCCCGTAAACCGCCACCGCCGTGTCCCCCGGCCTGCCTGCCGGCCTCAGTTCCATCTCCGATGCCACCGCCCGGGCAATGTCGGCCGAAGCCAGCACGCCGATGGACAACTCGCGCGTCAACCCGTCGATCGAGATCACCCGCCCGGCCACGCCGCCGGCTTCGACGCCTTCCGTCGTCGGCACATCGACGCTGACCCCGAGCCACGGACGCTCACTGAGCCGGTCCTCGGCCATCCAGCGCCAGAACAGCTTCTCCGTCTGCCGCCGCACCTTGAAGGCCGCCCGCATCGCCCTCACCGCGGCATTGCCGGCGGCAGCCCGGCTTTCCTCATCCTCAAAAACCGCGAGCAAACCGTCCCGCTGAAAGGAAACCACCTCCCCACCATACTCGACCACACCCTCGATCACCGCGGCGCACAGTTCCTCGATCAGCTTGGCCGCCTGATCAGGTGCCTCCCGAGTCAATCGCTCCGAGGCATCGCGGAAACCGGCGAACAGCAGCGCCACCGGGGCCTTGTCCCCGCCCGCGGCTTCGCTCCTCCCGGTATTCCCGCTCCGCAGGGCCAGCCGACCCGCCACCTGGTCGCCGACGATGCGGGCGAGATTCTCCTTCAGCGTCTCGCGCTCCCGCAGGGCTCGTGCCGCCGTATTCAGGGCCAGGGCCACCCGCTCGAAGTCTTCGCTGTTCGCGAGATGCGTCTCGATGGGATAATCGCCCTGCCCCACCCGGTCCACCGCCCGCTCGATCTCCAGGATCGGACTGCGCACCCACCGGTAGATCAACCAGGCGAGCCCGCCCGCCACGGCAAAAGCAATGCCCAGGGCACCGGCCCCACGCCACCACAGATCCGCCAGCGTGGCCCGCACCACATCCGCCGAGACATCCACTCCCAGCACCGCCACCGGATTCCCCGACGCATCGCGGATCGGCGCGCTGGCACTGAGCCAGGTGCCCCATTGATCGGTCGAAAACCGTTCGTCCGCCCGCGTCTCATCCAACCGCAGCGGCTCCGTCAGTTCGGGAAACGGATCGCCCGGGAGGGAACGTTCCTCCGCCGACTCCTCGGCATCGATCACAAACTCAAAGCCGCTCGGGTGAGCCGGATTGGGGCGGGCGGTGTAAACGTACTTCACTCGTATGTCGCTGCGGCGATTCGCGTCACGGATCGCCCGCGCCCGCCTCACCAGTTGCTCATACGCCGGCGTCTGGGCGCCTTCTGGCCCGCGGATCGACTCGTGCGCCGCCGCATCGATCGACAGCGCTCCGGTCGACGCGATGTTCGCCACCTGCACCCGCATCTCCCGAAACAAACTGTCCCGAGCGGTCCGGTACATCAACGCGAAGAGCACCCCGTGGGTCACCACCGCCGCGCCGATCAGCGCCAGAAGCACTCGTGTGGAAAATCGCATTCGTCAAAGCTCACCATGGCCCATCCCACCGGCTCCGCGAAGGGAAAATCCACAAAATGTTCGCCGAATCCCTCCCACACGGTTGCCAGACGGCGAATTTAGAATACTGTTCAAAAAATCACTTTATCAACCTTTCATGAGCCACTACACCGACGATCGAGGCCGCGGCACGGTCTCCCGACCCGCCAACCGCTTTGAGAAGCTGCACCTTGAGATCGACGATGGCGCTCTCGAAGAACTCGCCGCGATCGACCCCGATTTCGCCAAAGTGCGACCCCGCACCACGTATCTTCGCGACGACAGCCAGAGCATCATCTCGACCAACAGCAGCCCGGATCTCGGCTTCGAGGCCAGCCTCAATCCCTATCGCGGCTGCGAGCACGGCTGTGCCTATTGCTACGCCCGGCCCTATCACGAGTATCTCGGCTTCAATGCCGGGCTCGATTTCGAGACCCGGATCATGGTCAAGGAACACGCCGCCGACCTGCTCGAGTGGGAACTCGCCTCGGCCTCGTGGCAGCCCAAGGTGCTCGCCTGCAGCGGCGTGACGGACTGCTATCAGCCAGTCGAGCGGGAACTCAGGATCACCCGCGCCTGTCTCGAAGTCCTAGCCCGCTTCCGCAATCCCGTCGGAATCATTACGAAAAACGCCCTCGTCACCCGCGACTGCGACCACTTGGGCGAGCTCGCCGCTCACGGTGCCGCCGTGGTCGCCATTTCCCTGACCAGCCTCGACGCCACCCTCGCCGGCAGGCTCGAACCCCGTGCCTCCCGCCCCGAAGCCCGGCTCCGCGCCCTGCGCGAGCTGACCGATGCCGGCATACCGGCGGGCATTTCCCTCGCCCCGGTCATTCCCGGCCTGAACGATCACGAGATCCCCGCCCTGCTCCAGGCGGCGGCCGATCACGGAGCGCATTTTGCCACCTACACTGTCCTGCGCCTGCCTCTCGGCGTCGCGGACATCTTCTCCGGCTGGCTCCAGCGGCATCATCCCCAATCGCAGGAGAAAATTCTCGGCCGCATCCGCGATCTGCGCGGCGGCGACCGCCTCAATGACAGCACCTTCGGCACCCGATTCACCGGCGAAGGCCCCATCGCCGAGGAAATCCGGACCCTTTTCCAAGTCTCCGCCCGTCGCGCCGGTCTGACCAGCGACCGCATCCGCCTGAACACCGCTGCTTTCCGGCGGCTGATGCCGGGACAGTTGGAGATGTTTGGGTGAGGTTGCCTGCCAGGGTGGGGCGTTCTCGATCTTCCGCCCTCGTCCGCAACAACCTTCGAAGCTCTCATCGAGCCTTCGCCGATGAGATTTCTCATTCCCGCTTTTGGCAAAAAACACTTGTCCAATTCGCCTCCTGCCCGTGCCTGATGTCTGTCAGGGTGGATTCCAGTTGCGGGTGTGATCCGAATGAATGAGTCCCTGTTGGATCGGCGCGTTTTCCCAAAGAAGGCAACCTTCGGCAATGAGGTAGATCTGGCCACGCTGCCGTCTCTTACCGGAGAGTGAGTTCGTCAAAGCCTCGCTTGATTCGGCTATTGGCAGGGCTCCCCCGGACGTAGCACAATGGTCGACATGCCCTCGAGCCGACCAAACATCCGTTTTTTACTGCCTCTCAGCGTTCTGGCAGCCCCTCTCCTCCACGCCGACTCACACATCCACGAGTCCGACATCGTCATCTACGGCGGCACCAGCGCGGGAGTGATCGCCGCTGTACAGGCCCATCGCCTGGGCAAGTCGGTCGTCTTGATCGAGCCCTCCAACCATCTCGGCGGCCTCAGCTCCGGAGGGCTGGGCATGACCGACAGTGGCGACAAGCGCGCCATCGGCGGTCTCGCCCGTGATTTCTTCCGCCGCGTCCACCGGCACTACCGCGATCCGGAGGCCTGGACCTTCGGCTCCCCCGGGGATCTGAACCGGCTCCGCGCCGGCTCCGTGCCTGAGAACGGCGATGCCATGTGGGTATTCGAGCCGCGCGTCGCGGAAAAGATTTTCATCGAGATGCTCGCCGAGTGCGGACCCGAACTCATCGTCCACAAACGCCAACGGCTCAATCGCGAGACGGGCGTGAAACGCGACGGCGACCGCATCACTGGCATCGTGATGGAATCCGGGGAGACCTTTCTCGGCAGCGTGTTCATTGATGCCACCTACGAGGGTGATCTGATGGCCGCCGCCGGTTGTGACTACCACGTCGGCAGAGAATCGAACGCCACTCACGGCGAGACGCTCAATGGCATCCAAAAGGCGCGGAATGTGAAAAACCATCGCTTTCTCGTGCCAGTCGACCCCTACGTGCGGCCGGGCGATCCCGCCAGCGGTCTCCTGCCCGGGATCTCTGCGGAGCCACCCGGCGAGGACGGTGACGGTGACCACCGCATTCAGGCCTACTGCTTCCGCATGTGCCTGAGCCGCGATCCCGACAACCGACTGCCCTTTCCCAAACCAGAGGGATATGATGAGCGCCGCTACGAGTTGCTGCTGCGCAACTTCGAGGCCGGCGATCTGCGGGTGCCCCTTCACCATTCCTTCATGCCCAACGGCAAGACCGACACCAACAACAACGGCGCCTTTTCCACCGACCATATCGGAGCCAATTTCGCCTACCCGGAGGCCACCTACGCGCAGCGCGACGCCATCATCCGCGATCACGAGCAGTATCAGCAGGGATTGATGTGGACCCTCGCCAACCACCCCCGCGTCCCCGAGTCCGTCCGAAAAGACATGAGCCAGTGGGGCCTCTCAGCCGACGAGTTCCGCGACACCGGTGGCTGGGGCCATCAGCTCTACATCCGCGAAGCCCGCCGCCTCGTCGGCGCCTACGTCATGACCGAACACGACTGCCGCCGCACCCGGATCTGCCCCGATCCCGTCGGGCTCGGCAGTTACACGATGGATTCGCACAACTGCCAGCGCTATGTGGACGCTGACGGCCATGCGCAGAACGAGGGCGATGTCCAGGTGGCCACCGGAGGTGCTTACGCCATCAGTTACCGCTCCATCGTGCCCAAAACCGGCCAGACCGCCAACCTCCTCGTCCCGGTCGCCCTGAGCGCCTCGCACATTGCCTATGGTTCGATCCGGATGGAGCCCGTTTTCATGATTCTCGGCCAGAGTGCCGCCACCGCCGCCTCGATCGCCATCGATGATAAGTTGACCATCCAAACGGTGCCTTACGCCCGGCTACGAGAGCGTCTCATTGCCGACGGCCAGATCCTCGACCTGCCGCCCGACGCCAAGCCACAGGTATTTGTCGATCCTGCCACCCTTCCCGGCCTCGTCCTCGACGATACCCAGGCCGAGTGGACAGGTGCCTGGAACGAAAGCGCCTCCAACCGCCCCTACATCGGCCAAGGCTATCGCCACGACGGACACGATGGCATCGGCGGAAAGTCAGCCACCTTCCGGGCCACCCTGCCCCGGCCCGGGCGCTACGCAGTGAGACTCTCCTGGTCAGTCGCATCGAACCGCGCCACCAACGCCACCGTGACCCTCACCCACCGCGGCGGACGCGAGACCGTGCGCGTCAACCAGCGCCAAGCCAGCAATGCCGACGCCAATGGCTTCTCCACCGTGGCGACACTCGACTTCGACACCACGGCCGAAGTCGTCATCACCAATGATGGAGCCGACGGTCATGTCGTCGTCGATGCCGTGCAGTGGCTGCCTGAGGAGTGAGCCAGAACGGGTTTATACCGCTCCCAGTTTCTGAAAGCAAAAGAACGGGGAACGGAACGATGAAACAGGGTCCCATCAGCGATGACACCCTCTTTCATCGCCAACCGAGCCATCGTTCCCGCCTACTTCCGCCCCTTCTTCACCGCCAGCGACTGAATGTAGAGAATCAGCGAATCGATCTCATGGTCCCGCAGCACGCCAAGATAGGACGGCATCCCGACGCCGGTTTTTGACATTTCAAACCCCTCCGAGACCCGCTTCGCGGGATCCAGGATGGACTCGCGGAGGTAGGTTTCGTCGACGGCCTTCAGTTCCGAGCCATCGGCGAATTTCTTGCTCGTGCCCCACAACCCATACCAGGTCGGCCCCACCACCACCTGAGCCTGGGCAGCGGCCGAACCTGCGGCTCCGGCAGCCACGGCGGGCACCTTCGAACCATCGACCGTGTGGCAGGCGATGCAGCCATACTGGAGATAGACCTGCTTACCGATCTCGATCGACGGCTTTGGCGCCGCCATCGTGAGGCCCTCGCCCGCCTTCACCTTCAGATCGACCTCGATATCGCCGAATCCCTCCTCTTTCAGATTGATCGGATTGTTCTGATGGATTGTCAGGTAGGCATGCTGGATCGCCTCTGCCGGCGGCAACTGGCCCGACCCCTCCGGCACCCGGTAGGTGACGCGCAGGCTGTGCACCGGCTCCATGCCGGGAATGCCGATGAAGACCGCTTTCCTGTCCTGCGACACATAGGCACTTGCCACCGGCACCGATTCCTGGCCCGGCTGGCCGTCGGGCTTGTAGTTGCCTGAGCCATAGTTGTGGGTGCGCTGGTAGTTCCACCGATCCACCGAATAGCTCGCCAGACTGGTCGCGATGGTCTCATCCACCGGCTGGGAAAAGCGCAGCAGGACCCCGCGGTCGCTCGATCTCACCTCCTCGGGCACCCAGCACGGCTTCCCACTCATCCTCACCCGATAGATGCCACTGATCTGCTCCGCCGAGGTGCCCCAGATCTTGAAGCCAGCCAGCCAGAGCGTCCCGTCGGCCGGATTCACCCGCCCTTTCAGCAATCCCGAGGGAAACCCGCTCAGCACCGGCGTGACCGCCCCCTGGCGTTTGGCGCCCGATCCATCGAAATGAACCTTGAAGATCTCCGGCCGGTTGAACCCGATGTGAATCAGCGAATCGTTCAGCGGTCCCATCTTCGCCTCACGCAGCCAGACCTGGCTGGCGCCGCTGGAATTGACGAAATGCGGTATCCACACCGGCGGTTCGCTGATCTCCTTGGGATGAACGGCCTTGTCCTTCAGCGGCTCGGGCTGGAATCCATGATAGCTGTCGTCACCGATCACATGGATCGGCGTGGCCGGCACCCAGTTGCCCTGTTGATCGCTCGCTGTCACCAGCCCCGTCTGGGGATCGACGCCGATATAGGGCTGCCGCAGGCCGAAACCCAACCGTCGGTAGGACCGGCCGTCAGCGGCGACCTCCACCACCGTGCCGTTGAGCTTGCCCCAAGTCGTGCCGATTTGCCCGCCCTTCGACAGGTAAAAGCCCCCCCCCGGCTTGGCATACAGGTCCATGGCGAATTCCCGCGTTTCTGCCGTCTGCGGTACGAGATGGCAGAAGGCCTCATAGTGATCGATCTCGCCGTCGCCGTTCGTGTCATGGAGCCTCTGAATGGCATTCCGGTCGAAGACATGAATGCGGTCGTCCACGATCTCAAGCCCCATCGGCTCATGCAATCCAGAGGCCACGCGGCGCCAGGTCACGTGGTCCAGCTCACCCGTCAGGCCGGAGACGATCCAGACATCGCCGTCAAAGGTGCCCACGGCGGCGCGGCCATCGGAGAAAAAGTCGAAACACGAGACTCGCACGTCGCGCTTCCACGGATTCTCCCGGGGCAGGCCGATCTCGGCGAAATCGAATGCCGCCGGCGCCGGCAAAGGCTTGGCCCCGGTCACAAACGTCTCCGGCCAGCGCACCGTGGCGGGGCGGGCGGTGACGTAGGAATCGACGTTCCCACTCCCCTGGGAAAAAGTCACCGCGGTACGGCCGCTGGTCGAGGGCTCGAAGGTCTTGATGACCGCTTTCCCGTCCCGCCATTCCGTCACCAGCCGGAGCGTCCGCGGATTCGGACCGATCCGCATCTCCCGCACCACGCCGAAGCCCTCCTGATACCTGATCGACTCGGAAATCTCCGTACCGCCAATCTCATACTCCAGCCGCACACCGTCGCCCTCCAGGCGCAGCCCCTTCCACCGGCCCATCGTCTCCGGCAGCGGCCCCAGGCCGATCTCGCCCTCCTGCGCCGCTCCCCGATCCCGGGGATCGCTCAAAGCCGGCTCACCATCGCCGGCAAACCAGCCTGGATAGAGACCATTGACGAGAATCGGCGTTCCCAGCGGTTTCGGCAGCCCCTTCTGCCCGGTGGGCGCCTTTTGCTGCGGCAGGCGATAGCTGCCCGACGCCATGCTGTTCATCGTGAGCCATTCACCCCCGTCCGTCTCACGCCACACGGCCGCGAGACGGAGCAGGTCGGTGTCAAAGCAGGCATGCACCCCATCGCCGAGGTGCAGGACCACCCCGCGCGGCGTCAGATTGTCCTCCCGCCCCCCGAAACCCCGCGCATCGACCACATGTCCGAAAAACGGGAAGCCCGGCTCGACAAACGAAGCCCACGGCGACGGCAGTTTCAGGTGCGCGGCGTCCTGAGCCGGTGAGAGGACGGCCAAGCCCAAGGCCACCCCGGCCCAGGCGGAAAACGGAAGAACAGATCGTTTTTTCACAAGGAGGGAAGTCTAGCGCTTCGTCTTCAACCCGAAAAGATCGGATTGCATCCGGGATCATGTGCCCGCATCGGGCCGGAAATGCGCGGTTGCCGCAACTGTATCGATCTGACAGGGTTGTGTCTCCGGAGAGACCCTGTCTCATCGGAGACCAGACCCTGTCTCATCGGAAACGCCAACCGCTTTGAAAGCCATGAAATCACACGCCCGCCTGCTGATTCCCCTCCTCGCCGCTGCCGCCGCCTTTCCGATCCACGCCAACGACTGGCCCTCGTGGCGGGGCCCCAACGGCGATGGCAAGCTGCCGGACGCCGGTGCCTACCCGACGAAGTGGTCTGCCACCGAGAACATCGCCTGGCGCGTCGCTTTGCCCGATCGGGGCAATTCCTCGCCCGTCGTCTCGGGCGGTCGCGTCTTCCTCACCCAGGCCGAGGCCGACGGGCGCCAGCGTTCGCTGATGTGCTTCGATGCCAGGGACGGCAAGCTGTTGTGGAAGCAGACCATCGACTACGGCAAGGCCGAGGAGACCCACAAGACCAATCCCCACTGCCCGGCCTCGCCGGTCACAGATGGCAGCCTGGTTTTTGCCTGGCACGGCAATGCCGGGCTGCATGCTTACGATTTTGAGGGCAAGAAGCGATGGAGTGCCGATCTCGGCTCGGACTACACCCACATCTGGGGTCCCCACGCGGCGAGCCCGGTGCTGCATGAGAATGCCCTGCTGATCCATGCCGGCCCGGGGCCGAAGATGAAACTCTTTGCGATCGACAAGGCCAGTGGCAAAACTCTTTGGGATGTCGATCTTGATGCCTTCGAGAGCGCCGACGCCAAGCAGTTCAAGGGCTCGTGGGCCACGCCACTGGTGATCGACAATGGCGGACGCCCCGAGATGCTGCTGGGCCTGCCGGGCTTCCTGACCAGCTTTGATCCGAAGTCCGGCAAGGAACTCTGGCGCGTCGGCGGTCTCGGCGACCTCTGCTACACCAACGTGATGACCGGCAACGGCCGCGCCCTCTATCTCTGTGGCTACGGCGGTCCCGGTATCGCGACGCGCCTGCCAGCCACGACGGAAACCGGCGACCTGACCGACTCCCACCGACTCTGGGCCGATCCGCCCAAGGGACGCAATCAGAATCCCCAGCGCATCGGTTCGGGCCAGATCCTCGGCGACCACCTTTATCTGCTGAACGAACCGGGCGTGATGCAGAGCAGTCTGGTCGCCACCGGCGAGATCCTCTGGCGCGAGCGCCTCGGGGCGAACAGTTGGAGCTCGATGAACCTGATCGGCCGGCAGCTCTACGTCAACGACACTCAAGGCACAACCTATGTGATCGATCCCGATCCAGCGGGCCTGAAAGTGGTGTCGAAGAACGCGGTCGACCCGAACCAGCACACCAATGCCTCGCTGGCTTTCGCCGATGGGCGAATCTACCTCCGGACCGACGCTTACCTCTACGCGATCGAATGACGGGTCTCAGGATCTGAGGGTATGCCCCACCCAGGTCCACAGGGTCTGGCCGAAGGTCTGTCGGGCCCGCTCCTCCAGGATGCGGCCGCGGTCGTTGCGGTTCAGCACGGCGAGCAGACAGCTCCCGGAGCCGGAAAGGATCGCGGCATGCACCTCGCGCTGGTCGAGAAGCCACTTTTTCATCCGGGCCAGCAACAGGTGCTTTTGGAAAACGGGCCGCTCGAGGTCGTTTTCCATCACCCCCCACGGGCACACCTGCGGCGTGTAGGGGATGCCGGGGATCTCGGCGGAGTCGCGCCAGCGCTGGTAGGCCCACGGGGTCGGTACGCCAAAGGGCGGCTTCATCAAAAAAATCGGCAGCTCCCAGGCGAACTCCACGGGCGTGACGATCTCACCGCGGCCCTCGCAGTCGCAGACGGACGCGTGGGCAAACACGGGCACGTCGGAGCCGAAGGTGGCGCCGATGTCGGCCAGTTCGTCCGGACTCAGGCCGAGGGCATGGAGTTGGTTGAGTCCCCGCAGCACGGCGGCCGCGTCACTGCTCCCGCCCCCCAGACCGGCGCCATGGGGAATGGCCTTGTCGATGTGGATCCGCACGCCGAAGCGACGGTCGAGCCTGCTCTCCAGCGCCCGCAGAGCCTTGAGGGCGAGATTTGACTCGTCCACCGGCAGGGAGGCATCGGAGCAGGTCAGGGAGGCGCCGCGCGACTCAGGCACAGCTTCGAGATGCACGGTGTCTGCCAGATTGAGCTGGACGATGCGGGTAACGATATCATGAAAGCCATCCTCCCGGCGCCGCAGCACGCGGAGCCAGAGATTGGTCTTGGCGGGAGCGGCGAGGGTGATGGCTTTCATCTCGAAGTGAAGGCGGGGTAATCAGCTTCGCCAGCCAAGGATCGCAAGAAGCCTGCCGGTCTGGCCACTTTCCACGCGGTAGGAGTAGTAGCGCTTGAGATCCCGGCTGGTGCAGGCCCCGGTATCATGAATCCGATCGACCGGCACGCCCGCAGCCTCGCAATCGCGGCGGATCTGGCTGGCAAAATCGACCTCGTAGGCCGGCGGCCGGATGCAGGGGCTCAATTGCACGATCAGGTCCTGTGGACGGCTGCCGTAGCGCTCCGCCATCAGCCCGATGGCGCGCGGCACGATGCCGAGTTCCGTCCCTTTTTTCCCCGAGTGCACCAGCCCGCACGCCCGGCGCGCCGGATCGACCACATAGACCGCGCAGCAATCCGCCACATAGATGCCGAGATACTCCCCGGGCGTGGCGGTGATCAGGCCATCGACATCAGGCCAGAGCCGCGGCCCACCGGCCTCGTCGCAGACCGCGAGGCGATCGCCATGGACCTGCTCGCCGAACCGCATTTCGTCAAAGGCCACGTCGAGACGGTCGCGGGCAGTCGCCTGATAGTGGCCGCGCAGGCGCTCCAAGGCCGTCTCACGGTCCGTGCGCACATCGATGCCCGGGTGCCGCAGCACAAAGCCGTGCACCAGGCCGGGCACGGCCGAGAGGGCGGGAAAGGTCTCCAAATCGGGGAAATCGGACATCAGTGACCATCCCATACCGCATCCCCGCGGACCGGGCAACTGGCGGACGCCGCATTCCGGCTTTCCCGGCGGTCGATCCGTGGTTTAATGCCGGTCTCATGAGATTCCCCCTCCCCCTCGCCTGTCTTTCGATCCTCGCGCTGGCCCTGTCGTCGGCCCGGGCCATCGACGATCCCGCCCTCGCCGCCGCCGAGAAGGCGCGGGGCATTCTGACCGGTTCCACCGGGGTCGAGTGGGTGGTCTCGGTGAAAAGTGAAGGCGCCGATGGCACCCGCACGGCGAAATTTTACACCGTCTCCCAGGGCGGACGCATCTTTGCCGAGGTCATCGAGCCCACCGAGGCCCAGGGCCGCCGCTATGTCGCCGAAGCCGACGGCAAGATGTGGTTCTGGAAGCCCGGTCTCAGCCGGCCGGTCTCGGTCTCGAAACGCCAGCGCCTCTCCGGCGATGCGGCCATCGGCGACCTCGCCTCGACCAGCTATGTCGATGGCTATGCGATCGAAGGCCGCGAGGACGGCGAGGTGAACGGGGAACCGGCCACCGTTTACACGCTGAAGGCCAACTCGCTCGGCGACACCTACAAGCAAATCAAATACTGGGTGACCAAATCCGGCAACCTGGGCAAAAAGGCCGAGTTTTTCGCCACCTCCGGCAATCTGCTCCGCACCGCCACGTTTGCCTACGAGAACTCAGCCGGTGGCGGCCCGTTTCTGTCCCGGATGGTCGTGACCGAGAGCGGCCGCACCGTCACGATGACCTTCGGCGAGGTGGATCTGGGCCAGTTTCCCGAGGACTTGTTCGACCGCGAGAAGATGGGCGGCTCCATCCAAAGAGCCAAAGTAAAGGGCAATCGCTAACTCTTCACCGATCACCGACCACAGCCTGCTTTCTCACTGAAATGTATCTCCCCGACCAGCGCTGTCTCTTCATCCACATCCCCAAGACGGCCGGCAACTCCATCATGCGGGCCTTTGGCGTGGGCTGGGACGACCACATGGATCTGGGCCGTTACCGGGAAAAACTCGGCGACGAGGCCCTGGCCGCGTGCTTCAAATTCGCCATCGTTCGCAATCCCTGGGACCGCGTCCTGTCCGAATACAATTTTCAGCGCAAGAAAAAGCAGCGCGCCGACACCGTCCGGCTGTTCCTGCAGCGGCCCGACGGCACCGAACGCTCCTTTGCCGAATGGGTGCGCCACGCCCTCAATCATCCGGAGGAGCACAAGCCGAAGGAATGGGGCGGTAAGACTTCGCCCCACATCCACCGCATGTCTCCCCAGATTGACTGGATTTCGCTCGACGGCATGCTGGCAGTGGACTTCGTCGGCCGAATGGAACACCTGCGCGAGGATTTCCGCACCATCTGCGAGCGCCTCGGCACTCCGCCTAAGCGGCTTTCCCGCGCGAACTGGAAATTCCACTGGCATTACTCGCGCTATTACGATGACGAAACCCGCCGGCTGGTGACCGACTACTACGCGCGGGACATCGAGGCATTTGGCTATCGCTTTGGCAAGTAGCCACTCCCGGCCGGCACCTCGCGATTGCCGTCGGAGCCCTCCGCCGCTATCATCGCGGCCATGAAAATATCCCCCGCCCGCCTGTCCATCACCCGCAGCCTCATCGCCGCGGCAGCCACCGCTTTCCTCGTCGGCACCTCCCCGGCCGCCGATTCCATCCCCCTCTGGCCCGACGGCAAGACGCCCCATGCCAATGCCAAGGATGCCGAAACCGGAAAACCCAAACTGTTTACCTACCTCGTCCCGAAGGAGAAGGCCAACGGCTGCGCTGTCGTCGTCACACCCGGCGGCGGCTACGGAGGCCTCGCCGCCGATCATGAGGGCCACCAGATCGCCGTGTGGTGGAATGAGCGCGGCGTCAGCGCCTTCGTGCTTCACTACCGCCTCGGACCGGAGGGACACCACTTCCCGACCCAACTCGCCGACGTGCAGCGGGCCATCCGCACCGTCCGCGCCAAAGCCGCCGACTACGGGGTCGATCCCCGCCGCATCGGCGTGATGGGCTTCTCCGCAGGAGGGCACCTCGCCAGCATGGCCTCGACCAAGTTCAACGAAAAGGCCTACGACGCATCCGATGCCATCGACGAAGCCAGCGCGCGTCCCGACTTCGCCGTGCTGTGCTACCCGGTCATCGCCATGGCGTCGGAATTTGCCCACGGCGGCTCGCGGAAAAATCTCCTCGGTGGCGAGTTTGCCCCGGATTCGCCGGAGGCCAGACACGTCTCCTCCGATCTCAATGTGACCGCCGAGACCCCGCCGACCTTCATTTTCCAAACCGACGAAGACACCGCGGTGCCCGCCGAGAATGCGGTGCGCTACTACCTCGCGCTGCGGAAGCATAAGATACCGGCGGAAATGCACATCTATCAGCGCGGTCCCCACGGCGTCGGGCTCTATCTCGGCGATCCCATCACCGGCACCTGGTCCGTCCTGCTCGATACCTGGGTGCGGGCCAATGGCTTCTACGCCCCCGCGCCGCAGCGGGTCGCGGTGGCCGGGGAAGTCACGCTCAATGGCAATCCGGTCCGCTGGGGCAGCGTCACCTTCCATCCTGCCGCCGGCGTCACGCTCCCCGTCGTCACCGCCCGCGTGATGGCCGGGAAATTCAGCCTGCCGGCCGATCAGGGACCCGTCGTCGGCGGCAACCGGCTTACTTTTTCCGCCAGCACCTGGGAAACGACCCAGAATGAGGCCGATCGCGTCATACAAGCCGACCGCCTGTCACAAAACGACCCCTCTCCCGCTATGATCGAAGTGACCGAAGGGCTCGCCCCGTTGAAGTTCGCCCTTCAGTCCCCCTGACCCCCCCCACCCCGCCCCCATTCCTGCATGAAAGCCAGCCTGCCCGCCGCCCTGCTCTTCGTCACAGCCTTTTTCGCCTCCTCCGGGGGCACCAGAGCCAACGACGAAGCCCTCTCCCTCATCGTCCGCGACGGCGGCAGCATCTCCTATCTCGATCTGGCACCCGGTCTGATCGCGCTGGATGCCGAAACGGCCTTTCCCGTGCTGAAGGACAGCCGCGGCAATGCCGTCGCCGCCGCAGGTGAGGCTCCGGCGCCCGGTGCCGCGCGGGTCGTGGCTTTCGCCCACGATGGCTTCCTGAAAAACGGCCCCATGCTCCAGCAGCCGGCCAATCTCGGCGTCGTGTCGAATGCCATCCGCTGGGCCGGCCGGTCCAGCAAGCCGAAGATCGCGCTCCATCCCAACCTCCAGTCACTCGCCGGCCCGCTGCGGGAAAAAGGCCTCGAAGCCGAAGTCGTCGCGCCCGCCGATCTCAAAGCCGCTGGTCGCCCCGACGTGTACTGCGTCATCGCCCAGCGCGGACTCACCGACGCGGACATCGACGCCCTGCTCGCCGCCCAGGCCAAGGGTCTCGGGCTTGTCCTCGCCGCGACGCCCTGGCCCTTTGCCGGCGATCACCCCCACTTCGCCGAGTTTCCCGCCAACCGGCTCGCCGCCGCCGCCGGTTTTCGGCTCACCCCCGATGGCTATGCCGACCGGGAGAAGCCCATCGCCGTGTCCCACGCCAACGGCGCGGAAATCCTCGCCGCTCTCACCGAACTGGGCCGGAGCCCCCGCCAACTCGATTCCGCCCGCCGCGACGCGCTGCTGACCACCATCCGGGAGGGCGTCTCCCTGCGCGGGCAGCCCCTGACCGACTTCCTTACCGGCCTCCGCGCGCTCAGCGAGAAAGCCGGTCCCATCGTCCCCACCAAAGAGTCCCCGGTCATCCCCGGACAGGACCCGCTCATCGATACCGTGATTGCCCTCGAGGACACCCTCAACCAGACCCTTCCCGCCGGCCGGATGTATCCCATCGCCGCCGCCAACAACTATCCCGGACCGGTTCCCGCCGATGCCCCGCGGATCGAACGCACCGTCCGCCTCGACGGCACCTGGCGCGGCTGGCTTTCCGGTCGCGGAGCCGGCGCTTGGGCCGCCAAGGAAATGCGCCCCACCGGCCTCTACGCCGCGCCGGGCGAGGTCATCACCGTCACCGCGCCGGAGTCAGTCGCCGGGCGCGGCTTCGAGATCGTCATTGGAGCCTACGGCGGCGGCCTATCCGGCCGGGACCAGTGGCATCGTTACCCGCGGCTCCAGCGGGCGGTGACCATCGAGGGTCCGGTGACGAAAATTTCCAATGCCCTCGGCGGACTCATCACCATCCGGGTGCCCCGCGGCGCCACCTCCGGCGAACTCGCCTTCACTCTGGCTGGCGCGATCGAGGCGCCGCTCTACATCGACGGCCGGACCGATCTCACCGAATGGCGAAACCGCTTCCGCCGTGCCCCCGCGCCCTGGGCGGAGATTGCCGGCAGCCGCATCATCATCGCCCTGCCCAGCGAGCTGATCCGCCGCCTTGACGATCCCGACCGCGTCATGAAGGTCTGGACCGAGATCCTCGACAAGGCCGCCGAACTGAGCGGCGGAGTCGATCGGGACCAGTACCGGGCCGAGCGGCTCGTCTTTGATCGTCAGACCGCCGCCGGCTACATGCACAGCGGCTATCCGGTGGCAGCACACCTCGACGATGCCGCCGCCCTCTCCGTCGATTCCCGCCGGCTGAGATCCGAGGGCAGTTGGGGCTTTTTCCACGAGTATGGCCACAATCATCAGCACGATCTCTGGAGCCTGCCCGGCACCGGCGAGACCACTTGCAACCTGTGGTCGGTCTATCTCTTCGAGGAATACATCGGCAAGAAACGCGAACTCGGCCACGACGCCGTCCGCCCACTCGATCGACGCCAGCGGCTCAATTCGTACTTCCAGGGCGGCCGGAATTTCGACAAAGACTGGAGCATGTGGGTCGCGCTCGAGACCTATCTCCAGGTGCAGGAGACTTTCGGCTGGGAGCCATTCAAGAAAGTCATCGCCGAATACAACGCCCTTCCCGAATCCGCCTGGCCACGCACCCAGCAGGAAAAGAACGACCAGTGGGTGATCCGCCTGTCAAAAGCCTGCGGAAAAAATCTCGCCCCGTTCTGGGCTGCGTGGAACCTGCCCCTGTCCCCCGCCGTCGCCGAAGCCCTCGCCGACCTGCCCGTCTGGGAGGACCACCCGGTGGCCAAACTGGCAAAGTAAGCCCCGCAGCTGCCGGCTCGATTCCGATGCAACCCTGTTGCATCGGAGATGCTACCCTGTCTCATCGGAAACCGGGCCTCACTCGATCCCCGCCAGAATCCGCTCCAGACGACGCCGCACCTCGGGATCGGGGTTGGCCTTGAGTTCCTCCCGCAAAATGGCCTGCGCGACAAATCCGAAATCGCGGAGCTCCTCGGTGGCTTTCTCCCGCGTCTGCCAGGCGTCCGCGCCCAATTCGCCGATGAGCCGGGCGATCTGCTGCTGAGCCTCGTCCGTCAGGCGCGGCACCGGCGTCACCATTTCCCGCACGTCGCCGAGCGGCACGCGCCAATTTTGGCCGCGCACCTCGAGAACCAACTCGCGGTCGGCCAGATAGCCGTCCATCACGCCACCGCCCCACAGTTCCAGTCGGAAACGCGGCCCTGAGGCGTCGGCCGTCTCACCGTCAGCGGCAGTGAGATTCGTCATCCTGCGAATCTCCACCGGCGCCACGGACACCAGGCCCGTCGGCGTGAGCACCGAGAGCGACTCGCCGACCACGGAACCGAGGAGCCGCTGCCCGCCGGCGGCCACCAACTCCGGCAGCAGGGCGGAGGCGGCTTTGGGCCGTTCGCCGGCTCCTTCCGTCGCCGTTTCCCCACCATCCCGCGCGGCGCGTGTGGCGATCAGACGCACGCGAGCCAGATCCAGCTCACAGGCGCCGAATACCGGATTCTCCACCGCCAGGGTCTGGCCGGTCAGGAACACGAGGCAGCGCAGGCCGTTTTTGAATTCCACGTAGTGCCCCACCGGCTCGTCCTCCACCGGCGCGAGCCAGAGAATATCATCGAGGGTGAACTCCAGCGCCCCCCACGGCGTCATCCCGCGCAGCGCGACCGGGGCGTCCGCCGCAGCCTTCACCGCCAGCCGGTCGCCGGTGTGGGTCTCGATCATGGCCACGGTCTCGGCCGTCCATTGGTCATCGGTGTCGGCTTTGGCCAGCAGCAGACGATCGAGCGACTCGATCTGGAGATTCATCCGACCGCCGCTCGACATGGCAAAACGCATATCCTCAGCCGCGACCTCGCCGGACAGCACCTGGCCATCCCGCAGATAAAGCCGCGCCCCGTCCCGGCGCCCACCGTGACCACCGGCGATCGCCGCGACCTGCTCGAAAGGCACCTCGGCCTGCCCGTACGGACCCGTCACCGAAAGCCGGGCGGCCGAAGCCGAGCCCACCAGCCGGGTGCGGTCACCCATGGCGAGAATGTCGGAACGTCCCCTCTCCACGCCCAGGCTTTTCAATGGAGAGATCGTCAGGCTTGCCCCGCCCGCCAGCGCGCCACCGGCATCGCCGTTGACCACCAGCGGTCTCAGCTCCCTCGGCAGGGTGGCGGCGAGCCGGTCCAGCGCGACGGGGCGGAAAACTCGGGCCAGCGTTTGCCGGTCGAACTCCCGCGGCACCGGCACCTGGGCGACCGCGTGGGCGATGGCCACCGTCTGGCCCGGCGGAATGGTGAGATTGTATTGAAAGGTCAGCCCGTATTTGTTCTGGCTCGTGATCGCCGGCTTCACCGCGCTTTTCTGTGCGGAGAGGGTGAACAAGAAAGCGCGATTCGACTGATTCGAGCCCGGCGTGACGAGGACCGCCCCTTCCCGCGGCCCCAGCGTGACCACGCCGCTGTTTCCCTGATCGGTCAGGTAGGTCTTGTAGTTGCCGGAAAAATTCGTGCGCAACACCACGCTGAGAGTCAGCGGATTGCTGTTGCCATTGGTCAGCACTTCCAGGTATCGCAGGGCGCCCTCGCGGTCCATCGACCGGATGCGGCGCAGCACATGCAGGCCGGGCACGAAGCTGCCCATCCGACTCGGCAGGACGTATTCGCTGCCGTCGGCGGTCATCATCGGCTGGCTGGCGTAGAACTGCTGATTGTTGATCAGCAGGGTCAGCCCGCTGTTGATCATCGAATTTCCCACACGGCCCAGGGTGCCGTTCTGCTCGATGTTCCAACTGTTGCCCAGCTTGTCGGTCACCACGTTCATGGCCGCCGGGACCAGCCGCTCGCTGCGCACACTGCCGGGCGCACCCGCCATGGCGGTGGGATCGGCCTGCGGAGTCCATTGCTGGAGCCCGCCGGTCTGGGCGGCGGCATCGGGACGGCCTCCGGACCACAACAGGGCCACCACGGCCACGATGACGGAGCCGGGCCGCGAAGAATTGGCAAAAAGAGAGATACGGGCGCTCATCATTGGCTTTTCGTTTCGGCGGCCGGCGTCCCGGCACGACGGCTGGCCATCACCTGCGACACGGGCACCCGCCACTCGCGATCGTCAGAGCGGAAAGCCAGCACCGGCTCCCGCCAGCGGCCCGTCAGCACCTCGCCACCGCTCAACTCGACTTCGAAAAGCGGCTCCGTGTCGGAGTCGGAATCGATCGAGCGACGCATGGCCACGATCTCAGCGGCGGCGATCGGCGTCACGGCCGCCCCGGTGACAAGATTCAGCGTCCCGGCGACCCATTCGCCGGGCAACACGTTGTTCCCGGCCAGCAGCACAGCCGCTTCGGGCAACGCATCCGGTCCCAGCGCGGCGCGGACATCGTCCCATTCATACCACTCGTCGGCGAGGTCGCCGGAGACGGCCGCCAGCGCGCCGCCCGGCAGCCAGGCCGCAGCGATGCCATTCGGTGCGACTTCGACCGCCCCGCCGCCGGATTCCTGCAACGACAGCGGTTCACCACCCAGGAAAGCCGTCAGCACCGCCCCGTCGGACCGCCAGACCCGATAGCGGGGCGCCATTGACTGCCCGCTGAGGTAAGCCAGGGCGCGAATCTCACCCAGAGCCGCGCCGGTCTCGCCCCACGGAGTCGCGAGCGCCAGCCGGGTCGACCGGGCGGACTCGGCGTCGACCGACAGCACATCGCCGGAGCGCAGTTCGAGCATGAGGCCGGCTTTCTCATGGGCAACGCCATCCGCCTTGCCCACCCGCAGCAGCAGCAGGGAAATTTCCGCCGGCTTCATCTCCTCGACCTCCCAGCCTTCCGCGGTCTTCATCGACAGTTTTTCCGCCACGATCTCGCCCGCCCAGACCCGGCCATCGCGCAGAAACACCCGCGGCACCCGGCCCACGCCGGCACCTCCCTGGATCGCCGCCACCTCCCCGAGGCCGGCTTTTCGCTCACCGAGCTGAGTTTTTACAGTTAGCGTCGCCGCGGGATTCGCCGTGCCGGAAAGCTGATTGTCGGCTGTGATCCAGAGCAGGTCATCGGCCCGGCGCGCCAACCCGAGGGGTTCAATGGCCGCATTCAGACTGACGAGAGCCTCCAGCGCCGCCGACCGCTCGCCCGCGGCGGGAAACGACGGCTTGTCGAAATTTCGCACCCCGGCCACCAGCGCCTCCGGCACCCGCGGATCGATCAACTGACGCCTTTGGTAAAATGGTCTCAGCGCCTCCACGGCATCCGCAGGCATCTGGAGATTCCGCTGCACGATCCAATGCAGCAGCGAGGCGCGCTGCCCCGGCTCGATGTCCAGATCGTAGGCAAAAGTCACCTCGCGCAGATTCGACGAATAGGAGACCGCCGGCCGGGCCGCATCGCGCTCCCCGCAGGCGACGAACAGCGTGTCATGCCGCCCTTCGGCCGGGCTGAACTTCACCACGGCGCCGAAGTCCCGATCTCCCAGCCCGTCGTCGGAATCCGCGCCCAAAATGCGCCCACTCGTGCCATGGAGATCCTGCCAGGGATTCTGGAACGACGTGCGCAGTTCCACCCGGATCGATTCCCGGCGCGCGCCGGTGTTTTCAAAGGTGTCCAACACCCGCACGCCAGCCCGCTCGCGGTCGAACCAGAACTCGCGCGCCACCTTCATCCCGCCCATGGTCTGGCCCAGGATCACCGTGGCACCGGCCTCCGTCGCCGATCCGCCATCCGGACGCAACCCGTCGATGGGCGCAAACGCCTCGCCTTTGACGAACAAAGCCATCGCGGCCTGGAAATACGATGCCTCGGCCGAGCCCAGCGTGCCCTGACGGCTCAGTTGCCAGAGAAACCCCTGCGCATCCTGCCACAGCTCGAAATTCGCCGGGATCGTCTCCAGGCGCACTGGCTCCGGACTGCCGGCTTGCTGACCCGCCGCGCCCATCGGCCCGACCAGACCACACGCCAGCCATGCCAGCGCCGATCCGCGGACAATCATTGAGGAAAAAGCCGAAAAGCGTGGAGTCACGGTGAGAACTACGGCAATCGCCGCCGAATCGCAAAGAAAACCCCACGCCCGGCCCGTGACCAGCCCCCGATCGCGCCGAATTGACGCGGCTCCAAGGGCTGCCGCGGTTTGCCAGATCGCTCAGCGGCGCAGCGCGTCGATCAGCTCGCGATTCAACTCGATCAGCCGCTCGTGCAGGTTCGCCCGCTCGATCCGGGTCAGGTGCAGGTCGCGCTTGTAGTAACCGGAGAACCGCTCGATCCGCTGCGCCATCAGCCGCAGCGCGCCCGACTCGCCCCGGCTCAGCACCCGGCAGTGACAGTCGGCCACCAGCAGTTCCTCGATCCAGAGCAGATGGCCCTTCACGACCGGCGTCCGCACACAATCCGGCACCACCGCCAGCGGCTCGGACTGCGACAGCAGCTCCGTCTTCACCTCGGCGATCGCCTCCAGGATCAGCGCCGCATAGTCGGCGTCCCGCGCCCCGCGCGCCTGCCAACCGCAGGCCCGGTCGATCAATTGCCGGTGCAGCGTGAGCAACTCGCGCCCGTAGGCCATCGTCACCCGATCATCCACGATCGCCGTGACGATGCTCGAGTAGAGATCGGAAAACCGCGCCGGAAAATCCCCCGGCAGCCCCTCGCCGCGCATCCGCCGTTCGTGCAGCAGCATCGTCTCCTGGATCGCGCTCAGCCCGGCGAGATCCTCCTCGTGCGCCCGCGAGAGAATGGGCAGGCGTCGCACCAGATCATTCAGCGTCGCCGCCTCCGTCAGGACGACTGCGGAAAAATCCTCCTCCACGAGCGACGTCGCCGTCGCTCCAGAGGCCGCCAAACCGGTCGAAACCGGCGAAAGCAGGCCGCAACCGACCGCCGCCAGAACGGCGAAGCCGGAAGAGCCAAAAAACAGAGTTAAGTGCGTTTTCATGGTCAAAAGGCAGCAAAGCCACCTCTCTGATCTTTGTTACAAAAATCATAATTGCAATTCTTTTCTGCTAAAATTCGCATTTCTGAATATTTCGCGACGCAGAAACGCCCTGCAAATTCCGCCTTTTCTATCCCCCGCCCTCGGCTACGCTGACAGCCGACTCCCAGCGTTTCCAACCCGCTCATCCACCCACCCACCATGTCTCCCGAATTCTACAAAATCATCCACGTCATCGGCCTGATCACCCTGTTCACCGGCATCGGCGGATTCCTCACCTACGGCGCAGCGAATGCCCCGCGGGCCAAAATGGTCGGCATCCTCCACGGCGTCGGTCTGCTGCTGCTGCTGGTCTCCGGTTTCGGCATGACGGGCAAGATGGGCATCGGCTTTCCGGCTTGGATCATCGTCAAACTCGTCATTTTCCTCATCCTCGGCGCCCTGCTCGCCGTCGCCAAGCGTGGCCGTGTCTCTCCCCGCGGCGCCATCGTCACCGCCCTCGCCCTTGGCTTCGTGGCGGCCTATCTGGGTCTGACTTGGAAGTACGGCTTCAGCATCCCCAAAGTCGCTCCCGCCGCCGAGACCGCTCCGGCTCAGGGTTGATTTTTGCGGCACAGCATTCCGATCAGACAGGGTTGCCTCTCCGACCAGACAGGGTCTGATCGGAGAAGTGGTGCCAGCCATGTGAGGCGACAACGTAGTTGGTTTCGCTTTCAATTCCGCCCTTGGTGACTTCCGCCCGAAGTCGGAGCCGGAGGCTCCGCGGAAATGAGCCGGTGGCGACAGCCACCGATTTCCACCCGCCCTCACCAGACCGCCCCGGCAGGGGCGGCGGAGTGGCGTCCACATCGGACAGCCAATTTCCGGGACAGACACAGGTCCGGCGTCCTCTTGCTGGCGCCCCTCCGGGGCGCTCGTTTTTTTCTTGGAGGTTTCCGGTGGCTGTCGCCATCGGCTTATTTCCGTCGAGCCTCCGGCTCGATGTTTTTGCTCGCCTGAAATCAAAGATGCGGATCCATCGCCATTCACCGCAATTCTCGATCGAGACGGCCCGCCGGTCCGGGACGGATCGGATCGGGCTTCGCCGATTGACCCCGCCCGGCTTTGGCACGACGCTCGGGACGTGAACGACTCCCCCGCCCCCGCGACCGGGCACCACGTGGTGCTCTATGACAGCGACTGCCCGCTCTGCACCTTTCAGATGAAATCGCTGACCTGGCTCGACTGGTTCGACCGGGTACGCTTCGTCCCGATCTCCAGCGAGCGAGCCGGCCAGATCGCGCCGCATCTGACGCGGGAGGACCTGATGGAGGCGATCCACTGCGTGACGCCGGCGGGCCGCATCCATCGCGGTGCCCGCGCGATCCGCTTCCTCGGCCTGCGGATGCCGCTGCTGGTGCCGGTGGCGCTGTTTCTCTGGCTGCCGGGCGTGATCTGGGTGGCCGAGGCAATCTACCGCTTCGTCAGCCGCCACCGGCTCGTCTTCAGCCGCCTCTTCGGCTGCCAGGGCGCCTGCGCTCTGATGCCGCAACGATCCCGCGAAGGTGAATCGACCGCGGAGCCATCCTCACAGCCCTGACCGATGACAGAGGTCTTTGACCAACTGGGCGAAGCCGGCATCACAGCCCTGATCGCGGCGTTTTACCGCCGGGTGCGGGTCGATGACCTGATCGGACCGATGTATCCGGCGGACGATTGGGAGGGCAGCGAGGCGCGGCTGCGGGATTTTCTGATCTACCGCTGCGGCGGTCCGACCCGCTACATCGAAGAGCGGGGCCATCCGCGGCTGCGGATGCGGCATTTCCCGTTTTCCATCGGCGAAGCCGAGCGCGACCGTTGGCTGGCACTGATGGCCGCGGCGATGGATGAGACGAGCGTCCCCGAGCCGTCGCGGGAGATTTTGGCCGGCTTTTTTGCCCAGACGGCGGACTTCATGCGCAACCGCGAGGGTTGATCGCTCGTCGCCCGCTCAGGGCTCGACCGGGGCAGAGGCTTCTTCCTCCTCGCCTTCTCCATCGCCCCCATCGCCTTCGGGCGTGCCGTTTTCGAAGCCGCTGCGCTCCAACTCGGTCTCCAGAGCGGCGACGGTGGCGGCGACATCGAGATTGGCGCGGTTCGCATCGCGGGTGCGACCGTGGTCGAGCGTCGCCCGCAGGGTGGCAAAGCCAGCGACGCCGAGCGTGCTGTCCGGGCCGGTGAATTCTACGTCCTCCTCGGGATCAGACGCCAGCACCCAGCCGGTGAGCTTTTCCGAAACGCCGAGGGTGACTCGCTGGCCGCGCAGATTGGCCGAGATACGGCCGTCGAGATCACCGACGGCGAGGTAATGCGACTGACCGGTGGCATTTTCCGCCGTGGCGCGAATCACGGCCTTGTCCTGACCGGGCCGCACCGCAAAAAACAGGGTGCCGCCGCCGGAGGAAGTCAGGTAGAAATCCCGGCCATCCTCCCGGTAGGTGAAGATGAAGGTGCCCTCGCCGCCCAGACCGCCGACGACGAAGTAGGCCTGGTCGAACATCTCGAAATTAATGCTGCCGGATGCCTGGCGGAACTCCATGCGATACACCAGCGTCTGTGCCTGCGCGGCGGAGGCGCCGCAGAGCCAGAGACCCACCAAGATCAGCAGGGCCGGGAGAGAAAAGCTGGGGCGTGTCATCGGGTGTTCGGGTCTCGGGAAAAGTTTCGCATTTCTGATACCGCATCCACCCGCGGGTGGCAACGTCAGAAAACGGGATTTCTCGTCACACGAGACCCGACGGGGTGCGGGTCACCGGACGTGCCCGTACTCGGGAGCCGGCATCTTGAACTTGATCACCGCGTGGGTGCGGTCGGTGAAACTGACCGCCGCGACGATCTCGCCGAGGTTGTTGTAGCTGTGCTTCTGGGTCGGCGACAGGAGCACGGGATTGATGACCTTGAAGCTTTTCACGGTGCGGACGCGGCCCGCCACGGTGAACTGGGTCACGCCCTCACGAATGAGCAGAACTTTTTCGCCATACCAGTTGGTCGCCCAGACGGCATTGTCATTGCGGGTCGTGACGCCGCCAACGCGGTTCAGCAGGCCTTCCACGATCACCATGGGGGAGCCCTCATAGAACATCATGCCGTTGTCCGTGCCATTCAGCGGCTGGGTCATGCCTGGCTCCTGATAGTATTCGAAAGGCACGTAGTAGACCGTGATGGCCGCTGACGGAAAGCCACGCATGGTCGTGCCCGCGATGGACGGGGCGGCATCGCCTTCGCGGAAGAAGAGTTGGGAGGTCCCCCAGGTATTCAACCACAGACCGGAGTCCGTGAGCCGGGTCGCCCCACCACCGACGATTCGCGAGGCGAAGAGTACATCGCCCCACTCGTTCATCACGGGATCGCCGAATTTCTTGAACACCGCGCCAGCCACGCCTGGAGCGGAGGCCGAACGGATCGCGAGGGTCTGCAGGGTGTCGGCGTGGCCCGAGACGATCGCCTCGTTGTTGGCCGAATTCACGCTACCCGTGCCGTTGAACAGGCCGGAGCGGAAAGCGGGATAGCCGGTGCGGCTGAACGACGGGACGCCAAAGGTCTTCATTTTCGATCCGGCCTGATAGCCCGGCACATCGGTGATGCCCGTCTGGGTCAGCGTCGTGATGGTGCCGTCGGCCGACACCCACAGCAGGGCCTGGGTCCGGTCGACGAAAGTCACCCGCAGCAGGGCGCGGGCCTGGGTGAGGCCGAAGCCCTGACCCCTACCGAGAGAGTTGGCCCGGAGAACCTGGAAATTCTTCACCACCCGGGGACCATTCACATTGACCGTGCTGCCTTCGCGGAAAACGAGGCGGTTTGACGGAATGCCACCCACGATGTCGCTCATCCAGAAGCCCAAGTCATTCGAGGCATCAACGCCCGCGCCGGGAGCCAGCAGGGCGGTGAAAGCCACCACATTTCCATCCGCGGCGACTGAGAGGAAGCGGCCCCAGTTCGCTCCCAGATTCTGGCCGGGCGTGCCACCCCAGGCCGCCCCGCCCTTGCGGGCCACCGGCGCCCACGTGCCGGTGCGATCGGAGAAAATGGCCATGTTGTTGCTGCTGTTCACTCCCGTGCCCCCGAAGACGCCGATGAAGGCGATCCGGTCCGTGCCGCCACTCATGCCGTGGTGGGTGACATCGTTCTCGTCAGTGACCACCGGATCGCTGAACAGCAGGAATACGGTATTCGGGATGCCCGGCACCGCCATGCCCCGGCGCAGGATGCGCTCCAGCGGGAGGCCTTTCACGACCTGCTGCCCTTTGCGCTCCACCATGACGCGGAAGACCACCAGTCCGTTGTTGGTGATCGATGGATTCGAGAACTTCACGAACGTAAAGGGGTGCAGTTTCTGCCCCGTCCAGGCGATGGGCGTGACAGTGGGATTTCCGAGCCCGCCTTGGGCGACTGCGGATGACGGTGCCGCCAGGGCGAGGGCCATGGCGCCGGCGAGAAGGCTGAGACAGGTGGTTTTCATGTTTCTCCAGTGGTGACGGTTCAAGACATTCGGCCGCTGGTTGATCCCCCCTGCTCGTGGGGGGTAAAGCGGCGCTCCATTGTCTTTTTAGAATCTTTCCGATAAGGCCGCCACGCATATCTTGGCTTCTTTGCCGCGAAAGAGATGACGAAATTGTCACCTTTCTGCGCCACCGGCTCGTCAGCCTGCATCCGGCCTTGATTCACCGGCTTGAGGGCCGAAAGCTTCCGGCTGAGTCGTTTCAATCCCATGCCATCGCCCAGTCAAAAAATGCGCCTCGTCGCCGCCGTCTTCACAGCGGTGGTGATCCTGATCGCGGCGGTCCCCTTCCTGCGATCTGACCGCCCGGCGGCCACCTCCCAGTCTGAAAAGGCAGTCTCTGCGACTCCGGCCACCACGCTGACCGAGTCCGCCGGTGCCACCGCCGCTCCGGATGCTCCCGTCGATCCGACCGCCCAACCGATTCCGCAGCAGACCAGTGGTGCGGAATGGGAACAATGGAAAGCCGGCTTTTTCTCCCGCGCCGAATCGGGCGAGCCCACCACCGTCGTCCGGGAAGTCGCCGCCGCCCTCTCCGACAGCCGCCGCGAGGTCCGTCTGGCCGCCACCGAGGGCGCCGTGCGGCTCCCCCCGGCCGAAGGTCTCCCCCTGCTCGCCCGCGCGCTACAGGACGCCGATCCCGATGTCCGATCTCTGGCCCGCGACTATGTGAATTACCAATTCGACGAAGACGTGGTCGCCACCTACGCCAGTGCCCTGTCCGTCGCCAACGAAACGGTCGCCCGAGAGATTTTGACCGAACTCAACTGGGAACCCACCCGAGACCGTCTCGCCGGACTCCTCTCCCAACCCGGCCTCGCCGGCAGCCCCCACGATGCCCTGATCGCCGATCAACTGGCCGCCTGGCTGGGCAATCCCGAGGGCCGGTCGCTCCGCAGCCTCGCCGAGATCCGCGCCTACTGGGACGAACACGAAGCCGAATACGGTCCCGACCTTGAGCCGGTCGTCGACCGCCCCTGATTCCCGCCCGGCAGTAGCCGCGTCTCTCTCACTCCGCTTTTTTCAACCCCAAGAACCATGGCCGGCAAAGCCCCCGCCTACCGCACCCTGCCCACCAATGCTCCCCTGTGGGTCAGCGAACCTTTCCGGGTCTTCTTTCCGCTGGGAATCGCCGCTGGTCTCATCGGACTGCTGCTCTGGCCGCTGTTCTATGCCGGTTGGTGGCCCATCTACCCGGCCCTGCAACACCCGCGCCTGATGATCTTCGGATTCGGCACCGCCTTCGTGATGGGATTCCTCGGCACCGCCTGGCCCCGTTTCCTCGAATCCGAAGCGCTGAAATTGTGGGAACTGACCGCCCTCGCCCTCTCATGGCTGGCTTCCCAGATAGCCTGTCTCGCCCAGGCCATCACTCTGGCAGACCTGTGCGCCGGCTGGACCCTGCTCTTGCTGGCCACTTTGTTGGGAAGGCGGCTTTTCGGCCGGGAAAGCCGGGACTGGCCGCCCCCGGGCTTCGCGCTGGCTTTCCTGGCGGTGGTCATGACCGCTGCCATTGCCCTGACCTGGGCCTTGGTGCCCGCCACCGCCTTTGATCCTAAGGTTTACGTCTTCCTCAGGCTGCTCGCCTGGCAGGGATTTCTCCTGTTTCCGATTCTGGGGGTCGGCTCCTACCTGTTCACCCGTTTTTTCCAGATTCCCGGGCAGAAACCCCAACACAAGGGCCCCGCCCATCGCGCCCTCGCCGTGTGGACCTGCGCCGCCGTGCTGCTCGTCTCGTTTGCCATCGAAGCCCTCGCCGGCCAGCCGCGGCTGGGCAATGCGCTCCGGCTCGCCGGGCTCGTCGTATGGGCCATCGGAGCCGTCCCTGTCCTGTGGACGCGGCGCGCTCCCAATACCCGTGCCTGGGGCCTGAGGATCGGCCTGGTCTCGATCGCGCTCACCTGCCTGTGCCGGGTGATCTGGCCCGGCCAGTTGCTGGCCTTTGAGCATCTGCTCTTTCTCGGCGGCTTTTCCCTGATCATGCTGCTGACCGCCGACCGCGTCATTGTCGGGCATTCAGGCGCCGATCCCGCCACCATTCCCGCGAAGAGCAAACTCTGGCGCTGGATCGTGTGGCTCGTCCTGATCGCCGCCGCCACCCGCGCCACCGCGGATCTGGTTCCCAGCACACGCGTTTCCCATCACATCTATGCCTCGGTGACCCTGGTGGCGATTTTCGTCATGTGGGTGATCCATCACCGGACACGGCTCCGACAGGGGCCGCCGCCTTCCGAGCGCTGACGTTCCTCCCACAGGCCCCTTTTCAGCGAGCAGCAGAGCCCGATTGCACCTTTCGCCGACTCGTATAGGGTAAGGATCTCTCAACGGGCCTGTAGCTCAGCGGTTAGAGCAGGGGACTCATAATCCGAGCAACCCGTTTGCACCGCATTGCAAAGCCTTTCATTTTCAGGCGCTTATGAATAGCGCGCAAGGCAATGAAAAACGGCGATTTGCACAGCTTTTCAAGCGTTTTCTCGCGTTGGTGTAGAAAAAAATGTAGAAACAGAAGTTAGGCTAAGCAACATGCCGAATCAGGGCATTTTCCTGCTCTACTGCCGAACGAACGAAGGCAGGCACTCTTTTCACGCACCAAGTGCCTTTCGGAGACTTTTCACCAGTCTCCTGATTGACCCCATGTCCTGAGTCCGAACCGCATCTTCTAGCTCGCTGAGCACATCCCTAGCTTCGGCCATTCGATCCTTGGGAGAACTACCGGAACCTCGCTTCGCCGCCGTGGGTGGAGTCTCATTGCCTGAGGTCTCGTCGCGAACCGCCTTGATCAGCTTGGCAGTCAATCGAGACGGCCTTGCGGCGGAAGCCCCCGTGTTCAGATCACGTGCCCGATTGTGTGCCTCCTTCAGAATCTCGATTCGCTGCTGCGGTTCCTTGATCCGCGCCAATTCCCTCAACTGCGCCTCGTTGTCCGGCAATTCCAGCCCCAAATTGGAAACAATTGGCGCCAATTCGCTCCTCAGTTGCCCAGCCTTGATCAACCGATCTGCATACTGCCGAGAGAGTTGATGAACAGACTCGCAGTATTCCGAGAAGGTTCTGAACTGCCCCCGATAGAGCCTCTGATCACGTATCTGGTAAAGCGCGTCCGCCGCCACAATGAGATCGCGGGCAAATCGGCCCACAATTCCATTCAGCCGATCAAATTCCCTCTTCTCGCCCGGAGTCATCCCACCCTGTCGTTGGCGGCGCAACCCCATCGTTTGCCCGTCTCCGCACTCACCGGCCCGGTAGCGGTGGAAGGCTTGGGGGAACTCCCGCACCCGCGGCGCCTCCTCCGGCCACTCATCCCACTCGCCACCGTGTCGGTCCTTCAGAGTCACGACTTCGTCTCGCCAGGTGACCCGACGACCCAGCTGCTTCAAGAAAAAGGCCACCCCATTCTGGCGGCAGTGCTGCCGCAACTCCTCGGCCCATTCAATCGCGAACGGACGGGAATCTTTCAACTCCGCTCCCGATTCGCCTCCCAAAATCAGCCAGTCGATCCCCGTCAGATCAACCTGCTCGGGAGGTAATCGCTCGAACAGCGGCTCAATCGACAAGCCTCGAATCTCTGCTTTCACCTGGCGCAGGTCATCGATCCGCCCCAAATGCTCCCGCGACGTCACCGTCGTCATCGCGCACACATTGTCCGGAAATCCCCCCACCCTCTCGGCAAATCGGGCCATTCGATCCGGCCGCTTCGTCAGCCAGAGCCAGAGATGCCGACGACCCGCCTCGCTCTGGATGGGGGCGATGAGTCTCTCCTCCAGAAAGGTAAAGTCCGAATCCCTCGACAACGCATCCCCCATGTCGGACACGAAAATCAGCCGCGGGAGTCCATCGATCCAAGGACGGTCAGGATCGCTCTTTCCCCGAAGATCCTCCCACCCGGCCGCCTCCTGCACTCTCTCCGCATACTGGGTCACCTGTTCGAATGCCGGCGCATAGCCTGGGTGGGCCTTCCGCTCGGGCTTGAGGATGCTCAGCCCCTTGTTCAGGTGCAGCTTGGCGGCGTAGCAGGTGACCTCCCGCGCGATCGCTCCACGCGCGGCCTCGGCCGCTTGGGCACCGTGGGATTGGCGGACCGCCTGAACGAAACGCTCCCGGAGATGCCAGAGGTTGGTGGTCGTGACGGCCCGCTTGTGGCCGGCTTTCCGCCGGTCCTCCGGTATCGCATCGAAGGCCTCAAAGATGAGGCTCCGATAGATCTTCTTTGCCTGTCCGGCTCCCCATCGTGCCCCAACGTCTCCCCCAAGGACCCTCCCGACCGCCTGATCGATGGCAGCTAGGACGCTCTCCGTATTGGGAAATAGCTCGCAGCCGGCGCACCCCATGATGGGGTTCACCGTGCTGTCGCACCATTGGATGTCGGTTTCGCGGGACATGCTGGTCCAGAGTTGGGTTCAGGGACTTTCAAAATGACGATTCGGGTGATGTCGTCCTTAGAGGGAAAATCCACTGAGCGGGCAACCTTCTTATCCAGAGGGTTGAAGCTAGTCTGGATCTCCCGAGCAGTCTGTTCGACAGCCGATCTTGCTAGGTTCGGCCCCTGCGATTATCTGGTTGCCACCCAAAGCATCAACACCGAAAAACTGCCGTCCCAAAACCTACCAGATCTCCTGAGGACCATAAAGCGGGATAATCGGCAGCTATGGTCAAGCAACACCCAAAAAATGACACACTCAATAAAGAGTGCTGAAGAGCAGCCCACTTTCGGTATCGCCGATCAATCATAGCATCGCCCAATGAATGACCCATTTTTACCATTATAAACTGTGATTCATTCAACCTTGTCGATTTCTCCCTTCAAATCATCCAGATGACAACTTAGGAAGGCTAGCAGCTCGAGCCGAACCCTGTCCTAGTCTTACCATTTTAAAATATCTCACCAGCGATTCAAAGCCCCACCTTGACTGAGTAGGATTCGCAGATGATGCCGGAATTCGCTCCGCGAAGCCATTCGCCTCAGCGGATTAAGAACGAAATTGTGGCACCTGCCGAGCCTCCTTCCACTGCCGCACGGACAAGGACGCTTGTTTGCGAGTCGCTTGTGCAACCCGAGCAGCTTGAGCATTCCTGCACAGGCCGTCACGCCCTTGACCTTGAAAATTTTCTCGTAGTCCGACACCAGACCTGGCGCTCCATGCTCCAACTCTCCGATTGGCAGGATCTCGTGCTTCTCAAAGTAACTTCGATTGTAGAGATAGGGGATCAGGAGCAGGTTCACGAAGCCGCAGAGAGTGGGGTCTTGAGACATCAAGATTCGCTGACGGAGTGGTGACCCGAGACACAGACTTCCATCCGAAAGATGGTGGTAGGCCCTCGGAATCCTCGCTGCAATCTCGAACACCCTCGGAATGGAGCGAGGAAAATCGGCAGTGACCTCCAGGCGAATCGAGAAGGCATCTTCGAGTCGGGCAAATCCTTTCGAGACCGCGGTGAAAACGAGATCTCCCTCAATGCGAAGGCCACATTGGGGGAGAAAGGACACGTGCAGTTCAGGGTGGCAATCGAGAAATTGCTCGAGTTGCCAACGTTCATGCAGTGCTCGGCAAGGATCATTCATCCACGGCCCCCCCACGAAGAAGCAGCATCTTTACGGATGGTTGTGACCTGGCGATCCTGGCCCACGATGATTGCCGGGGCACCGAGCGCGGGAAAAGCAAAGGCGGCCATCGTCTCGGGCGACATCCGGACGGCGAAGGACTCTTCGAGCTGTCGCTCAAGACTTCCCTTGGTGAGATCGGATTTGGCCATCTGCGCGAAATCGCGCTGAGCCTGCCGCAGCCAACGCCAGAAGTTGTCTTCCAGCTTGGCGTCCCACCGATCCGTGAAGTCTTCGTTAGGGTCGACCGGGTTTGGGATCCGGGGGCGGGATTGGGAAACGAACTCACCCATCTTCGCCAGCACGCCCGCCATCGCCGCCGAGAGGTCTGCCTCTCCGTTGTAGGCACGGGCCGCCAGCGTGGTGATGATGATCGAAATCGGCTTGCCTTTGCAGTCGGTCCGGAACATTTGGTCCCGGTGACGCTTGAGGAGCTGAATGACGCGCTGCAAGGGCGTCTTCAGTTCGGAGGCTGGGACCTCGTCGACCGAGGCATAGACCCCTGCGTTCTTCTCAAAGAGTCTCCTCCGAGACTGGGACGCGAGGCCCCCGTCGTCCATCCTCCAGTCGAACCAGATCGCGAATCCTCGTGGGTTGCTCCGAGGCCAGTCCGGGCTGATGTAGGAGTAGTTTGGTTCGGTATTATCGGTGATGTTGATCGCCTCTGCGATCAGGTCCTGGCTGATTCCTGCTTCCTGGAGTTGGCGCCTGTATCGGTCGCCCGCCGGGATGCTCGGGAGCACGTCCATATGGAACTTCACCTCATCCTGGTAGTGCTGGGTCCAGCATCGACGCTTCTCGATGGGTCCCTCCTTGAACCCGTTCTCGCGGGAATAGGAGGTCACCTCGCCCCCAATGAGCTTCTTCAGGTCTTCTTGGCTGATGCTCCGTTTGTCGGCCGCAACGCGGCAAACCAGGTCGAGGTCATAGCCCTCGTCGGGAAAGAGCGGGCGAATGACAGTTCCGAGCCGGAACGAACCGTGTGGATGGACCAGTGGATCAAGGTGCCGGATCGTTGATTGAGGCCGATGGAAGTAGGTTGCCATCGATTCGTAGCGGTCTACCGTCTTCTGGTAGTAGCCGGGTGGGATGTCGAGGAGCTGGACGAGTTCCTCAAGGATGCGGGTTGCCTTTGGATTTTGGTTTCCTGGGTGCATTGGGCGGTTGGGGTTGGGTTAATCTTCTGACCGGTTTCCGATGCGGATTGCTTTGACGAATCCGCCGAGCTCCTTCACCTCGTCGTAGATGATCCAGTCGAGATCGGCCTTCGGCTGCCTGGCCTGGCCGAGCTTCACCATCGTGGACACTGGAGCGGCAGGAAAGATGGAGAGCGGACGGGATTCACCATGAGCCGCTTTGATCGCATCCATCGCCTTCAGCACCGCGAGGTAGAACGCATTGAGGTCCGCACGGGAGCGGATGCATTCTTGAGTGGGTTCGGGGGTGGTGAGCCGCCAGATGGATGCGTCCTGTCCCAGCACGCGATTGATCCGATCTTCAGAAATGGTGGCGCTAAGGGAGATCACCAGCGCTGGTGCCCCGGTCAGCGACTGCGGTTGTTGCAGATCGATGGTGAGCGTTCTTTCTTTCGACGGCCATTCCCAACCCTTCGGGGCACGGTGCAGCTGGTAGATCTCGACATCCCGGATGTCGGTCAACAGCGTCCCGAGCCGGATGAGGAGCGGCATCGGGGCGAGTGCGAAAATCGAGAGATGGGAAACTTCACCGTCCGATAAAGGTTCGAGAAGCAGGCGTCCAAATCGCTTCTCAAGATCGGCCAGTTCGAGCCTCCAGAACTCTTCGTCCCTTTCGGTGCGTTCGCTGGCACCTTTGCCCAATTCGATCGCCCTGTCAGCGGCAGGGTAGTGCATCGGAAACATTGCAGCTGCGGCACGATCATATCGGAGGGGCGATCGGACATCCCCGATCCCTCGGCCAAAAAGAACTATGTGGCTGTGATGATCCGGATCGACTCCGGTGACGCGTTCGATCCGGCCCTCGTGACTGGCTTTCCACTTCTGAAGGAGGTCGACGGAGTAGCGCAGCTCTTTTCCCTTGGTGTCGATCGTCTTGTGGCACGCATGGCAGGTCAGGAGGAGGTTTTTGAGCGAGTTCAGGTCTTCGTCCTCGATTCCCGCGTTTCCCCGCGGGCCATCCTCGCTGAACGCGTAGATGTGGGCCGCTTGGGCAATGTTGACCTCCTCCTGGGTCACCGGGTTTTTCCAGACCGGCTTGTTGCACCCGTTAAACTGGCACCTTCCGGCGGATCTCCCCCATAGCAGGTAACGGACGTCGGCCGGAATATCTCGTGTTTTGACTTTTTTGAGGATCATCTTCACATCGGGCGCAGTTCGGTCCCGTGGAGATGATCGGCAATTCCTCACCCGATTGCACCGCGCGTGACGTCCGCTGACGTCACTGGTAGGTCAGACAACCTCGATCGCTTCTGGGGGGAGATCGATGATCAGCCTTGCCCGTTTAGGCACGAGCAGATTGACTTCCACGTCGTCGAATCCGGCGATTTCGATCTTTTTACGAATGCTCGATGCCCACTTCCTGGGATCTTCGTCCCCGAGGATCTTTTGGCCGGCTTTGTAACTCCAATGATTGAAGTCGTTCTCCGGTTTGAACTCGTTGGCGAGGTCAGTCAGCTCATCGACTATTGTGGCGTAGGCCTCCACCGGGGATTTCGACGCCTTTGCGTGCTTGGCGAAGAACAGGTAGAAAAGAAACTCGTTCGGTGAAAGCGCGATTTCCTTGCCGCTCACATTGATCACGCCACGTCGCGTATCAACCTGGACGAAGAGATCTTCTTTGACCGAGATCGACTGCTTTTGTAGGCGCGTCATCAGTTCCAGATAGCTTCCGGCCGACCGGTCCAACTCCTTTTTGAAGAGGTAGCGGAGGGGGACAAACGGGACTTCAGCAATCGTCAGTGTCGCGTCCGCACTGTTGAGGACCTCCCCGGTCTGAGCGTCCTTGAAGGAGCCTTCGCACCCGGGGTAAAGGAAGTCCGGTTGGTTCATCCAGGGGTCATCAACCAAGATATGAGTGATCATGTCCTCCGCGCGTCCGAGAAGCGTCATCACGGAATGCAGCAGGGCACTCGTCGTCTTGCGCCCCCCCGCGATTGAAACGATCAAGCGAATCGCTTCATTCTCGGTGAACCCCCGAATTAGCTCCATAAAGAACTCGGCAACAGCCGCGCTGTCGTCCTTGGTTCGAATGTCGTCGAGCTCTATCTCCTCTGTGCGACCGGTGAAGACTCGGATGGAGTTCCCGGTGTCTCCGAATCGGAGCTTTCCCTCAAGGTCCCCTCCCGACTCCATCAGTCTCTCTTTCATCCGACCCCAATGTCCGTCGGAAAAGAGCTTTCTCCTGAGGAGCTCGGCCCCTGGCCGCGTCGTCACCGCTACGACCCGGTCCGGCACGACTTGTTCAGTCCCAGTGGCCATCGCCCAAACCGTCTCGGTGAGAACGGCTGGCGTGGTTCCGACAAGGCTGATGAGAACGGTTTGTGGAGAGTCTTTCATATGAATCGGATTGTGGCACCAATAAAGCCTATCTCCATCGTTCAAAGGGGTCTTTTGACGTCAGAAGACGTCGGAAGCTTGGCAAAGGACTGGGTTTTCGATTAAAACTTTGATTGAAATCCACGGGTCGGTAACCGCCTGAGCCGATATCGCTGGTCCCACCCTGATCATGTCAACACTTAATCAATTCATTCTGGAGTTCGCGCCCAGATCGCTGGAGCAGCCGAAGCAGGCTGCCGCCATCGGGCTGGATGATATTTTTTCCGACAGGACCCACTTGGATCGGGTGCGGCCCCTTCGGATGCTTCAGCTCTCGAAACACAGCCTGTGCGCCTTGGAGAAGACTGGCACCCTCTCAACTGGAGGCGCCTACGACGCGTGGCAACGGGGTCATTTGAACACGTCTCACTTCAGTCCTCAAGTCGTAGAGGAGTTGGCAGAAAAATTCCGCATCCTTGAGGAGTTCATTGATCAAGAATCTGCCCGGCTTGACTGGATCGAATATGCCCACGATCAACGGGTCGGGATTTCATGGCTCTGCTTCTCAAGCCCGAGCTTTGGCCGCTTGCATCCTGCTGACGCCCAGAAAGGAATTGCGAGCCTCCACTTTTTCAAGGCCCAGAATCCGCTCCGGGAACAAGGTTGGGACACCATCGGCAAGTTGATCGGAGCGGTGGAGGGCGGAATCTCGGATGTGAGGAATCTCGGACGGAAAGCCTTCGAGGAGATCGCTTCGTCCGTCCTGGCCCTATCCCGCTCAATCGACTCCGAGGGGAATGTGAACTGGCTCAGCTTCGCTGAGATCCGCGGATTGACCGTCATCCCTTCGACGAACCAATGGCTGCACGGGAACGAAGAGCTCATCATGCTGCTGCCTGAAATGGCGAGGGAAACCGTCGTCATCAGTGGAAAGGGCAAGGAACTCGCGGTTTTTGACGAGCGACTCATGAAATCGCGGGAAGAGCGGCCGACCCTCGAAAAGGTTGGCCAGCAGTTTCAAGTGACCCGCGAACGCATCCGCCAGCTTGAAGCGCTCAGCATCAGCAGGATCCGGAATGCGATTTTTGATGGTGACTATGATCAGACTTTGTTCCGCTTCCGACCGGAGGTTGAGACCCTCGTAAGGCGAGCTTCACGCTTCCTGAGCGAATTCGGCGAACGCATCTGGAAGACACCTGAGTGGATCCGGGAACTAGCGACGATCTGGGAGGTGCCAGAGCAATTCATTTCCCGAAACCTCACCCTCATCACCGAAATCCTTGGCTATGGCGAATACTCAGGCAGAGGAAGTGGGGACGGATGGTTGGTCTTCCCTGCTTCGGTGACGAAGGAGATGCGGCAGGCTCAGCTCACCCGAATCGAAGTCATTGAGGATATTCTTGCAGACAAACCTCTTCCGATTCGGCCGCTCGATCTCTTACCAGAATGCAACCAAAGGCTTGGGGACAACGCGATTCTCCCCGACGATTTGGAACAACTTTTCGATCTTTCGGACCGAATTGTCACAGACGACCAAGGGCTGATCTCGATCCGTTTTGACCTCCTCACCCTCGGGCAGCAGGCGCTCCGGGTTATTGTCGAGAGTGGTGAGCCGCTGCACTACAACGAGATCGCCCGCCTCATCGACGAGCGAAACCCTGAATCCAAGGCTTCGGAGCGTGAAGGCCGGATCACGGCGCATTTCGTCCGGCAATCCCAGCTAAGCCCGATCGGAAGGACAGGACAGTGGACTTGGGTAGCTTGGGACATTGAAACAGGGACCGTCTCCGAGGTCGCCCAGAGGGCCTTGGAAGAGGCAGGAGAGGCACTGACCTCTTCCCAATTGCACGAAGAGGTGGCCGCAAAGCGTCCGATCGCCGCCACATCACTGAGATTCATTTTGCAGAAGAATCCCAGCGTTTTCACGGAGCTTGGCCCAAATCTCTGGGGTCTGAAGAAGTGGGGAGACGCCGCACTCGCCACTTCGGGTCACTGGACTCACGAAGCGCTTTCCGCGTTTCTTGAGGACTTTTTCGCCGAGGAAGGCACGGATGAAGTGGTTTTCTCCAAGCTTCGTAAGCAGTTTGAGCAAGGGAGCGGTTACACGACACCCCAGGCTTCCGGGATCTTGCGAGCTTATCCGCGGCTCAGCATCGAGACTCGGGGGCGCGCTCGTTATGCCCGCCTCCTCACAGAAGCGGAAACCGCAGAGCGCATCTCACGAAAGCGTCGCGAACGCAGCGTTCAACACGGGGCGAATTGGAACGCCATTCAACGTTGGCTCGACCAGCGTTTCGACAACCTCGATGAAGAGGCCTGTCCGCTCGTGGATCTTGTCAAGGGTGTTGAAACTGACCTCGGAATTGCCAGGCACATTACCTACGGGGTGATCAGTAACTCTGAGCAGTTTGAAACATTTCAAATTGAGGGAACTCCGACAAAACTGTGCCGACGCGTCTCGAATGTGGCCGCACTGGCGACGGAACCTTTCTTGGTCGCCCCCGAGTCTGTACCTACTCCCATCGAGGTTCCCGTAAATACTCCCAAAAAAGAGGACTCAAAGCCGGAATTGGCAGCGGCTCAGAAATCCGCCTTCCCCGGAGAATCGCGCATCAGGCAGTCGATTGGCTCGCTCAAATACCATGTCTGGCGGGATGAGCTGACGCGCGGTTTGGATTTCATGACGCCCAGCAATGTGGATATCGCTCTGATTTGCGCGGGACGGGCCTTCGACGAGGCCCTTCGGGTCCTTCTCGAGATCGCTGAGAGAAAGAACAAGATTCCGGTCGATCGTGATCGCGATCATCAAGGGCTGAAGAGCCGGATCGATTGGGCTGTTCGTTACCGACTCTTTGACGACAGCGACGAGCTGCACCTGCTTCGCAAAGAGCGGAACCAGCATGCCCACAACATCACGAGCAAAGACAGAACTCAGATCTGGACATCCGGCCCGTTCCTTTTCGGAAAATATGTCGATTACATCATCGTGGTCGAGAGGCACCTCGCCCGCTTCCTCGGGGCCGCTTCTGCTGCCTGATCTTCCCTTCACGATTCCATGATCACCGATCTCAACGAGGCAAACGACCTGATTCTTCGGCGCATTAGCGAGGTACCGGAGAAGACGATCCTTGGATTCCTGCCCCTTTCGGAATCGGAGCAAATGGCGGTCATAAGGCTGGTTCGAGAGGCCTTGAGCGGAAGTCCTCCAATTTCCATCGGCCAACTCCTGAGAACCCAAGCAGGAGCCACCTGTTATGCCTTGATGCTGGCGCGTTCAATCTCAGAGCTTCCCGGGGGGCAGTTTTGGCCGTGTGTGGAAGAGAAACTGGGGCTTCGACTTTCCCCGCCAGAACAGCAAAACGTCTCATCGGCGTTCATCCTTGCTTGTTCCCGCCTCGGCATTTTTGAGGGAACCATCGAAAACGTCGGTTGGGTACACGCCGCCCCACTCATTTTTCAAGGGGGGATTTTACATTACTGGAGACATTCCCTGGCAGAAGGCCTTCGCAGAACGCTAACGGTCCTTCCGGCACCTGATCTCGATGATGAAGCCGTCGTGAGTCGCTTCGTTCGGGAATTGCAGGCCCGAATCGTGAATCAGCCGATCCTGATTCAAGCTCTAAATAGTCCTATTGGGCCACTGCTTGTCCGGAGGCTGATGATCGCCTATTTGAAGAATGACGACTCTGCCTTGCCCTCTCATCTCCGGGAGCCGATGCGTGCCGCCTTTGAGGGAGTCGGTCGGGGAGCGGTGCTTCGTGGCCCCTACCTTGCCTTTGACCCGGTCCTCGACGAGATCGAATTGGTTCTGCCGACGCAGAGCAACCGCATCTCCACGCCCGATACCCGGTGGGTCGCATTCTCGCGACCCTACGCGGCACGATCCGAGGCGAGGATTCCTCTCTCGGAGATCGAGAGTGATCAGTTTACTGTTTCTCTGAAACGCCTCTTGGGAAGTTATCAAGACCAGGAGTTTCAGATTGATGCTCGTCTGGACGATACCGTTCCCTTTCGGATCTTCCGGGAAGACACTCTCCGGGAGCGCAAAGCGGACGCCGGGACCTCCTGCCAACTGCCCGCCGGCGACTATCTCGTCGTAATGGCGCCAGATGTCGCTGCAGGCGAGGACGACGCCGAAGTCCAGGATATCAACGGCTACCGCGTCCTCCGGCATCTGGAGCTTCGTCCCGGAGACGAGCCGCTCGTGTTGAACTCCGGAGATCGGAGTTGGGAGATTTCCTGTGAGCTTCAATCGGGCGTCTTCGTTGATCGAGATCGTGGTAGCTCCATTCGGCTGGACGATGGCGAGCTGCTCCATTATGGGCCCTCTGTCGGTCTCGTCGCCTATTTTCCGGCAAACGGAGAGATCGATCCGAGGTTCCCGTTGAAGGTGAGCTGCAGCGACCTCGATTTCTCCTACGAAGATCACCTGGAATCGAGTGAGGAGAACAATCGCGTTTACCTCTTTACGGAGAACCTCAGAGAGAGGATGGCCACCATCCTCTCAAATCTCCCCGCTGGCATTCATAGGATCAATCTCACCCTTTCACATGCCGACCGTCGGCTTGATCATTCGTTCTTGTATTGGCGTGGGCTGGAGCGAATTGACGAGTCCCGCGGTTTCGTGTGCTCGCAGTTCCCGGCGAATGTTGACCTCAAGAATTGTCTGGGAGTCGCGAGAGGCAAAGGCGAAGACCTGGTCTTTGTCGAAAGTTATCACCGGCCCTTCATCCGGCTCAGCGTGATCAAGCCCCAAGCCGATCTCACCTTTCCTCGTGCCGGGGTTCAAGTCGTGCTGATCACCCCAAACGAAGATTGGGAGGAGGAGCCTTCCGCAGATGAGCCCGTGATCGTGGCGAAGGATGACAAACGGGTCCTTCGATTCACCTCCGGAGGATTTCAAGAATGGGAAATCCGTTGCGGGCACTCCTCGATCAGAACCTTGAACTCTCGTCGGTCCAGTTTCGCCATATCCCTCGCCGGCCTCTGCCGCACCAACAGAGGGAGTGGCAGCATTTTCGCGAGGAGGGAGGATGGCAAGGAAGTCAAGCTTTTGACGTTCTCCATGCCGCTCACGGCATCTTCTCCCAAGTTCAGTCAGGATCACGGGATGGCGATGGAGGAATGGTCCTTCAACATCCCGACCGAGGATTTGTTCGAGGTGGCGGTGCGCATCACCGATCTTTCGGATCATCCTGACGCTCCACCGAGTCCTGAACAGACCTTGGTCTCGGCATCCGAAGGGTTCGCCGACTTCAGCTACGAGGTCATACCCGGCCTCTCCGTCAGAGCGGGACGCGGCGGGGAAGGTGAATCCGATTTGGTCAAGTTCGTCGTGAGATGGAAGGCGGACTCGATTCAGGACCACCTTCTCATTTTCGACTTCGTGAGGCGCGGGTCCCCGGAGAGTCCCTGGGTGCCGCTCCGATGTGTCGAGCGCCAGGGCTACTCCCATCTCAGAATCATCGCAATGGGGTCATCGATGCCCGAGGAGACGGCGACCTGGTGGAAGCGTCTTCGCTGCGCGAGGCGCGGCGACGCGAATCCCGAACTTGCACGGAATCTTGGCAGTCTCGATTGCATGGATCTGGACAAGGGACTGCAAGCCTGCCAAGACCTTCTCGCATGGAAATACCCGGGGTCAGTGTGGTCGAACTGTGCGAACCGGTTTCAGAACCTCGCCACATTTCTGGGCAGATACCGGTTCAATGTCCACGATGAGAGTGCCGCAACCTGGTGGGAACACTCCACGTTCGAGGTGTGCGAGTATGCGTCGTTCAACTTGGCCCCTGTTGTGAAGCAGTTTCTATTCGGATCTCAGCCAAGCTGCCTTCGGATCCCTCCCGGCTCAATCAGGATCGGGCAGGGGAAGGTTTTTGCGTCTCCTCTGGGTAGATCTTTCAATCTCGCCGCTGAAATTCAAGGTTGCGGGGGCCTGCTATACTACGTGCCGCAAACCTACCATTCGAAGGACGTTGATTCAGCAGCCTTTCACTCGTTCCCGCAACTTTCGGCGGTCAGCCGGGGCCAAAGCAAGACCTTGGGTCGCTTCAACTTTCAGCCGTTCCTGCAACAGCTCTACAAACGAACCGAGGAGGCAGAGGACTCCACAGCCCGTATTGAGGTCGAGTCTCTGCTCTCTCCGGAACATCTTGAGTTCTGCATCCGGGGAATCAATCGCCGGTGCCATCTCATTGGAGCGATTTCCGAGACCGGACAGCACCACATCCTGGCCGGCCATGCCCAGACGATCGAGCTTGTTCACCAGCATCTGGAGCAACTCATGCCCGCGGTATCTAGAAAGCTCGGGATCAACCAGCAGTTTCAGGATCCATACGACACGGAGAACTACCTCTTCTGGTGGAAGCCTCCTTGCCTCAAGAACCGTTGGGGGCAGAAGGTGGCAGAAATCGTTTGGGCACTGGCGGCAATCGCTCGGCTTGCTGCACACCACCAAATCAATCCCGACCAGTTTGAGAAGTGGCTCGCAGATCTCTGCGGATCCCGCGAGGAAGCGAAGATCAGGAGCGGCATCTGCACCCTTCTCAGCCTCGCCCCTGAACTCTTCGCCTTCTACGTCGCCCTTTTCGATCTGGCTCTCGCCGAGCTTCAGCCCAATTAATACCGTATGTCCAGCCTGTTCGACCCCATTGAAATTGATCCCATCCGCCTTCAGGAAGATCTCCAGGAGCGGATGCGCCGCTACCTGCTTACCGCTCTTCCCATCCAGCGCCGGTTTCCCAAATTGCGGGAAGAGGCGAGCACGGAGTTGTCCAAAGGTGCCTCATTGATCCAGGGGCCGTTTCTCGAGGCGCTTCCCGATTTCCCCAAGGGGAAGTCGCTCAGCGATCTCGTGGCGGAGGGTCTTTTGCACGAGGGTTTTCAATTTCTCGAACCTTCGGTTTTCACCCGCCCTCTCCACGTCCACCAAGAGGAGGCGATCCGGCGGATCCTGGTGGACCAAGAGAATATTGTCGTTTCGACCGGCACCGGCTCCGGCAAGACCGAGAGCTTCTTTTTCCCGCTGTTGGACACCCTTTTGAAGGCTGATATCAAGGGGAAGCCGGGCATCCGTGCGATCCTCGTCTATCCGTTGAATGCTCTTGCCAACGATCAACTCTACCGTCGCCTCGTTCCGGTGCTCGCCCACCAGTTGAAGGACTTTGGGATCACCGTGGGCCGCTACACCGGGCAGACATCCATCGGCAAGGATCGCCAATGGTTCGAGCAGCAATACCTCGAGGATGAATTCTTCAAGCAGATGTTCGGGAAAAAGATTCCGACGAACTGGCTCCTTTCCCGGAAGGAAATGCTCGACACCCCTCCGCACGTCCTTGTCACCAACTACGCGATGCTCGAGCATCTCCTGCTCTTGCCCAAGAATGCGGACCTCTTCAATCACGCAGACCTCCGCTTCCTTGTCCTTGACGAGGTCCACACTTATTCCGGCGCCCAGGCCACCGAGGTGTCCCTGCTCCTGAGAAAGCTCCGCAATCGCTACGCCCGAAATGCCGATGTCCGTTGCATCGGCACGAGCGCCAGCCTCGGCTCCACCGAGGAATCAAAGAAGCGTGTCATCCAGTTCGCCGGCAATCTTTTTGGGGCGAAGTTCTCACGCGTGGTCACCGGAAAGCGGGAGGCCCATTTTCTTCTCCGGACGGGGAAGACCGAGTTTCACCTTGAGTCGAAGCAATGGATCGCACTGCACGAGGTGCTCCGGCAGGTGAGGCATTTGGGCGAGGAACAACGGATCCCCGAGTGGAACCGTCTCGTCGCCGAGCGGGACCTACCCCTCGCCCTCGCGCCTGAATCCGGCCTCACCCTCTCCCAGTTGCTGTGCCGGACTCTTGCTCGCGAACGATCCGTGCGAGAACTGTCCGAGCACCTCTCCAAGAGCGGCTTGGAGCCCATCTCCCGAGCCGCGAAACATCTCTTCCCCGAGGTCGGTAACGAAGATGAGGCCTTGGGCGCTCTCAAAGGACTCGTGGCGCTGGGTGCCTATGCCCGTGAGAACGAATACACCTTTCCGCTTCTTCCCGCCCGCTACCACCTGTTCACCCGCGGCATCGAGGAGGCCACCGTCGAGCTCACCCATCCGGAGGAGAATGAAGAAAACGCCAAGAATCTCCGCTTCGCTCGTGAATTCAAGGATGCCAGAACCGGTGCCCAGCGGTATCGCCTTCTGACCTGCCGCAAGTGTGGCGAACTCTATTTCGAGGGGTTTGAGAAGGGCCATCACCTGAGCTCGGAGCACCACGGGCGAGGCTGGAAGCGGTCTGTGTTCTGGCTGAAACCCAAGGATGTGTTTGTGATCCCCGGTGACTCCACCGAGGCAGAGGCCGAGGATCGCAATGTCCCCGAATCCGTGTTTATCCATCTCGACCGTGGCGAGGTGCAGGATCTGCTCGGAGACAACGACGACCCATCCGAGTGGCTCGCCACCCACCGTGCCCGAATGGATAACCCAACCCGCGACGAGGTCGATGCCAATCCCGATGCCAAGCGCAAGGTCACGATTTGTCAATCTTGCGGATCCCAGGACCGTTTCGAGATCATCACCCCCTTCCATCCCGGCGATCAGGCCCTTTCCACGACGATCAGCGAGGTGCTCTTTGCCCATCTCCCCACCTCGAAGGCGGAGGAGACCCGGGCCATGAAGCCCGGACGCGGGAGAAACATGCTCGTCTTCAGCGACAACCGCCAGGATGCCGCATTCTTTGCTCCTTATCTGCAGCGCAGCCACGAGGACCTCCTCGTCCGCCGTGCGATTGTCCGACGTCTCAAACGCGAGGAGTCCAAGGTGAAACTCCACGTTCTGTCGGAGGACCTCGATGGAGACCCGACCCTCAAATACGGATTGACGAACCGCGACGGAAAACCCGTCGACCGGAACGACCGCCCCGAACTGATTCGGGGCAAGGTGTATTCCGAGTTCTGCACTCCCGGTGGTAGCCGGACCTCCCTGGAAGATCTGGGGATCGTCGAAGTCGAGTATGCGGGAATCGACTTTCAGTCTCTGGCCGCGCGGGCAGGCCTGCCGGACGACGTGGGCCCCAACCTCATGCGATGGGTGCTTGACTCCATCCGGTTGAACCGTGCCATCTCGATGCCCTCAGGCATTCGGGCCACCGACGAGTTCGTTTGGGGATCCTACAATCAGGACGATCGCCAATACATCCTCGAAACCGCTCAGGACAAGCCCCGATTCAAGTTCCTGCCGCGTCGCCGGGACGACGGGACCGTCTACCTCAACCGTTTCGTCGATGTCCTACGGGATAGCTTGAAGCTCCCGAACTGGGAGACCCTCTTGGGCAACATCTGGGCCGCCTTCGTTCGTGATCCCGAGGGAGCGATTCTGTGCAGTGATACGGAGGGATCTCCCGCCAAAGTGCTCGATCATCGCTTCCTCTCCGTCCGGTTACGCGATCCCGAGAGTCAGATCTACCGCTGCAACAAGTGTTCGAGGACCAGCTTTTACTCCGTCGGCGGAGTCTGCACCCAGTGGCGATGCTCCGGCACGACCGAACGGATCGAGGGCAAAGATTGGCTCAATGAGATGGAGCGGAATCACTACCATTTCCTCTACACCCGTCTGGAAGACATGCCTTCCCTCCTCGTCAAGGAGCACACCGCGGCCATCGCCGCCGACGTTCGCGAAGAAATCGAGAAGGACTTCAAGGAAGGCAAACTCAACGTCCTCTCCTCGTCCACGACCATGGAGATGGGCATCGATCTCGGCGACCTCGAGGGGGTGATGCTGCGCAATGTGCCGCCCGATATCTCCAATTACCAGCAGCGTGCCGGCCGTGCCGGGCGACGTGCCCAGGCAGCCCCCGTCAGCATCACCTATGCGCGCAATCGACGCTACGATCAGGATGTCTTCACCCATGCGGAGGCATTCCTGGAGAGAGAACCCCGGACGCCTTTCGTTCACCTCGGCAACTCAAGGTTGTTCCAGCGCCACCAGTTTTCGATCCTAATCAGCTATTATCTAGGTCACCTCGGGCTGACCGATAGCGGACTTCAAATCGGGCAGCTCTTCGGATTGCCCCGTTTCGATCTCGACCGGCAAGCCGGAGGGCTGGTCCCGGAAGGCGGGCGTCCGACGATTTTCAGCGAGGAGCACGAGGAGTCCTTCGGCAGGAGCATCGCCGAATGGCTCGATAGTGAAGCCGCAGTAAAGGCGAAGCAACTGGCCCGTGACCTTCTCGAAACGATCCGAGGCGAGATCGACAACGACGCATTCCAGTCGCTCCAGCGAGTTTCTGACGTGCTGGAGGGAGCCTTCCTTGATGCGATCCGTCGCCTCGCGGTCACGTTTGGACAGCGCTACCGGCACTACACCGAACGGTCCGCGCAGCATGTTCTCACCGGCCATCTCCCCCGGGCTGCGACCGAGCAGAATCGCGCTTACCGCTGGGCGAACCAGCCCATCGTGAACTTTCTTTCCAAATACGGGCTCATCCCGACCTACAGTTTCCCCGTCGACAATATCGAGCTAGAGGTGCTGCAGGGCCGCGGTTGGGGCAAGCAGGAGATCGAACTCTCCCGCGACGCCCGGCTCGGGGTCGTGGAATACGCGCCCGGTGCCGAGGTAGTGGCAGGTGGACGGGTCTGGACCTCTCGGGCGATCACCCACACCCCGCGCGAGTTCAGGCCGCCCTTCTCCTACAAGATCTGTGATCAATGCCGCAACATCGAATCGTGGGAGGATGCGAGCCTCATCCCTCGCCATTGCAGCAGTTGCGAGGCTCCGTTGAGCGGACCGCCGCGCGTTTACATCGAACCCACCGGATTCACCACCGCCATCGGCGAGTCGGAGGGCAAAGAACCCGGTCCCGTCCGCGAGCTCCCACCACGGGCCATGGAGACCCAACTCATCGGCAACGCCCCCGAGAAGCTCTTTCGTGGCACCAACCTGTTGAAGGTCGAATGGGCCTGCCAACATGCCCAGGATGGCCGGATGGTCGTGATCAACAAGGGCAACGGCGAGGGCTACGTGCAGTGCTCCTGCGGTTACTCGCATGCGGTGACGAAGAACAAGCGCAGAGTCGAGTCTCACAGGAATCCCTTCACCGATCACCAATGTGATCGGGAGCCGTCCTCGTGGAAATTCGACCTCGCCCACACCTTCCACACCGACGTGTTGCAGATTCGCGGACGTCTCATCGTTCCGACACCGGAACCACCCGAGGGGGAGATCTGGCAGCCGGACGAGCTGGCCGCCGCCCGAGACGGGGTGGCCCGCACCATCGTCGAGGCGATCCGAATGGCAGCCTGCGAAGTGGTTTCCATTCCCGAGGGGGAGATGTCCTCGACCTTCCGCTGGCTGCCCGATGGGGGCCTCGAACTCGTGCTCTACGACAATGTCCCCGGCGGCGCGGGCTACACCGCGAAAGTTTCCGAGACGCCCGCCTCCGACCTGGTCCGACACGCCATCGAAAAGGTGCTCACCTGTCCGGCCGATTGCACGACGAGCTGCTCGAAATGTCTTCGCAGCTTCTCCAACCAAGCCTATTGGGATCAGTTCCGCCGTCATGAGGCCATGGCTTGGCTCCGACGGATCCTGGCCGTGAAGCGGGAGGACCCCCGCAATCTGGGGGGCGAGGAGATCAAACCCGCCGCCCTGAAGGACCTCTGTGAAAAAGTCGATCGCATCGGACTGTTGCGGGATCGACTGGGTGATTTCTCCGGAGGCATCGAGTCGGGGGCGGATGGCAGGGAGTTGCCCCTCGTTGCCTGCTACCCCGAGTGGGAGCGCCTCAATCGTTGGCTCGCTGCCGGGAAAAAAATCACCGCCGTCTGCCATCAGTTGCCCGATTTCCAAGATCCGAACCGCCCACGCGCACGACGACTTGCCGAGACCATCTATCCCGTCGTTCGCGACGGACAGCTGGTGATCCGCCGGGCCACCGCCGGCGCTCTGGGGGATCAGCCCATGCCCCAGCTCGTCTTGATCGACTCGCATCAACCCGAGGCCACCCTCATCTACGACCTGGGTGGAAAAAGCGCGGTGCTTGAGCAGCTCTGGTCCGGCGATTCCGTCCTCATCGCCCGTCGGGTTCCCAGGGAAACCGCCGAGGCCTTCCTTGAGACCGGAACCGGGCTCGTCCTCGCCGCTCTGGAGCGGCCCGCGAGCATCCAGCGCAACTTCTACCGCAGCAACGAGGCTCGCCAGATCGCACGGGACTTCGCTTTCCTCACACACGGTCCGATCAAGACCCTCGAGATCACCGACCGCTACATGGTCGGCGAGGATTGGAGCGCCCGCTACCTGCTCGATTTCCTCACCCAGATCGGCGGGCTTCTCACCGCCTCGCCCGAGACACTCGTCCTCCGATACGGACCCGAGAGGAATTATGAGGACCGAAACCTCTGGAAACAGCGGATCGACGAAGTCATCCGGGAAGCCTCCAAGCTCAATGCCTACCGGGATACCAAGTTTCACCCCTTCGCCCGGCCCTACAGCAAGGTCATCAGCAATTTCCACGATCGCCGGGTCTCGGCCCGCTTCGAGGCTCCCAAGCCCGTGCAAGCTGAGCCTACCGGAGATGCCCCGGGGGAGGAGGGCGTCGGTCGCCGGCAGCGGCGTCGGCAGCAGCAGGCCGGATCCGTCCCCAAGACCCGTGTCTTCATCGCGGAAATGACCGGAGGGATCTCCATGCTGATGGACCGGCAGAAGGAAACGACCGTCTACATCTTTGAGGACAAATGAGCGCGGAGCGCATGAACGACCCGGAAGAGAACCCCCGAGGGTTGCCATCTCTGGAAAATTCTCTACAACCCTACCCTGTTGACTCGGGCAGCAAACCCTGTTGAGTCAATCGAGCCCCACCAGCCGCTGTTTTCCCCATGCCCACCTCCTACCAGCACCCTGACAAAAAGCGCAAGAATCTGCCCGCCGCCGGCATGGCGGTGAAGGACCAGGAGGTCGAGACGGCCAAGATCCCTTACGCCTACGATCCCCACCTCACACCCGTGCTGCGCTTCGACGAGTCCGGGGCGACGGACTCGCTCACCACCGAGGTCGAAGCCCTGCTGGAGAAAGCGAAGACCGGCGCGCTCACGGAGAAGGAGGTTCGCCTCCTTGGTGATGCCCTCCTGCGTTCGCGCCAGCCTTGGCTGGAGTGGAGCACGAAGCGGGAGAAGAAGACCTTCACCGTGGACCCCGTGGCTCTCCATATCCATGAGAAGGTATCCGCCCGTTCCATCCTCCGGGCCGCTGAGCGGGACGATCTCGACGACGATCTCTTCGGGACGAAGAAGCTCGACCGCGAGGCCGAGAAGCAGTTCTACCAGCACGATGTCGATTGGGCCAACCGGCTCATTCTCGGGGATTCCCTTCAGGTGATGACTTCGCTGGCCCGACGCGAGGGGTTGGCGGGCAAGGTGCAGATGATCTACATCGACCCGCCTTATGGGATCAAATTTTCGTCGAACTGGCAGAACGAGGTCGGGAAGCGGGATGTGAAGGACGGCAACGAGGATCTCACCCGCGAGCCGGAGATGATCAAAGCCTATCGGGACACTTGGACTCTCGGTGTCCACTCTTATCTCGATTACCTGAAGCAGCGGCTCATCATCGCGCGGGAGTTGCTCACGGATTCGGGGAGCGTGTTTGTGCAGATTTCGGATGAAAATCTGCACCGCGTCCGGGCGGTGATGGATGAGGTGTTCGGGGCGGAGAATTGCGTAGCTACGATCTTAATGCGCAAATCAGGATGGGCGGCATCGAACTATCTTCCTCAGGTCCATGATTTCATTCTTTGGTATGCAAAGGACAAGAAGCAGACGCGATACAATCAGATTCTGACCGAGAAGAATCTTCGCGATCTCTATTCAGTTCAGGGCGCAATGAAAGAGTCGCCTGTGGGCGAATTTCGACCACTTGAGTCCGAAGAGCGATCTGGGATTCGACCACTCCCTAGTGACTGGATCTTTTTTCAACACGACAATCTAACCTCAACCGGTCACAGCGCGAATAGCTCCGGCCCCATTAAATTTCACGGACAAGAATTCTGGCCGGGCACAGGTGGTCGAACCGATCGACACTGGAAGACGGTTCCGGAAGGGATCCAACGACTCATTTCTTGTGAACGCATTCTTGGGCTGGGGTCGACACTCCGCCAAAAACGTTATGAAACTGATTACCCGGCAGTTCCGCTTGGCGACCACTGGGACGATACTGCGGTCAGTGGTTTTTCGGATCAGAAGGTTTACGTCGTTCAAACAAACACAAAAGCTTTGGAGCGTTGCCTTCTTATGACTACTCGACCAGGCGATCTGGTCCTAGATCCCACTTGTGGCAGTGGAACGACCGCATTTGTTGCCGAGCAATGGGGTCGGCGTTGGATCACCATCGACAGCTCCCGCGTCGCTGTCGCCATCGCCCGCCAGCGACTACTCACCGCCAAGTTCGACACCTACAAAACCAAGGACGCCAGCGAAGGCGTCGATCCCGACAAGCCAAAGAACCCCGGCACTGGTTTCCACTACAAATCCGTCCCACACATTACCCTTAAGTCGATTGCTCAGAATAAGAGCCTCGATCCCATCTTCGAAAAACACGAGCCCATACTTGAGAAGAGGCTGGAAGCGCTGAATCGAGAGTTGGCCAAGGTCAGCAAGGAGCTGAAGGCAGATCTGGTCCGCAAACTCACGAACAAACATCAGAACGACGGCCCTCGAGCTCTGTCCGATTCCGACCAACGCCGCTGGCTCCTACCGGGAACCGACCCAAAACTGATTGCCGCAATCCCAGGCGGAAAGGGTTTGAAAGCCATCACCGCCAAGCAAGCCGAGGCCTATCGCGAGGCCGTCCCGGACGACGGTGAGTGGAAAGAATGGCAAGTGCCCTTCGACACCGACCCTGACTGGCCTCAGCCCTTGCAAGACGCGCTCACTGCCTACCGGCAGGCGTGGCGCGCGAAGATGGACGAGGTGAACGCCTGCATCGAGGCCAACGCCGAGCAGGAGGAACTCGTCGATCAGCCCGAGGTGGTGCGTGGTGTCGTCCGCGTCTCCGGTCCCTTCACGGTCGAGTCCATTCGCCCCCTCGAAAAATCTCTCAAGGGCGGCGCCGAATCTCAGTCCCCAATCAGTGGCGCTCCGGAAGAACTGGATTCCTTTGCCGAGGGCGATCTTTCCTGCCGGGTCCGCGAAGGCGGCGACGAGGAAGACGGCGATTCAGACCTGAAAGTCGCCAATGCCTCAGGCCATCTCGACCGGATGCTCGCGCTGCTCCGGCAAGATGGGCTCACCTTCACGGGGAACAAACACATTTCTTTCGACCCGCTCCACCCCATCGAGAGCGAATTCCTCCATGCCGAGGCCGAGGTTTCCCCGGCGGGAGGCGGGGAGAAACGCCGGGCCGCCATCGTCATCGGTCCCGAGCACGGAGCCGTCACCGCGTTCCAGGCCACTTCCGCCATCTTCCAGGCCATCGCCCGCGGCTACGACGACCTCTACTTCGCTGCCTTCTCCTTCGACGCTTCGGCTCAGGACAAGATCCAGGAGGCCAATGACAACGACGCCACGACGCTGCGCGTCCACATGGCCATGATCCGGCCAGACGTCCTCATCGGCGATCTCCTCAAGGGCAACACCGCCGAAAAGAAGCGGGCCGCCACCGTGCAGACCACCCAGCAACTCTTCACCGTCTTTGGCCAGCCCCGGACCCGGGTCGAGAAGAAGAAAGAGGGATATGTCGTCCACATGGAGGGCATGGACGTCTACGATCCGGTGAAGAACGAGATCGTCGACACCAAAGCCGGCAAGGTAGCCGCCTGGTTCCTCGATTCCGACTACGACGGCAAGACCTTCTGCATCTGCCAAGCCTTCTTCCCCGACAAGGATGCTTGGGCCAAGCTCGCCAAGTCCCTCCGCGACACCCGCGAAGAAGAGCTCGCCGAGATCCTCGAAAAAATGTCCGGAGGCACCAGCCTGCCATTCACCATCGGCGAACACCGCCGCGTCGCCGTCAAAGTCATCGATCCCCGGGGCAACGAAGTGCTGCGGGTGCATAGGCTTGAGGACTAATCCAATGGATCATCCGCTGAAAATCAAAGAACTCGATCTGATCGAGCTAGAGGATCAGCTCGCGAAGAGGATTCGCGAACTCGATTTTCGTCGATACGGAAGCGAGCCGAACTACAACCCTGCCCTCGTCACGAAGCTGGACGGATTTTCCTTCAGCGGATCTAACTTCAGTGTTTCGCTCTCAGGGTCGACCATGACCAATGACAAGCATGGGTCAGAACCGCCGTCAGGAGCGGACCTGGCAATTTCAGCCGACATCCACCAGGGAAAGGAATCAAAGCGGAAGGCCGTCCTAGTGCAGTGCAAGAGACGATCACTCTTGCGGAACTCGAAAGAGCGGGAACGTCTGATCGGTCAGATTGAAAAAATGGAGAGAATCACAAAGCACCCCAAAGTCCTCGTGATCGAGGAGTATCAGGGTGCGATCCCCTCAATCCAAAGTGGATCGACGATTTTGAAAGGAAGCCATCCCCGCGAATTCGCCTTGAGCTCATGGTTGGCGAGGAGGTTCATACGCACCTTCGATGGCGACACCCGGAAGCACGTTTACGAGGCAGCCCAATCGGCAGATCTTGACCGAATCTGGGTCAAGGCTGAATTCGAGTCACGCGACGAACAACCTTTTGCTTTGAAAACCTGATGTCGAAGAAAGATCCCCTTCAAGACGAACTCCCGATGCAGCCTCCCGTCGAGGAGCCGATCATCAATTCGCCGTATTACGAGCCGAAGGCCTACTGGAACTACATCGACGGCAAGGCTAACAAGACCAGCGGCCGACGCAAGGCGAGCTACTTCTGGACCACCAAGAAGACCGGGTCGGCCCAGCAGGAAATGTTCTCGATGGACCAAGGGGCAGACGACTTGCCCCTGGTCAATGCTCTCCGCGAGGACCTCAGGAAGTGGCGCGCCTCGAACTACCAGAACGCCACCCCCGTCACCAGGGAGCTGCTCCGGCATTGGCAGGCGAAAGACCGGAAGCGCCGTCTTTTTTTCTGTCAGCTCGAAGCGGTGGAGACGGTCATCTACCTCATCGAGATTGTCGCCAGCAACCGGCGAACCCAGTGGAAGCCCCTGGTAACTCACGACGAATACCTGAAGCTCATCCGTGGACAGCGACCGGATCTCGCTGCGGCATCCGGAACTTCGGATTTCTTCCCGACTCTATCCGACCAGCCGGTAAACCCGGACTGGGCACCTCTCATCCGCTACGGCTGCAAGATGGCCACGGGCAGCGGGAAGACGGTGGTGATGGCCATGCTCATCACCTGGGCCTTTTGCAACCGGGGCCGTCAGCCTTCCGATCCGCGTTTCCCCAATCGTGTCTTGATCGTGGCGCCGAACCTCACGGTCAAGGAGCGTCTCCAGGTGCTCCGGCCCGACAATGCGTCTGGAAACTATTTCGACGAGTTCGACATGGCTCCCCATACCCTGCGCCCTCTGATGCACCAAGGGAGGGTGATGGTGACGAACTGGCACCAACTGACCGAGGAATCCCCCCACAAGGAAGGCGACGCCAACTACAAGGTCGTCAACAAGGGGGAAGAAAGCGACGCTGCCTTTGCCGCGCGTGTGCTCAGGGATCTCGACATCCAGGAGGGCGAACCCATCCTCGTCCTCAATGACGAAGCGCACCATGCCTATCGTCCGAAGAACGTCGACTACAAGGTAGCCAAGGATGTCGAGATTGAGGCTGCGTCGAAGGAGGACCAGACCGAAGCGACGGTCTGGATCGAGGGTCTGGACCGGATCAATCAGGCCATCGGCATCAGTGCGGTGATCGATCTCTCGGCGACACCCTTCTACCTCCAGGGCACCGGCCATATCCCGGGCTCTCCCTTTCCCTGGCTCGTCAGTGACTTCGGACTTGTCGATGCAATCGAGTCCGGCATCACGAAAATCCCCCGCCTTCCCGTCAGTGACAGCACGGGTCGACCCGATCCGCAGTTTTTCGAACTCTGGAAGCACATCCGCAGCAAGCTCAACGCAAGCCAGATCGTCCGAGGCAAGCCCGATCCACGCGCCGTCTGGACGGAGGCCAACTCCGCTCTGACCCTTCTGGCTGGTCAGTGGAAGGAACGATACAATACCCACATGGACGCCAAGCCGGGCCAGGAGTTCATCCCGCCGGTCATGATCGTGGTCTGCGACAACGTGAATCTTGCGCAGTTCTTCTTCGAGCAGATCTCGGGTGAGCGGGTCGAGGAGCTGGAGATCAAGGAGGGGAAGAAGACCAAGAAGGTCCGCAACACCACCTACGGTCCGAGCAAGCTCCACATGGAGGAACTGCAGAACACGGAGAACAGCAAAGTCACCCTGCGGATCGATACCGATCTCCTCAACAAGGCCGAGTCCGAGGAAGGCCTCTCCAAACAGGACGAGGCCGAGCGTCTGCGCGCCCAGATCGCCAGCGTCGGTGTCGCAGGAACCGCTGGCGAACAGATCCGATGCGTCGTCTCGGTGCAGATGCTGACCGAAGGGTGGGATGCCAACAACGTCACCCAGATCCTCGGCCTGCGAGCCTTCGGATCCCAGCTCCTCTGCGAACAGGTCGTCGGCCGGGGCCTGCGCCGTATGAACTACGATTTCGATCCTGAGACCGAAATGCTCTCCCCCGAATATGTGGACGTATACGGGATTCCCTTTTCGGTCATCCCCTACAAGGGCAGGGCCAAGAACGCTCCCGCCCCGGAGGACAAGCCGAAAAGCCACGTCAAGGCGCTGGCCAACCGCTCCCATCTGCGGATCACGTTCCCCATCGTTGAGGGTTACACGATCGAATTCAAAGAGCCCCGGGCAGTCTGTGACTTCACCCAAATCGAGCCCTTGCGCATCGACGTCCTCCGCAATCCCAACGAACTTTTCGTCATGCCGCAGGTCGGTGTGCGGGTCGGGGACCTGACGGAAATTAGTTTCGAGACCAAGCGGGTGGACCGGAAGGAGTTCTACAAGAGCTACCACTTCCAGACGATCCAGTTCCAGATCGCCCAGGACATCTGCGAAGTGCTCTCGGTCACCCGGGAGGATTTCAAGGCCTACTCCAGGGCGGTGCTCTTCCCTCAAATCCTGCGGATCGTGGAGGAGTATTGCGAGCGGAAGGTCGACTGGGCCGGTCAGGACCAGCGGGAACTGGCCATCGAGCGCTACTACCGCCGGACCGTGGAGAAATTGCTCGAAGCGATCCGGCCGGAAACGGCCGACGGCGAACCGGCGATCCTTCCCATCATCAACCGTTTCACGCCACGGGGTAGCTCCGACGACGTCAACTTCTTCACGACCCGGCCCTGCCACGCCACCATGAGGAGTCACGTCGACCAGGTCGTGCTCGATACGAAAACGTGGGAGCAGGCGGCCGCCTTCCAGCTCGAGGCCTCACCTCATGTCGTCTCCTACCTGAGGACCGACAATTCGGGCTTCCGCATTCCCTATGAGTTCCTCGGCGTTTCCCACATCTATCATCCAGACTTCCTGATTCGCCTCAGCAACGGCCTTAACCTCATCCTCGAGGTTAAGGGCTACGAGAACGAGGAGGACACCGCCAAGCACGAGGCGGCTCGCCGCTGGTGCTCGGCCGTGACAAACTGGAAGAAGATGGGTCAGTGGCGGTTCCTCGTCTCAAAGTCTCCTGGGGAGATCCAAGACAACCTCGCCTACCTCGTCCACATGATGAGCCGGGAATTGGTGCCGGTCTGATGGTTAGCGGAGTCGGAACTCCGGTCTCGGAAACAAAGTCTGATCCCAGAAAAGCCGGTGATGAACGAGCTGCGTCGCATCAACTCAAAGAGAAATGCCCGTGGCCGATGGTAGGAGTCACCTGAAGTGTCCACGTTTTCGAAGCGAGCTTCCAGAATGTCCGAAGGCAGAGCGATCGTTTGACCGTCTGCCTTTTGGGTGAAGCAGTCGAGGTCGATATCAACGATCAAAGCTCGCTCCAGAGGGAGGAACCCTTGACCATTCCACTGTAGGGTTTCCCAAAGAGTCGCAAGTTGCCCCCGACGGGCGAGGTCAGACAAGTCGCCCTGATAACCGAATAGATGCCAAAGGTGGCTCAAAGTCCAGCATTCGTGAACGCCATCCCGATGATCCTTGTAAGGTGTTCGTCCTTTCGGAAAGCTGTCGCATTTCTCTGAGCCGAAGGTGACCACGTTTCGGACGAGTCCGAGTTCCAGAGCCACCTTGACCCAATCATCGTCCATCGGAGAAAGCTCCCATTCCACGAAGTCCTGAAACTCCCTCAAAGTCGGTGAGCATCCGATGAAAGGCTTTAGCCTTTCCACCCCCGACTTAGGAGACTTTCCGTCGTCATGGAGATCGAATCGAATGAGGTCGGGGGGCGACTCCGGGCTGAGCACCCCGCTCTTCATCGCGTGATACAATGCGATCAGGGTGCATCGGTGATCTTCAAAGGTGATCAACGGGACGCTCTTTTGCGAGTCACGGAAGACATCGCAAACCCGGAAATTGGTCCTGGACGAAAGCTCGTGCATCTTCACCCGCTGGTCGTGAGACGAATCGGATTTGCTCATGCGATTCTCATCGTGAACCCCAGGTGCTTCATGAGCCCGCCGGCAAGGTCTTTCAGCTCCTCGCGGAGTTTGATCATACCCTTCGGGGTCATGTGACAGCGTTGCAACGCGTTGAAAAACAGCATTTCAAAACAGGCAGCCTCAGTCCAATCAACGGCCTCCGAGAAACCTGTGATGGCGAGTGCCCCCGATTGCCTCAGGTATCGGCTCGCGATCCTGCTGTGAATCTTGATGGTGCTGCAGGCACCAAAGTGAATGATCTTCCGGTCGCAACCTCCCTCCACCGCCGAAAAGAGCTCTTCGATCGGGAAGGAAAGGCCACGCCCGTTTTCCTTGCGAAGCTCGATCGCGCCCGGGCTGCCGTGAAAGGCCAAGTAAAGGAGGGGGTAACCTTTCTGTTGGCTCTGCGTCCATTTGCTCAAGTAGAAGCGGAATTCACTCTCGGTCGCGATGTCACGGTGCAGGTAGGGCACTTTCCCCGGAGAACGCGCGAGCAGCTCCAGCGCGGGTTCCACCGAGTGATTGTGCCTCATGGGGCCGAACCATTCCCCGATTTCGAGGCAGTAAACTCCTTTTGGCTTTTTCATCATGGCATCTTGAATCGAGGTTGGGTGTCTGGAAAGTCCTTTTCGCGAACAACCCGGTTCGGATAACGTATCGGACCTCCGAGTCCCCTCTTGCACCCGCGCTCCTCCGCCCCAAAGTCCCCGTCCTTCCCGAATGCCTTTCCCCCGCCTGAAGCTTGCCAACCTCCAGCCCCTCACCTTCCCGTTTGGGAGTGAGCCCAATAGCTCCGGCTCGGAAATTTCCAAGCATCGTCGGAGATTTTTCGAATTTTCTCGCATCCCGGGGACGCTTTTGTAAAATTTCGCGTCTCTTCATTCAGAGTCCGCACCAGACATGAGCCAACATCGGAGACCAAAAGCAGACGACGCCCATCCGTATCCCCTGATGGCCGAGGCATTTCTTGAAGCTCCGGAAGAGGTTAAGAGGGAAATTTTCCAAACGCTCCTGGGGGAATCCCCCAAAGGTTTGAAGTGTCTCCTCAGGCTCGCTCATCTCGACCGGGGGGGGAATCGCATTGAAGTGCTGGCAAAGCGTCCCGCCGTACATCGTGGAAGACTTGACTCGGCGCTCACAGGAATCAAGGAACCGGCACCTGGACTCTTCGCCTTTTCCCTTCGCTGTTTCCTAGGCACTCGTGGCGAGGAGTTCGAGAAGCTGTCCAGCATGGGCGAGAATGGGGATTTGTCACCGGTCGAGCGGCGGGACATGCTGGCCGCCGCGCTCGCACCCGATCCTGCTGCATGCCTGCTAGCGTCCATCGTCGTCGAACTTGATCTGATGGACACGACAGTTTGCCTCCCGGATCCTCTGCGCGAGGTGCCCGGGATGCGGGAACAAGTTGGAATCATGGCGGCACGTCTCCGTGAGATAGCGGACGCTTTGGACCGTTGTGAGTATCTATGGAGCAAAAGCGATTCGGAAGAGATCACCGCCGCCGAGCAACTTTGCTCGGACATTCGTGAGTCGCTCTTGACGGCGGCGGAAAGGCTAGGGGAACCCCTACCCGAATGGGGAGATGTGGAGACTTTAGATGGACTTATCGAAGGTTTTGCGGAACGCCTGTTGGAACTTGAGGAGAATGAAGGACACGCAGGTTTCTTCAAAGAGCTTGCCGAGGCGGTTCTCGCAACGGAAATGAAGTTCCCTATCGAGTGGATGAGGCAAGCCGCTGGAGCCCTCCAGCAGCAGGCTGCAAGGGAGTTGGAGGGTGCCGCTACCGCCGATCCCTCACCCGTCCTGCCGATGGCAAGCTATTCCGGCACCTCGTGGTTGAGGTACGTGGCAGAATTACCGCCGACAGAGAAGGCGAAATTCATCGCGGCGGTCAAAGCAGTGCCGTTCGCCGCCTTCGGAGAGTTTCTCGAATCGATCGAGCCGGCGTGGATCGGCAACGCCGGGCAGGAGCCCCCTCCCGAACTTTCTCCATCCGCTCCGCCGGTGGAAATCACTGAGGAAGAGAAGAGCAACGCGGAAACGGAAAGGGTAGAGAGTCCCTTGGAGGAGATCCCCGCCGAGCACTCCAGACAACTTCACGGAAATTCCGACGGGAGTCCAAAGCTGGAGGCATTACCACTAGGAAGCCAGGAACTTCCGCCCATAGCTGAACGGAAGGCGCACGAGCCTGGCTTTTCCCTTGCAGCGGAGGCGCCCTTCGTGGAGCCGGACACTCTGGAGGCAATTCCCGAAGAGCCCGAACACGCCGAGGGGGCTGGCGACTTGGGGGATTATGGCCAAGATGTGATCCCATCATCTAATCTGTCCCTGCCGAATCTGGCCAGAGCCTGCCTCAAAGACCTCAAAATGGATCCTGCGACCGCAAGCGTTCAGACCGCCGAATTGGTCTGCAGGCTTCTTAATCTCCAACGTGTCGGGCTTGCTTACCAATTGGCGGAAAGTCTTAACAATACGCCAACTGCCAACCTCCTTCCCCCGGTAACGGTGCTGCGGGCGCTCGCCGTGACGACAGCGCTGCGCTCGGCCACGCCGGCGGCGCTCCAGCCCATCCAGGAGATTTTCTCGGAGATTCATCCCAGCTCAATCACCTGGAATGACTCAGAGATATGGAAGGATGCCGTCCGCCTATTCGTTTTTGCTGCCACGATACCTATGGCTCTGCGCTCTCCGTTGACGGCGGCGGACGAGGCTCTGGAAAAACTCCATCTCGGGAAGTGGCCAAAGCTCCGGGAGATTGCGGAAGCCGCTACATCCTTCGCTCAGAACCGGTTGGAAGTTAGCTGGGACACGCTGTCAGAAAACCTTCCGCGAATTGAGTGGGAAGAACGTGTCGAAGAATACCGCCAACGAGCTGACCAACGGTGGCAACAATCCAATGCGAGAACCATCACCTTCCAAGGTGCGACAGAAGTCTGGAAACATTGGCTAAAGCCCGGCGAACTGCTCCACCAGTTGCTCGACCCGATTCGGAAGGGGGACCTCGCGAATGCAAAATCGATGAGCCTCCGAGTTGCGGGCCTGAATTTCGAGACCCTGCTCGCCCAGACTCAGTCGGTCCTTGGTCAGAGGACGAAGATTATCGGCGGAGCCCTAAAGGTGCTGCGGAGACAGTTGGATGACGTGGCATGTTTCGCGCAGGATTGGGCGCAACTGGTGAATTCGGAACCACGGGGAGAAACCGATTTCGTCAGGGTGGAACTGGACAAGCTTCGCAGAGCTCTACAGCTGTCAGCCGAGGCTGCCAAAGCGGAGGTAAGGGGAACAATGGACCAACGGGCCGATTCTCTCTCGCAATCCTCGGGTGCGAAGGCCATCGAGGCGATCGACGCATGCCTCGGTCTGTTCGAGTCCGCAACGCACCGGGGCCGGGCTGCCGCGACGATCGAAGAAGCCACCGCAGGTTGCCTCCTGGAAATCCCCTCCCTCCATCTTGGCAAAGATTGGGAGTGTTCGACCGCGCCAGCCACACTGCTCCATGCAATTTTGGAAGGACTGGCTGACGGCGGACCCGAGGGGCCCGATGCGAGCATGGCCTTTGAACGTCACTGCGAAAATGGTGATCACCTTTCATCTCTCCGCCTTCTCGACCGGATGTGCCGGAGAGCGGTCGATGAGGCGGAAATACAGGGTTTGGAACAGGAGAGACAGAGCTCTCTCGAAGCGCATCGATCCGGACTTTTGGAGAGAATTGAGGACATCGAAGCCAGGCTTTCCGCAGCATTGCAGAATGGTCTCGCCCGCGAGAGAACGGTTTCCGACGGCCTTTCGGCGATTACTGCTATCCGCGGCGATCTTCGTTCTCCAGAAGAATTACTCGACTTCGTCACGCCCCGCCTTTGCCTTGATTCGATCGACGCGGAACTTGCGCTCGAAAGAGCTAAAATTGTGGATACGGTCCGTTTGCGCCTCGGCAGGGCCGAATTGGACGACAGCTCGAAGGCGCGCCTTGAGGAGATCATCGAATCGGGCGATCTCTATCTCGCCAACGACTATCTGGACAAAATTGAGGATGGCCAGGCTTTGCCGGAAAGCGAACCAGAGGATAGCGAAAAACTCTTCCTCAGATTCTTTGATGTGTCTCCGGGGAATACAAGCAGGTTTCAGGCGCTTCTAAAATACATTTCAGAAACCCCCCGCTCGGAGCGCCAGATTATTCAGGCGGTGGAGGAAAGGAAGGACGTGGCGGGTCTTGAACTTGGCAGTGTATCAGGCGCTCATTCCCGTGAATACGCGGAAGTTTTAAAGCTCTGGTTCTCCGTAAAGGAGGCTCGGAAACTCCCATCAGCCGATTCCGTTTCGAGAATTCTACGCGGCCTTGGCTTTAACGTCACCAGCGTGCGCCCCGAGCAGAGGCAAAACCGCCACTGGATCTTCGTGGACACCGAAGCGCTGGTCACGCCTCCCGTGCCCACATTCGGATCCGAAGCCAAAGGACGATACCGCATCCTCTGCGACTTCAACCTTTCGGCGGAAAAAGAACTCCAAGCTGCAATGGACAGCGGAGTTCAAACGCATGGTGCCGATCTCATCTTCTATTTTGGAAGAATGCCAGAGAAAGTCCGCCAAGGTTTTGCCCAAATTCTAAGAAAGGAGCGCCGCACCGTGGCGGTAGTCGACGACCTTGTGATGCTGGCTCTTGCCACGGTTAGGGGCCGGAAGCTCGATGCCCTTCTCGAACTCACACTTCCCTTCTCGGGGATGATGCCCTACACCACCCAAGGCAGCCTGCTTCCCCCGGAAATGTTCTTTGGAAGGCAACGCGAGGTCGCGAAGCTTGAATCGATCTCGACGGACAGCTCATGTCTTCTCTATGGCGGACGCCAGATTGGTAAGTCGGTGCTGTTGCGGCACGTCGAACACCGAGTGAACTCCCGTCCGGGAAGCGTTGCGGTCTTCATTGACTTCAAGAGTATCGGATTGGGCGTCTCCCGCGATCCGACCGAGTTGTGGACCGAGATGTCAAGGCAACTCCGCGAACGGGAACCGGGCATTTTCCCCGGCAGCCTGCCGGCTCCGGTCCGCCCGACGTGGTTCGCGGAAAAAATCGGCACATGGCTGTCGGGCGATCCCAAGAGACGGATCCTGATGCTGCTTGATGAGGCGGATGCCTTTCTTGAAGCGGACGGCAAGTCGGATGAGAACCGCGACGCCTTTCGCATCTGTACGGAAATCCGCGACCTCATGGTGGAAACCAAACATCGCTTCAAGGTCGTTTTGGCAGGATTGCACAACGTGCAGCGCTCAACCCGCACCGCAAACAATCCCCTGGCCCAGTACGGCACGCCCATCTGCGTGGGCCCCCTCCTCACGGGTGGAGAAGCGCGAGAGGCCCAGGCCCTGATCGAGAAGCCGCTTGCCCGTCTCGGTATCTTTTTCGAATCCCCCCGGCTGGTAATTCGCATCCTGGCGCAGACAAACTATTATCCGAACCTGATTCAGATTTACTGCCAAGCGCTCGTCGACCATGTCAGGGAACGGCAGTCGCGGAAGGGCGAGGAGCATCCCGTGCCCTACCGCGTGTCCTCTGGGGAGGTCGAAGAACTCTACGAGCGCAGAAACCTTCGGGCCAACCTTCACAAACGCTTTGAGTTGACGCTTGAACTCGACCCGCGCTTCCGGTTGATTGCCTATCTTTTGGCACTGCACGACCGTGACTACCCTGACGGCCTAGACAGCGCCACGATCCGACGAGAAGCGATGGAATGGTGGGCGGTCGGCTTCCGTCAGGGAAGCAACGACGGCTCAGGCAAAGGGAGGGGCATCGCTTTGGAGGATTTTGAGACCCTGTTGGACGAAATGGAAGGCTTGGGAATCCTCCGACACACTGGTTCCGGAGCAACCTACCGACTGAGGAGCCCTAACGTTGTATCGCTGCTCGGAACAGAGAGCCAAATCGAGGGCGTACTGCTGGACAGCGAGCATTGGGAGGCACCCAAAGCCTATAGTCCGGAGACTTTTCGCAATCCATTGACCGTTTCGGGAATCGTTTTCCGGAATCCCTTCACTGCGAACCAAGAGGCGCGGTTAAGACGGGTGCGAAGCGATGTTGTGCTACTAGCGGGAAGTGACGCATTGGGCTTAGACCAAGTTAGCGACGCACTCAAAGTCCAGTTCGGCTCCGAGTATTTTCATCTCATCGAAGCAGCTGATTTGGACGGATTTTGCCGCGAGATCGACGGTCTTGTAACTAAGCGTCTCAGCAAACAAGAGGGCAAAACCCTCGCGCTTGTTCCAGCCTTACTCGATTGGGACGCTTCCTGGATTGATTACGCTGAGGACAAGTTAGCAAAACTGCGACACACCAGTGCTCACCTCGGCATAGTCTTCCTCCTCGATCCCGGAAAGCTCTGGACGAACCGGGCGGTTTTCGCCGGATGGGAGCGTGCGCGGACAATTCTTCTTCGGCACTGGTCCGACGAAGCCATAGGTCCTTGGCTAAATGAAGCATCGATAATCCGTAACAGCGGGGACGCGAGGGCAGCCGTCTCGCTGGCCACAGGCAATTGGCCGGCAATCTTAAGGCAGCTCGCGCGAAGTTTTTCTGGCACTCTACGGGAGGCGGGATTTCTCGCTGCGCAGGGCGAAATCCTTCTGGGCCAACTGGCAGAGACGTCGGAACTCGAAAGTCTTTTCGGACTTAATGTAGCCGAGCCTATGCGGATACTCCAAGACTTATTGGTATATGGGGAATTCACAGAGAGTGAGGCGTCCGACATGGTTCCGACGGATGACCGGCCACTTCTGGCGCCAGCTCTCGACTGGGCGGAGAGCTTGTCGCTTGTTTCTAAAAAGGGGCAGGAAGTTTGCGTGGATCCCTTTGTGCGAAAAGTGCTCGAATTGCAGTGAAGAACTGTGAAACCGCGCCCCTCAGGCGATGTGAACCCGATGACGATTCCAAGCCCAGGGGAGATTCGCTTTAACTCCGACCTTGAACTTGATTTACGCGAAGGACGCAGTGTACTGCTGCGCCTGCCTGAGGGGGAGACTTGCGATCTCATCCACAGGACCAGACAGACCTTCCTCGACGATTGGATTGATCTGTCCGCCTCCGAAGATGGAGGGACACCACTCGACCAACTCTTCGACGAATTCGAACCGAATCGGACGGCGGGGACCCTAAAAACACTCCCTCGCCTCTACCAACTCGACAATTTTCGAGGTCGAGTTCTCGCCATTCATTTCCAAAATAGCGACTGTTGGAAGAGTTGGATTCCTTTTCTCCGAGAGTTCGCGAACGCTAGTAGAACCGTCGAGGAGTTCTACAGAACCCGATTGGTGCTCGTCTGCATCGGTCGAAACGTCGGAGGAATCAGCCATGTGAACGAAGTGCTGTTATCCGAACGGAGTTTGGACGGCTACTTTGGACGGATCGATTCGAGACTCGCTGCGAACCAGATAGTGTTACGGACCAATCGCACAGCGCTCGAATGCCAGATCGTTGAGTCGATCTGCTCCGAACTGGCGCTATGGGACACCGCCCTCGCGGCGCAGCTTGCCGAATTCCCCGTCGGCGATCTCTTTGATCCCTTGCCTTTGCTTCTGCAGCTAGCTGAAGAGCTAGGCTTCCGAGCCGCGGCAGAGGTTCCCGCAGCCGAGGGACTCTGGCAGGGGTGGTTTCGCACAGTCGACCAATCTGGAGAATGGCATTCATGCCATCTTGCGCTGACCGGCCGATGCGACTTGATCCGGAACCGTGTGTGGCGCGCCCAGACCGCCTCGATTCTTCCCTTTCTCGAAGGCCAGCGGAAACAGCTAATCAACATCTTTCGGAATGATCTTCGGCTGCCACATCGCGACAGGGACGGCAAAGTGCTTGTAACGGACCGGGATGATCTCGAGCTCGGGCACATCTTCAACCAGTTTTTCAGTCCGGCGAGTCGAGTCTCGGAAACGACGCGCCAAGCTGTAAAGCTACTTCGCGAAGTAAGGAACCTACTCGCCCATTTTCAGCCCATCACCCCCGATTTCGTTCATCGAGGCCTGCTCGCGCGGATGCCTTGGGAAGATCTAGCCTAGACTAAGCCGCTTACTTTTTGAAACCGACAACTTGCGAAGCCCCCTCCCATTCCGGCGAAGAATCTCAAGCAGCCCCTCCTGCCCCAACGAACTGGAAGCCACAGTGGTCGCCAAGACCTTCCCGAGAAGAAAGCGGGGTTCGATGATTCGATAGGCCATCGGGGATGGTGAATCGGAATCAGGCGGGAAGCAAGGGGGTGATCCGGTTTTTGCTACCACCGGACCACCTGCTCCCACTCCCCCACCCCACCTTTGATCAGGGTGTCGACCACACCGATGAGCCACTGTGTACTTCCACCCCCCGGGAACTCCCGAGGGGGGAAAGTACACCAATCACCCTAAATCGCTGATCGGTAGAACCTTGCACTCAAGACCAGATTGACCCAAACCTACGACACCGGCCCCATTTTCGTAGGTTCTGGACCACGACTCCCCCACCCTATCTACACCCATCCCACTATCGGGACCCTTCGGCCTGGATGCCCGATCGACTGAGGGTCCTCAACCGCTCCACCCCCTGGACACCTTGGACACCTTGGACACCTTGGACACCCTGGACACCCTGGACACCCTGGACACCCTGGACACCCTGGACACCCTGGACACCCTGGACACCCTGGACACCCTGGACACCCTGGACACCCTGGACACCCTGGACACCCTGGACACCCTCGACACCCTCGACACCCTGG
>JAEUHH010000063.1 GCA_016795505.1 Verrucomicrobiales bacterium | reverse complement strand
CGCCTCGGGCCAGATGTCCCATCTCATCCTCGAAAACCCCGCCACCGGCGAGCAGGTCACCGAATGGCTCTTCAGCACCACGCTGGCGACCAGCGGCGTGGCACGGAACGATCTCGTCTCCGGCAAAGTCTGGCCCACCGGTGAGTCCGAGTCCTACCTGTTCAATCGGCAGGGCAACGTGATCGAGCGCACCGATCCCAATGGCAGTGTGCGCCAGTTCACCTATGACAAATTGGGCCAGCCGCTCGACGATGCCGCCACCACCGTCGCCGCCGGAGTCAATGCCACGATGCGCCGCGTGTCCACCGCCTACAACAACCGCGGCCAGCGCGACACCGTCACCACCTACAGCGATACGAGCGGCACCGCGATCATCAATCAGGTGAAGTTCACCTACAATGCGTTCAACTTGATGACCGCCGACAAACAGGAGCATACTGGTACCGTGACCGGTTCCACCCCCAGTGTCTCCTACACCTACTCGAATGGCTCCGGCAACGTCCTGCGCCGCGAGAGCGTCACCACGCCCTCGGGTACGCAGGTCGATCACGCCTACGGCGCGAGCGACAGCCTCGATCAGGTGCTCAACCGCGTCGCCAGCCTCAAGATCCACGGCGACACGCCCAATCTGGTGGAATACACCTGGGCCGGGTTCGGCCGCTTGGTCACTTTGAAATACCCCGTGCCCAATGCCGAGTTGAGCTACCTCACGGCGGGTGCCTTCAATGGCGACGCAGGCGATCCCATGACCGGCTACGACCGATTCAACCGCACCGTGCGCATGCCGTGGAAGAAGGGGAGCACCGTGCTCGCCGACATCGCCTACGGCTACGACCGAGCCGGCCGCCGCACCTGGCGGCAGGACCTGACGCCCGCCGCCCAGGCCGCCTTCGACCGCGCCTACGGCTACGACACCCTCGGCCAGGTGAAGGCCGCTGATCGCGGCACCCTGAATGAGAACCGCACCGCCATCGGCGGAGTGCCGCAGGAAGCCGAGGCCTGGCAATACGACGAGCAGGGCAATTGGCTGGCCTATAACAAAGCCGATGATGGCACCGAGGTCATCGAGCAAAGTCGCCGCTCCAACGTGTCGAATCAAATCGTGGCCATTGATGGCACCAACGAGGGTGTCGCCTACGACAAAAACGGCAACATGATCCGCATCCCGACGGGAGATGCCCTGACCGGCGCGCCGCGCAAACTGGTCTGGAATGCCTGGGACCAATTGGTCGAGGTGCGCGTCGAGTCCAGCAACGCGCTCATCCAGCGCAACGCCTATGATGGCCTGTTCCGCCGCACCACAAGGACCCTGGCGGATAACTCGGTGATTCACTGCTATTACAACGACCTGTGGCGACCGGTCGAGGAGCGCCTTGATGCTTCCACCGATCCGCTGAATGTCTATTACTGGGGTGCCCGCCCCGGCCACCGCGACGACCTCATCCGCCGTGATCGCGACACGGATGGCAACGGCACCCTCGACGAAACCTTGTGGTGTCTGATGGATTACTTCGATCCCATCGCCATTTTGGACAGCAGTGGCGCGGTGCAGGAGCGCTATGCCTACTCCGCCTTCGGCGTGCCCTTGATCCTAGCGCCGGATTTCGCGACCCGCGGTTCCAGTTCCTTCGCTTGGGACTTCTTGTTCCATGGGCAGTTCACGGACGCGGAGACGGGCTACCAGAACTACGGCTACCGATTCTATGTTCCGGAATTGGGGTGCTGGCCAAGTAGGGATCCGATCGGAGAATCACCACAAAAAAATATTTATAACTATGGATTAAACAATTTGGCGAACTTGTTAGATCTGAAAGGATTACAATCACATAATGGAGGAGGTTTTGATTTTCCAGGCCTCGATCCTTCGATACCAAGGGGCAATCCACGTGAAGGCACTTCAACAGGGTTTGATTTCCGAGGTTTAAAGGATCCCTTGACAATACCTACGTTGTCTTGGAAGGCTCAATATAAATGCAAGCGGAACGGAAGTGTTATTACTCGAAGCGGAAATTTTCATTGTTATTGGGAATGTGATAGCACTCCTTATATCGTTTATTATGGCGTTCCGGAGAACGTAACGTTGTTATTAGGCCCCCTTGTCGCTGACTCTCCTGAGGGAGAGGATCCTGACTGCTACGAATGCAATCCTACGATATTAGCAACTGTAATTTCTTACGCCGAATCAATTCCACACTGGAACCCGAATAATCTACCTCCGTACATTCCGGCAGGGTCACCGATTTTAGAAAGTTACGACGGGCCAATAATCGTAAAAGTATAATAGAAAGAACAAATTATTAAGGAACTAAGGTGATTATGAATAAAAATCCAATCTTCGCTCTTATATGCATTGCTGGTTTTCTTGCGCCAGAGTGGGCGCTCGCTCAGGCAGCTGTTCCACAGATCGCAAGAATTGCAGTAGATCAAAAGGTAGATACCAAGTTTCTCCTTAACGGTATGGAGATAAGCGTGAAACATGATGTTGAAGGGGTGGAAATAGTCTCAGAACAAGCAACGTTTCGGCTCCCTAGGAACAGGTCAATTGTGGAATGCGTCTCAAATGAAAATTTGGGAATTGCTATACTTAGGGTATCGTTTGGGGATAAGATAAACCCATTAAGATGGTATTGGGGTCTTATTCTCGTTACCGTTGAGGCAGGGCAGATTACATTTTCGGATGTGATGGATCAAATTACACTTCAGGAAAGTGACAAAAGGCGGAGATATGTCAAAAAGATCAGTGACTTTATTGAGGATTTTCCTAGAATTCAACTACTTATGGTAACGTATGATCTACCTACGCTCCCGTCTGGCGTGCAGGAAAATTGGGAAAGTTGGAATATTATTTCTGGCGAGTTTATTCGGGAGTCAAAATAGGAGCAACCAATCACAGTGACCGTGCCGCCCGACCTGAAAATTGAAACCGAAGCAGCTTCTTGAGGGACGGTCCGCTAACTAGGCCGGCATGGCTTATCTTGTATCTATCCGGACGCAGCAATTGCCTTCACTTCATTCGGGCCATGCAATTTTCCGTCTTTCACGCTGAAACCCGCCCTTCTCTGCCGCCAGGGCGGCCAAGGCATTCAAGGTCCAATGCACTCACTCCGTTCATGCCATGCCAGGTACCCGCTTTCTCCTCCGAAAGCGGATGTTTCATGCGGCTCTGCCGCCAACGCATTCACTCTATGAGCTGTCTTATGACTCAACAATCCCACTCGATTGTTTCGCCCTTCGGGCTGCGCTTCGCACGTCCAAAACCCCTCCGGCCCTCGGGGTTTTTCACCAACCGCACCCCGCCCGTTTCAGACTTCTTTCAGTCTGGCGGAGTCCTGCCAAGCGAATCAGCCGCGCGACTGCTCCGGCGATGTCGACCGCACGCTCGTCGAGTCCCAGCCGACCAGCAACCCGTTCGCCCGAAGTCCATTCCCGATCGAACCCGGTCGCGTCTCCGATCCAACCCGGTGGCATCGGCTTTTCTGGCACGCGCCTAGCCCGTCCCGATCGCCCATTTCATTTTTCACCCTCCCCACCGACGAATCCCTTCGCATGAAATCCAACCGTCGAAACTGGCTTCAGAAGCTCGCCGCCGCCTTTGGGATAGGGCAGGCTTTTAGATTGCGTCAAACGAGGGCCGCTGCGGGCGCAGAGCCGGAATCGGGTTCGTCGCGGGACGAGAGGCTCACCCGCTACTACTACTCGGAGACAGGCGCGGCCTCAGAGCCCAATCCCATCGCCCGCGTCGCCCGCGTCGCCCGCGTCGCCAGCGTGGGCGGTCCCGAGGGTCGTCTGGAGTGCGCCTACGACGCGCAGGACCGCGTCGTGTGGATGAGATCCTGCCCGCGCACTCCGCTTCAGGACACCGCCATTCCAACCGAATGAACGCGAACCCATCCATCGATCAGATCCAGTCTCGTCTCCGATCCAACCCGATGACATCGGAAAGTGCCCGAGGCATCCTGCCGATGGGGTCAACCGGAAACGCCCTCTCCGGGCACGAATGGGTGTGTTCCCTTGTCTGGCCAGAAACGGGCCTTTCACCGAGTGAAAACCCCGTTATTGGGGCAAAATCGCCCTTCTCACCGAGTGAAAACCCCATTATTGGCGCAAAAATGGGCTTCTCACCGAATGAAAAGCCCATTGTTGGCGCAAAAACGGGCTTCTCACCGAATGAGAAGCCCCTTGTCGGGGCAAAAATGGGCTTCTCACCGAATGAGAAGCCCCTTGTCGGGGCAAAAATGGGCTTCTCACTGAGTGAAAACCCCGTTGTCGGGGCAAAAACGGGCTTCTCACCGAATGAAAAGCCCTTTGTCGGGACGAAAACGGGCTTCAGCCGATTTGCCGGGATGCAACTTGCTGCCAATCAACGCCATGCCAAGAACCGGCTCCCTGAGAGTGCCGGCATCGAAGCCAATCGCCATCGCCGGCAGGGATGCGGGCGCTCCCAGGTTCTCGCTCCCGACGCCTTTCGCTAAAGTCCCTTACGATCAACCCTTTTCACTTCTCACTCATGACTCCTCACTTCCTCTGACCCCCTCCATCCTCGATCCCGAACCCTAGCCCCTCCCAAAAAAATGCGCTCCCCCGCCTACTACCTGACCAACTGTTTCGACGCGCCGGACATCAGCCTGGATGAGCTGGCCGCCTTTTCCACCGATCACCTGGGCCGGTTGGGTGCCCACAATGAGTCGGGCGACTGGACCGAGCGCATCGCGGCGACTTCGCCGAAGCTGGCGGCGCTGGATGGCGCCTACAGCAGCGACCTGACGGCCGGCGCGGCGCGCGAGGCCCGCAAGAAGGCGAAAAACGACTTCCGCAAAGCGCTGCCGGCGCAGGTGGACAAGGTGCTGAGCTTTGTGCGCGCCCACTTCGGCAAGGGTTCCCCCGAACTGATCGCCTGCGCACCGGATGGCGTGACGGCGCTGCGCCAGTGCCCGGACGACGCGGTGAAGAACCATCTCGACCGCCTCGTGAGCGGCGTGGATGCGGTGGCGGCCACGGTCGGCGCGGCTGTGGTGACCCAGGCGGCGGCCCTGAAGACCAACTGGATGGCGATCTACACCGCCAGCGAGGACAGCACGGCCGATAAGACCCTGACCGAGGAACAGCAGCGCGCGGCGCGGAAATCGCTGCAGCATGAGCTGTTCCTGACCCTGCTGGCCGTCGCCGCCAAATACCCCAACCAGCCGGAAAAACTCGGCCTCTTCATGCAGCCGCACCTGCTCGGCTACCGCAGCCAGGCCGGCGATGACGATCCCGATGGCGGGGGCGGTGAGCCTTCGTCCAGTTCCTCCAGCAGCAGCAGTTCGGCGACCCCGCCCCCGCCGCCGGGGTCGCCGTCATCCTCCTCCTCCGCGGCGGGATCTTCTTCTTCCTCGTCGTCGTCCTCCTCCAACTCGTCGTCCGAACCTTCTTCTTCGTCATCCTCCAGTTCCACCAGCAGTTCATCCTCATCGTCTTCGTCCAGTTCGATGTCGTCTTCTTCATCGAGCAGCACTTCCAGTTCTCCGAGTTCGAGCAGCAGTTCGTCGTCGTCATCCAGCAGCCAGTCGTCTCCGTCGAGTTCCTCGTCTTCGTCCAGCAGCAGTTCGGCCTCGTCGTCCAGCTCCTCCTCATCACCGGGGCCATAGAGCGCGGCTGGAATCCGATGCTGACCAAAAGGGTGGCTTTCCCACTCCCTTGACGAAAGCTGGTTCTTCTTTCCTTTTCCCGATAAACCTCAACCGATGAAAACAATTCTCAACCACCTAGCACCGAATAAACCCGCGCGAGTTCCTGGCGGCGTATCAGATCCCGGCCACTTCCGAGGGTCAGGAGTGACAACGACGTCCCATCGTCTCGCGCTGCTGCTGTTGCTGTGTGTGCTGGCTTTTGCCTGGGAGGCCGGGGCGGAAGAGCGGCAATTCACGGGCAAGGATGGCCGCGCTCTATCGGGCAAATTGATCGGAGTGGAGGGCGACTCGGTGACGATTCGCCGCACCGACGGCGCGGTATTCACCGTGAAGGCCGACGCCTTTTCGCTGGAGGATCAGCAGTATTTCAAAACCATGGCCCCAAAGTTGTCGGCTAACCCAGCGGCAAATCCCGCCGTCGATCCGGCCATGGGCAAAGCCAAGGGAGAACCAGCGCCAAAAGTGACGGCAAGCCAGATCCGAACCTATCCCTTTACTTCCACGGCTGGCGATGAGCGACTGGACCCGAAGATGAGGGGCATCTTCGATGAACTGCGGGTGAGCACATCGGACCGAATTCGCATTTACGGTAAGAAGGAAAAAGACTCGGGCACGATCGATGGTCGCGCTGTGTATCACATGGGAAAGGTGGCGATCTTTCCACCGGGCAACCGATCGGGCGTCCTGACCACGCCGATGGCTGCCTCTGAAGATGTGCGGCGTTACTATGCGATGCTGGAGACGGGGGAGAAATTCGTGACCAAGGAGTTGAAACTGGCTGAGGACAAGGATCACATCTGGACGCTCACGCAGGAGGGCGACAACACCGTGCTGAAAGTGACGGTGGGAAACGAATCAGTAACGATTTCCGCGCCCACGAATTCGGTGACGGGTGCGGGCTTCGCCGCGACCGTGCGCTGGATCGGCAATGAGGCGGATCTGCGGGTCGCGTTTGATGAACCGGAGAAGTGACTCTGTTTCGCCCCCCCTGGCCCCGTGCGACCATGAGTCAAGTTTATCCGAAGGTAACCTGTCTTTGCCCCACATTTGGGCGGGCTCATTTGCTAGAAGAGGCGATTCATAGCTTTCACTTGCAAGACTACCCAGGTACAAAGGAACTGATCGTTCTCAATGACTTTTCCCTTCAACAGTTTCAATATGAACATCCCGAAGTGCGGGTAATTAACGCCAAATGCCGGTTTCCTACTTTGGGAGAAAAACGAAATGCTGCGGCAGAACTAGCCAAGGGAGAGTGGCTGGTAACTTGGGGAGACGACGATATTCATTTACCACACCGCTTGCGTCGGCTCGTGGAGGTGGCGAATGGGGCAGGGCTTTCGATTTTATTAGAAGGCTGGCATTATTATTATGATGGCGCCCATCTGCGGGTGAATCAGGATGTGACGACGGGGGCGCATCTCATTTCGAAAGACCTGTATTGGCGGGCGGGCGGAATCGCGGCGATGAACAATGGAGAAGACGGTGATTTCAACCGCCGGGTGAGAAATGCACTGGGGCTGGCGACTTTGCCATTCGCGGCAGGCGCTCCGGCATTCATCTACCGCTGGGGTGGCACAGACCGTGCCCACCTGTCCGCAATGGGCGCCCCGGGCGCGGAGGCGAACGACGGCTATGAAGCAATGGAGCGGCTCGCAGTGGCACTCGTGCGGGACGACCGCGAGCCGGCCGGAGAGATCTACCTCTCGCCGCGCTGGAGCCGGAGTTGGGACCAGCTGGGGCAGACGGCTTTGGCGGAATGGATGGACACTGAAGAGGGGGGCCAGGCTCAAGCGGGACGCGGTCGGGGTATTTTTTGGACGGGGGATCTGGTCCATGCGTGACATCGTCATCATCGGCTACCCCTCCAAACTGGGTGGAGCAGACACCGAGCTGGACCACCAGATCCACGTCTGGCAGGCATTGGGCCTGCGGGTCCATGTGCTCCACACGGGACCCATCGATGCCAACCTCAAGGCGATGCGGCTGAGGGAAGATCGGAATTGTCTGGTGCATCCGCCGCGGGACTGGCAGCGGGTCCATGGCCGGGTGGTGATCAGCTATTGCAACGGCGAGTTTCTCAAAGCCCTGCCGGAAATCCGGAAGCACAAGCCGAAGCTGGTGATCTGGGTGAATTGCATGCGCTGGCTCTTCGATGCGGAGAAGGAGTCGCACCGTGCGGGACTGATCGACTGGTTCCTTTACCAGACGGAATCGGTGCGGGCGGAGGTGGAACCAGTCCTGCGGGAGATCAATCCGACACTGAACCAAGCGGTGGTGAATCCCTATTTCCACGCCGATGGCTTTTCATTCACCGCCGACAAACCGGAGGATCGCTTTCGCTTTTGCCGGATCAGCCGGGATGATCCTGGGAAATACCATGCATCACAGTTGTGGGTCTATGAGACAATGGTGGCTCCAGTGCTGAAAGAAGGGACGATCCTGGGGGTTAGTGACAAAGTGCGGGAGAAGCTAACGGGCGAGGGCGGATCGATCCCCAACTGGATCCAAGCGCTGCCACCAGGAGGAGAGCCCGTGACGGATGTCTATGCGCGCAGCCACGCACTGATCCAGATGGCAGATCCCTCGCTGACGGAGAATCTGCCGCGGATCGGGTTCGAGGCAATGGCGACGGGAACGGCCCTGTGCGTCGATGACCGGGGCGGCTGGCGGGAGGAAGTGCTGCACGGGCAGACGGGCTTTCTCTGTCGCGACCAGCGGGAATTCGCCTACTATGCGTCGCGTCTGGCCTACGAACGGAGTGAACGCCGGCAAATGATCGCCAACGCGCGGGATTATCTGGCGTCGCGCTGGAGTCTGGAAGGGGCGAAAGAAAGTTGGTCAGCGTTTTTCGAAAAGGCTTTGGGCGATTCATGATCAAAACGCTCCGCTAGGGGTCAATCGCTCCGCCAAGAGATCGGGGTAGGGACCGCCGTTGCCAGCCCCCCTCCCCCGCCCAGTTCCGGCGTGAAGGATTTCTTCATCCGGCTCCGGCCTTGAGCCGAACGCGAAACCCTCGGTAACCGGTGTTGAAACCGGGGCTATCCGGCGGGCTCCCCGATTTAGCCGGCTGGGCAGTTCCGTAACGGCTTCGTGCTCGCCTGACCGTCCGGGGGGACTGGGCCTTCAGCCAAGCGGATGACTGACGGCCATTTCCCGGGGCGCCGATTCACTCAGCCCCAGGCTACGATGAACCAAGGCCGTTGGCCTGGATGTGATCGGGGGACTGACCACTGGCCCTCTCGCCTTCCGCTTTCTCCTCAATTTCAAGATTCCGCCGCCAACAAGCCCCATACCGCCACACCAGGCCAGCAGGCAGGCGGGTCGCCTCACCTTTTTTTCGCCCCCTCGCAAAAATAATTCGTGGGATGGCCGCGGACATCTCGTTGTCCCCGTCGATGAAACTTTCTTTTTCCCGCTTTCTCCCGTTGATGTTGGCGCTTGATATCGCCGCGTCGCCCGTCGGCAGTTCCGCTCAGGACGCGGAACCGGCCGCGGGCGGCGCGGTGCTGACTGCGGACACGCTGGAGACGGTGATCGTGACCGGCAAGGCCGAAAATCTGCTCGGCGAGGCGCCCAGCGCGTCGAAAGGCCAGTCCAGCGCCGAGGAACTGGCCCAGCGCCCCTTTCTGCGGCGGGGCGAGCTGATGGAGGTGGTGCCAGGGATGGTCGTGACGCAGCACAGCGGCGGCGGCAAGGCGAACCAGTATTTCCTGCGTGGCTTCAACCTGGACCACGGCACGGACTTCGGGATCTTTGTCGATGGCATGCCGGTCAACGCCCGCACCCATGGCCACGGCCAGGGCTATGCGGACATCAATTTCCTGATTCCCGAGTTGGTCGAGCAACTCGACTACTTCAAGGGGCCGTATTTCTCCGACCTCGGCGACTTCACCACGGCGGGCGCGGCGCGGTTCCGCCTCTATCGGGAGCTGCCCGAAGGCATCGCCTCGGTCACCTACGGGAGCGACAACTATTGCCGCGGGCTGCTGGCCGACTCGGTGGCGGCGGGCCCAGGGGTGGCGACCTTTGCGCTGGAGTACAATTACTACGACGGCCCGTGGGTCTCGCCGGATGAGTTGCAGCGCTGGAACGGCTTTTTCCGCTACTCGGTCGGCGATGACGATGACTACGCCTCTCTGACGCTGATGGGCTCCGACACGACCTGGGACGCCACCGACCAGGTGCCCAGCCGGCTGATCCGGAGCGGCGAGATCGACCGCTTCGGCTTTGTCGATCCCACCAATGGCGGCACGACGCACCGCTACAGCCTGTCTTTTGATACCCAGCAGACGGGCGACAGCGGCGTGACGCGGGCCTCGGCCTACGCGGGGACCTACCAGCTCGATCTGTATTCGAACTTCACGCTCTTCCTCGCCGATCCGGAGCGGGGCGACCAATTCAACCAATTCGATGATCGCTGGTTCGCCGGCGGCTCGGTGAGCCATGAATTCCAGGGGCTCGATCTGGTCGGCCGGGATGCCGATGTGACCGTGGGCCTGCAAACGCATCATGACTGGATCGACGGCGTCGGCCTGCACCTGTCCGACGGTCGGAAACGGCTCTCGACGGTGCGTGAGGATGATGTTTACGAAGCCAGTATCGGCGGCTTCACCGATGCCGAGATCCGCTGGACCGACTGGATGCGCACGACAACCGGGGTGCGGGCGGATGTGTACTATTTCGATGTCGATGCGCGGACGCTGCCGGTCAATTCCGGCTCGACCTGGGATGGCATCGTCAGCCCCAAGGCCGGCGTGGTCTTTGGTCCGTGGGCGGAGACGGAACTGTATCTGAATGGCGGCTTCGGCTTTCATAGCAACGATGCCCGCGGCACCACCATCCGCCGCGATCCGGTGACGGGTGAGTCGCTATCGCCCATCGACCCGCTGATCCGCACGAAAGGCGCCGAAGTGGGTGTCCGGACCCAGATCATCCCGAATCTGACATCCACTCTGGCGGTCTGGTATCTCCACAGCGACTCGGAACTGGTCTATGTGGGCGATGCCGGCAACATCGAAGCCGGCGATGCCAGCGAGCGCTACGGCGTGGAGTGGTCGAACTACTGGCGCCCGGTGTCGTGGGTTTACCTCGACACGGAGTTCACCACCACGGACTCGCGCTTCCTCTCGGGCGAGGAAATCGAAAACTCGGTGCCCCTGTCCTTCTCCGGCGGCATTCATTTTGGCGAGGAAACCGGGCCGTTCGCCGGCTTGCGCGCCCGTTATTTCTCCCCCCGCCCCCTGAACGGCGATGGCAGCGTGGAGTCCAGCGACGCCTTCCAGCTCAATGCCCGTGTCGGCTATCGCAAGGACCAGTGGGAAGTCGCGCTGGAGGTGCTGAACCTGCTCGATGCCGACGACAACGACATCGAGTATTTCTACGCCTCCCGTCTGCCTGGCGAGCCGATCGACGGCGTCGAGGACATCCACCTGCATCCCTACGAGCCGCGGCAGTTGCGGCTGTCGGTGAGCTATCGGTGGTGAGGATGTGTGAATCTCAATGCTGTGGAATCCCAACGCCCTGAACTGATTGCCCGAACCTCGATGCGTCGCAGGGTGACCGCGACGGATTCATCGGTGGAGCCGAACCTTTTCGGCAAATAGGGATCGAACTACTTCCGATAAATATCTCGCCGGTGTCCGACGGCGACCACCAACACGATCATCTCGCCATCCTTGATCTGGCAGATGATACGGTAGTCTCCCACCCGATACCGCCAAAGCCCCACCAAGTTTGCCTTGAGCGGCTTGCCAAAACGCTTGGGACCTCTTCGCCGGAGATCCGCTGATCGAGGTAGCCCAAGACCTCCTCCTGAGCCGTTTTTCCCAACTTTCAGGGGTCTTTCAGCGCCCGATCATCAAAGCGATAGACCCAGCTCACGCTTCACTTCCTCGGCTGAGTATGTCTTGGCAGGGTGTTCCAGTCGCTCCATGGCGATGCAGGCGTCTTCCAAGTCTTCGAGGTATCCCATGATTGCCTGCGTCGCGACCAAGTCCTTCGAAAGACCCGCCTTTTCGGCCAGTCGCTCCAAGCGGTCTTCCGTTTCCGGATCGAGAGAAATGGCGATCATGGAGGGAAGCTATGGGGACGACTGGAGCCTCGCAACCGTTTTGTTTTCGATCCCAGTCAAAATCGGCATGAGGCAGGACCTGAGACCACACCAGCCCGTCACTTGCCCTTCTTTTCCTTCAGCCCGCCGATCTCGCAGCCGACGGCCTCTGTCTTGGCGAGGGGGACCGGCTTGCCGTCGCGGATGGCCTCGAGGGCGTCGCGCAGGTCGCGGGTGGTGGCCTCGCGCTGGCGACGGGTGGGGCCCTTGTAGAGATCGTTGATGCGCCCCTGATAAAGCACCCCGCTGTCGGAACCGATCACGACGACTTCGGGCGTGACACCGACACCCAGTTTCTTCGCCAACGCCTGGCTGGAGTCCATCAGGACAGGCGCCTTGATCTCCATCAGTTCGGTATGCTGCAGGATGTCGGCCGGTTTCACCGAGGTGTCGGAATGGACAAAGCGAAAGGCGAAATCGGCGCCGTGATCCGCCACGATGGCGTTCATCTCCGGCGCGAAGGTGTTCGAGGTCGAGCAATAAGGCGATATGAAAAAGATCACCGCTGCCTTTCTGTCGCCGGGATGGAGCGGCTCGTAGGTCTTTCCATCGATTCCCGCCAGCGTCAGCGCCGGGGACGAGTTTTCGGCCGCCAGCAGGCCGGTGACCGGCAGGATGGCGAGAGAGACACGGAAAAGAGCGCGGCGTTTCATGGCCGCACCGGTATCATGCGCGCTCGTCGCTGGCAAGCCGACGGCGGCAGCGGCGCGGACTCAGGAGAACGCCTCCAGGATGGGGCCGGCATCGCTGACGACCTTTTCCCCCTCCATTTTGTGGGTCGATACGGTGAACGGGCGGCCCGATGGCGAGTAAATCACCTTGTTCAGATCCATCCCGAGCGCATGGGCGATGGTGGCATTGAGATGCTTCGGCTCGTAGGGCTCGCCCTCGGTGCGGTCGCCGGTCGCGTCGGTCTTCCCGATGATCTGTCCGCCTTTCACGCCGCCTCCGGCGAGGACGCAGGAGAATGCCAGCGAGTGGTGGTCGCGGCCCTCATTGCCATTGATGTGCGGCGTGCGGCCGAACTCGGTCGCGATGACGACCAGGGTCCGTCCCAGCAGGCCCTCGGCCTCCAGATCGGCGATCAGGTTCGAGGCGGCCATGTCGAGCCGGCCGGCCAGATCGGGCAGGCGCTCGAAATTGTCGATGTGGGTGTCCCAGTTGCCATGGGTGACCTCGACGAAGCGCACCCCGCCCTTGACGAGCCGCTTGGCGAGCAGGCAGCCCTGCCCGATCGGCGTGCGCCCGTAGCGGTCGCGCACCTCGTCCTTTTCCTCATTCAGGTCGAACAGTTTCAGGTCCTCGCTGCGCAGGAACTTCAGGGTCTCGTCGTAAAACTGGGTGTAGGCGGCGACTTTCTCGTGTTTCACCTCCTGCTGGAAGGTCTCGTCGAGTTTCGCGGCCAGATCGAGCCGGCGTTTCAGGGTGGCCTCGTACTCGGGGATCCAGTCGGTCCTTTTCAAGTCGTAGCCGCTCGGCTTCATGTTCTGCACGCCCCGGTCGGCGGAATCCACCGGCATCGGGCTGAACTCCGGCGCCATGAAACCTGCGCCGGGATGCCCCACGCCGGACCCGATGGTCACGCTGTCCGGCAGGGTGGCATTTTTCCGCCCCAGCAATTGCTGCGCCCAAGGTCCCATGGTCGGGTGGACGATGCTCGGGATCATCGCGTAGCTGGTCCGCATCGTGTAAGTGGCCTGCTGGTGATCCGCCGTCTTTTGATACATGTTGCGGATCACAGCCAGCTTCCCGGCCTGCTTCGCGAGCAACGGGATGGTATCGGCAAAGGGCTCGCCGGTGATGGCTGAATCCACGACGCCGGTCGGCCCCATCACCTCGGTTTTGCCCGGTTTCGGGTCAAAGGTATCGAGGTGCGGCATGCCGCCGGTCATCAGCAGCAGGATGCAGTGGTCGGCGAGAGGCGCTGCGGCTGGCGCGCCCTGCCCGAAGACTTTGCCGGCAAAGGGCGATCCCGCCACGCTGACTCCCAGCGTCGCCCGCGCGAGACGCTCGATGAAATGACGCCGGCTTTCCGTTTCCCGAGTGATGGATGGTGTTCTCATGGTTCCCAAGGAGGTAAAAATCAGCGGATGAAGAGGAATTCGCGGGTATTGACCAGCGCCCAGATCAGGTCGCCGTAGCCTTCGTCATCCGAGCGGATGGCGCGGGAGCAGATGGCCTTTTCCTTGCCCTGCGGATAGCGATTCAGGATGCTGAGGAAGATTTTCTCCATTTTGTCACCCGTCCCCCGCTCGCCGCCGGCTGTCTTGAAGATCAACGAGTCCGGCTTGATCAGCATCTGGGTGAAGGGGCCGTTGATCATCGTCAGGATCTGCGGGATCGAGCCGTTGTCGCTCGCCCCATCGACCAGACTGCGGTCCCCCTGCCCCCAGGCGCGGAGGAAATGCCCCGATGGAGCCGGCTGCGGCAGCTCGGAGGCGCGCGCCAGGTAGGAGCCGGAAAATTTCAGGTAGGAATCAGTCTCCGTGTCCGTCGCCGTGCTCTCCTCACGCCAGAGTTCCAAACTGGGCGCGCCATTGTAGATGGTCCGGGACATCAGTTGATTCAGCGCCTCCAGGCGCCGGACGGAATCCTCTCCCGTGATGTTCTCGACCTCGAATTTGATGAGTTCCGTCAGCGGACCGCTCACATCCCGCTTGAACCGCATCGGATCGGGCAGCGTCAGGGTCAGGAAGGAATCCCAGAGCTGTTGCGAACTCATCCGCTTCAGCACCGGACCGGGGAAGTGGTAGCGATTGCCCTCGACCTCCACCAGGGTCGGCCCTTCCAGCGTGGCCTGCCGCTGCCAGGCCTCGGTGTAGTAGATCGCCCGGAGCATTTCTTTCACATTGAAATTCAAATCCTTGAAGGCACTCTCCAAAAAGGTGAACAGCTCTGGATTCTGCGACTTCTGGATGTCCTGCACATTCCCCATCGGCTCATGCAGCGCCAGGCCGAAGGCCCGCTTCCACAGACGATTCACCGCCGTCTTGGCGAACATCGGATTTTCCTTGGCCGTCAGCCACGCGGCAAAAGCGTGACGGGGCGACTCATATTTGGAGATGTCCACCGGATCGCCGAACAGCGTCCGCGGCTCCACCAGATCGCCGGGCTTGCCGTCGTCGTATTTGTAGGTATTCGGCAGTTTGAGCGCCTTTTGCGGGTCGTCCCAGACCTGTTGCTCGTTGGCCGAAATCACCAGTCGGAAAGGCTGGACGTAGCCCTCTGGACCGAGGGACGGGTCCCGCTTGCGCTGCTCCGCTTCGATCCGGCCCCGCTCCCGGGTCAGTTTTTCGCCCCATTCCTTGCCGTAGATCCGGTCCTGCCGCTGGCCAAGGAAAGCCGCCAGCGAGTAGAAATCCATCTGCGTCCAGTCCTCGAACGGATGGTCGTGGCATTCCGCGCACGTGATCTCCGTGCCGAGGAAAATCGTCACCGTCGTGGCCAGATTCCCCAGCGCCATGCCGCGGTCGCGAATGAAATACCCGGCAGCGGGATCGTCCCACATCCGCCCTTCGGCCGTCACCAATTCGCGGACGAACTGGTCGTAGGGCTTGTTCTCCCGGATCGACTCCTTCACCCAGTCGAGGTAGTGCTCGAAGATATAAAAGTCGTTCGTCCGCGACACCAACCGCAGCAGATCGGCATACCAATTGAAGCTGTGGCTGACGTAGCCGGGCGAATCCAGCAGCGTGTCGACGAGCTTTCGCCGCTTCTCCGGGTCCGTCGATTCGAGGAAATCGAGTGTCTGATTGAAATTCGGGATCGTCCCGGTGATCTCCAGATAGGCGCGGCGGACGAATTGCTCATCCGTGGTCCGCGGATTCGGCGTCACCTTTTCCGCGGCGAGTTTCTTGTTCACCAACGCATCCACCTCGGCCGCGAGGCTGGCCGGGCTCAGCTTGAACAATTTGCGGACATATTCCTGATCCGCCGCGCTGAGACGGGCAAACGGAAAGGGCACCACCCGCGCGTCCGGCAGCCGGAGATGCACCTGGCCGGCTTCGACCTTGATATACTCCGCCTCCACCGACCGGCCATCCTGGTCGGTCCATTGGCGAAGTTCCGCGTGACTGAGGAGAGGTGTCCAGGCAAGCAGGCAGCCGGCAAGCAGTCCGGCCAACCGCCGCCCCATGGTTCCGATGGGTCGCGATCTCATGATAGTGGGTTCCTTTGACTCTGCCCCATACCAGAAAGCTGGATTGATGCCGATCGCAAACGAAATCTGGCCTCGTAGGGCAATCCCTATCTCTTTGGAATGACCCACACCGGCCCTGTGTTTCCGATGCAACAGGGTATCATCTCCGATCGAACAGGGTTTCATCGGAAACCCCACCACCACGCCGAGCAAAACTTTTCAAAAATCCGGCGTGTTCCACGCGGAACGTTTGGAGAGATTAATAATTTTCTCCCATTTATTGCTCTCTAGTCGTGGAATTTTTGCGAAAGCGCTTGATTTCTGACTGTCCTCTAATTATGAAGCGCCTCGGTTCGTTCTCTTTTCTGGATACCGACCGCACTCCCAGATACATCATGAATTCCCGTTTTCGTCATGCCTCGCTGCGCCGCCTGAGCCCGGCTCTGCTGATACTCGTCGCTTCCACTCCGGCCATCCCCACCCAGGCCGCCTTGGATTTCCTCAAGCGCGACAACGAAAAGCCCTCCGAGACCCAGCAGTCCACCAGCGAAGGCGCCGCCAATGCCCTGCTGGCCGAGGCGCAGAACCGCGAGGCGTCCAGCCAGTTTGGCAAGGCGCGGGACCTCTACGAGACGGTGGTGAAAAAGTATCCCCGCACCACGGCGGCGGCGGAGAGCCAGTTCAAGGTCGGTGAGATCCTCCAGGTCGATGGCAAGAACAAGAAAGCCTTCGAGGCCTTCCAGAAGCTGCTGACCGAATACAAGAACACGCCCCGCTACACCGAGGCGGTGCAGCGCCAGTACACGATCGCCGAGGAATTGCGCAACAACGGCAGCAAGGGCTTCCTCGGGGGCATCGGCGCGGACATCCAGCCGTCGCAGTTGATCGAGTTTTACGAGCAGATCAGCACCAACGCCCCGCGCACCGAACTGGCCGCGCAGTCGCGCATCGCCATCGGCTCGATCCACGCCAAGCAGGGCGAACTGGCCGAGGCCATCGTCGCCTTCGAAGCCGTCGTCCGGGAGTATCCGGGCACGAAGTACGCGTCCGAGGCGCAATACAATCTCTTCCAGCTTCACGGCCGCGAGGCCAACCAATCCTTCAGCCCCATGGATCTGCGCCAGCAGCGCGAAGCGGGTGAGGATTTCCTCAACCAATTCGGCGCCGATCCCCGCAGCCAGGACATTCGCTCCGCGCTGGGTGAGCTGTCCGAAAAGGAAGCCTCGAAGGCCTACGACATCGGCCGTTTTTACGAAAAGAGCGGTGACCTGAAGGCCGCCGCGATCTACTACCGCGAAGCGCTGCGCCTGCCGTCCGGCAAGCACGCCGCCGACGCGCAGAGCCGCCTGTCCGGCATCATTGAGAAAGATCCCTCTCTCGCCCAGGTCGCCCAAGCCAAGCGTGTCAGCCGGTCCGATGGCAGTGCCGGATCGATCCCGATCGCGCCGCCGAAGCTGGAACTGCCCCAGACCCCAGCCGCCCCCCAAGCCCCGGCGGCTCCCGCTGCCGCGGCTCCGGCTCCCGCCGCTCCGGCTTTCCAGGGCGAAAAGCCGCGCCTCCGCGCCACCGGTGACGATGTCCTGCCCATCCCGACCGACGTTCCCACTCCGGCTCCCGGCAATTGATCGGGGCCGGTAACCAGACAGAACGATGGAGCGGAAGGTCCAGTCCGACAGGCTTTCTGCTCGACTTTTTTGCGGATTGTTGCAGCTTGGCTTGATTCGGGGGCGCGCATCGTTTAGAAAACTCGGTTTTCCGAAGGAACGTCCCATTCCCCTTCCCCACTCAGACCCGATCATTCCCCGTATTGCCATGAACCGCGTCGCTCCGATTCTCTCCTGCTGGGCCCTGGCCGCTCTCGCGCTGGCCTTCACCGGCTGCGCCGGCTATCAGATGGGCGATGTGAAGCCCACGGCTTACCAGAGCATCAGCCGGCTGCACGTCCCGACCTTCGAAAACAAGACGCTCGAGCCCCGCGTCTCGACCATCGTGACCAATGCAGTCATCAAGGGCCTCCAGCAGGACGGCACCTACGAGATCGTGTCGAAGGAAAATGCCGATGCCGTCCTCGTCGGCGAAATCGAGCGGATCGAGCGCCGCCAATTGCGCGCCTCGCAGACCGACACGCTGAAAACCACCGAGATGCAGCTTTTCATCGTGGTCGAGTGGTCGCTCGTCGATCCCAAGACCGGCACCAAGCTGGAATACGCCGAAGCCAAGGACCCCAGCGGCACCCGCGCCGAGACCAGCACCCTCCGCTATCGTCCCGGTCGCGTCGTGGGTCGCACCATCCAGTTCCTCGATCCGAACTTCCAGCTTTCCGAGCGCAACGCGCTGCCCATCGCGGCCGAGGACCTCGCCAAGCAACTCGTCGGTCAGTTGACCACCGGCTGGTGACCTCCGGCGACGATTTTTCCGATCATTCGGAGCCGACGGACGATCCCGCCGACAGCGCTCCCGAGGCGGATGCCGTCGATGACGGCCTCGCGGCTCCATCGGCTGATGCCTACCGCGGTCGCGTGGCTTTGATCGCCGGTCCCATCGGCAATCTGCTCGACCTCACCCTGCGCGCCTTGGAGCGGCTCAAAGCGAGCGATGTGATCTGCTGCGAGGATACCCGGCACAGTCTGCGCCTGTTCCAACGTCACGGCATCGGCCGCAAGGAACTGATCTCCCTGCATGATCGCAACGAGGACCGGCGCCTCGACGAGATCATTGCCCGCGCCCGCAGCGGCGCCGCCATCGCCGTCGTGTCGGACGCCGGCATGCCGACTGTTTCCGACCCCGGCTTCCGCCTCGTCCGCGCCTGCGTGGCCGCCGGGGTGCCGGTGGATGTGCTGCCCGGACCATCGGCCGTGCTGACAGCGCTCGCCGGCTCCGGCCTCCCGACCGATGCGTTTTATTTCGGCGGCTTTCTTCCGCCCAAATCAGGCCGCCGCGAGACCGAGTTGCGCGAGGCGCTCGACCGGACCTGCACCTCGATCTACTTCGAGTCGCCCCATCGCATCGCCCGATCTCTCCGCGTCCTCGCCGATCACGACCCCGATCGCCCGGTCTGCGTCGGTCGGGAGTTGACCAAAAAATTCGAGACCTATCACCGCGGCCGGGCCGCCGATCTCGCCGCCGATTTCGAGAAAAGCCCCCGCAAGGGCGAGATGACCCTCGTCATCGCCGGCAAAGCCCGCCGCCGGGCGAGCGTGGATTAAACCGCTGGATTTTTCGGTCCCGGTTTCCTATCATGGCCGGCCCCGATTCTGTCCCTTTCGCCCCCTGCCCCGTTCCCTTTTCGCCCCGCCATGCTGGCCATCTCGTCCTGCTGGAACAGCCACCGACACACCGATGGCGGCAGCCTCCTCTGCGAGATGCAAAAGCTCGGCTTTGCCGAAGTCGAGGTCAGCCACGGGACCAGCGCCGTTTTGCTCCCCGGCATGCTGGCGGCGCTGAAAAAGCCGAATCCGCCCGCGCGCGTCTGTGGCGTGCACAATTTCTGCCCGTCGCCCGTCGAGATCCTGATGGATGCCCCGGACGCCTACGAATTCACCTCCCGCCGGGTCGTGGACCGCGAGCGCGCCGTGCGCCTGACGCTCCGGTCCATCGACATGGCCGTGCAGTTGGGCGGCCGCTACGTGGTGCTGCACCTCGGCACCGCCCGGGTCAAAGCCCGCACCCGCACTCTTGAATCGATGGCCCTGGCCGGCGAACTCCACTCGCGACGCTACATCCGGGAAAAACTCGCCCTCATCGAGGCCCGCGAGGCCGCCGGACGCCACGCGCTGCCACTCGTGCGCGAAGCTCTCGCCGAGATCGTGCCCTACGCCACCGCCCAGGGTATCCGGCTCGGGTTTGAGAGCCGCAGCCACTACGAACAGGTGCCGATCGAGGCCGAGATGCTCGCCCTGCTGGAAGAATTCCGCGATTCCCCCGCCGTCGGCTACTGGCACGACTTCGGCCACGTCCAGCGCCGGGCGAATCTCGGACTGGTCGACCACGCCGACTGGCTCGCCGCCGCCGCGCCGCGCCTGATCGGCTGCCATCTGCACGACACCGTCTGGCCGCATCAGGACCACCAAGTCCCCTTTCAGGGCGGCATCGATTATGATCGCCTGGTCCCCCTGTTGCCGGCCGACCGGCTGCTGGTGTGGGAAATGAATCCCCGCCGCCGCTCCCAGCACATCCGGGAGTCGGTCGAACTCTGGCGCGCCCGCTACGGCGATTGATCGGAGGAAAAAGCCAGCAAGCGCCGGCTTCCGGTCACTTCACGCCCACTTCGCGCGTCTCCGACTCCACCTTCGGCGCCGCTTCCGCAGCCGGAGCCGGGGCAGCCGGCTTGGCTTCAGCCGGCGCGTGGGCATCGGCCTTGGGCTTGTCCTCATGGTGATGTTCATCGGCGGCCTTTTCGTCGCCGTGATGGCCGTGGTCGTCGCCGTGATGATCCGCCCCGTGTCCCTGATGCAATTTCTGGGTGCTCTCCCAGGAGTGACGCTCACAACCCGCAGCACCGAGCAACAACACGGCGCCAGCCGCGCAAAAAATGGACTTCCGATTCATGGCCGTCCCCATAGCTCGCTTCCCCCACATCCGCAACCAAAACCATCGACCGAGTGCTGGCTGATCGAACCCGGTTGCATCGCCGATCAGACCCTCTTTGTTCGGAAACGGGCTCTGCTAAAACGCCCTCACGCCGCCGGCCCCAGCGCCCCCCCGCTCATCCAGATACCGCCACACGGTCCGGAAGCCGGTCGCGAAATCCTGCGGCCGTTGCTCGATCCAGCGCCGCACCAGATCCACGGGAAAAAAGGCCCCGCTGTCGATCTCGTTGCCGTGAACCCGGATCTCCCGCTTCCCGAGTTCGGCACGGTAGATTTCGACGAATTCCATGTCCGTGCCCGGTCCGGCCGCGATCTTGCCCAGCCGGGTCAGCGGCGCCGTCGGTGGCAGGCACAATTCCTCCTCCAGCTCCCGCACCGCCGCCGTCGCGTAGTCCTCCCCGGCATCGAGATGCCCCGAGGAACTGCTGTCCCAACTGCCGGCATGGGTGTCTTTCAGCAGAGAACGCTTTTGGAGAAAAACCTCGCCCAACCGATTGAAAACGAGGATATGCACCGCGCGATGTAGCAGCTTCCGCCGATGAACTTCGGCCCGGGTGAGCTGTCCGGTGACGGCATCCTGCTCGTCGACCACATCAAAGATCTCCGCACCCGACTGCGCGTGCCCGCCAGCGGGGTGCGGAGCCACGAGATTCGACAGATCGACCCATTGCGACAGCGACAGCTCCTCGGCGCGCACCGTGGCCGGCAGGCCAAGCGCCGCCACCGCCGGTTCCCAGGTGGCGGCATCGATCCCGAGATTGTTCCGCAGTTGCTTGCGTCGTTGCGCAAAGCCGAGCCGCACCATCCGGGCAAAGGTCTCCGGACTGTGCGGCGCCAGATCGCCGGCCGGCCGCGGCATGAGCCGCACGATGGACGAATCGACCTCTGGACGGGGAAAAAAGAGCTGAGGCCCCACCGTTTTGACCAATTCCGGCCGCCAGCGCTCCTGCAGCATCAGGCTCAGGATGCCGTAGTCCTTCGTCCGCGGCGCCGCGCAGATCCGGTCGGCCACCTCGCGCTGCACCATTGCCACGGCGAGGACCACCGGGGTCGGGGCGGTCAGAAAGACGCGCAGGATCTCATTGCCCACCGAATACGGCAGATTGCCGATCAGTTTCACCCGCCCTTCGAGGAAAAGCGGCCGGACATCGTATTCGACCGCGTCGGCATGGAGCACCTCGACGGTCGGCTCATCGGCAAAACGCACCGCCAGTTGGGCGGCCAGTTTCGCGTCCTTTTCGATCAAAATCAGCCGCCGCACCCGGCCCACGAGATGCCGCGTCAGCGCGCCGGCACCCGGCCCCACCTCCACCACGACATCGTCCGGCTCGAGGGCGGCCTGATCGACGATCCAGCGCGATACATTGTCATCGACCAGGAAGCACTGCCCGAGTTGGCGGTTCGGGCGGATGCCGTGGGTGTCGAGAAAAGCCTGGAGTTCCTTCAGATGCATCGCCATGCCTCAGCCCGCCGCCCCGTCCGGCGGCACTTCATCGCTGTTCACCACCGAGCTGCCGAACCAGCCCAGTTTTCGCCGCAATACCGCGTAAAAAGAGCTGCCCGGCAGCGTCACCAGCGGCAGATCGAATTTCGCCCGCCGCAGCCGCACCCGCGAGGGCTCGCGCAGTTCGCAGACGGCGCGCCCGTCGGCCGTGACCAGCAGATCGTCCCGCTGCTCCGGCACCAGCACCTCGATCTCGCGCTGATCGTGAAAAACGATGGCCCGGTTGGCCAGGGCATGGGGACAGATCGGCGTCATCACGAATACCCCGCAGCCCGGCTCCAGAATCGGCCCGCCGGCTGACAGCGAGTAGGCGGTCGAGCCCGTCGGCGTCGAGACGATGATGCCGTCGCCGGTGTAGTGGTTCACAAAATGCCCGTCCACCCGCGTCTCCACCTGCACCACACAGGAAGTCGCCCCCCGCACCACCGTGACCTCGTTCAGCGCATGGAAAACCCGCGATGGCTTGCCCTTTTTATCCAAAAGCGACGCCTCAATGATGGCCCGGTGGCTGATCTCATACTGCCCCGAGCCGATCGCATCCACCAGCGACTGATACTCCCGCGCCGTCGCGCAGGTGAGAAAGCCCAGCGTGCCCACATTGATCCCGGCGATCGGCTTCACGGCCGATTTGAGCTGGCCCATCACCCCCAGCAGCGTGCCGTCCCCGCCCAGCACCACCAGCACGTCACTGCGGCGGGCCACCTCGGCCAGCGTGCCCACGGTGAGCTTCGGATGCGGCCCCCGCAGCAGGGCGGCCGATTCCGTCTCCACCGAGGTGCGCAGGCCCTTTTCCTCGAAGGCGCTCAGCAACGTCTCCAGCAGCGCCCGGGCGCCGGGCTTTTGCACGTTAGCGATCAGTCCGACTCGGGGTGTCTTAGCCATGCGAGATACTCGACGTTGCCGTCGGTGCCACTGATAGGCGATTCCACCAGGCCGCGCCAGTCCTTTGCCAGCTCTCCGGTGACGAAATCCCGTATTTTCACCACCGCCTCGTCCCGCAAAGCCGGATCGCGGACGATGCCGCCCTTCCCGATCTGCTCCCGGCGCAGTTCGAATTGCGGCTTGATCAGACACACCAGATCGCCCCCCGGGCGCAGCACACCAAACGCCGCCGGCAGGATCTTCGTCAGCGAAATGAACGACACATCGATCACGACCAAGTCCACCGGCTCCCCGACATCCTCCGGCGTCATGTAGCGGACATTGAATCCCTCCCGCGACACCACCCGCGGGTCGCTGCGCAGCTTCCACGCGAGCTGATTCGTGCCCACGTCAAAGGCAAACACCTTCACCGCCCCCCGCTGGAGCAGACAATCGGTGAAACCGCCCGTCGAAGCCCCCAGATCGAGGCCCACCCGGCCCGCCGGATCGATCCCAAAGGCATCCAGCGCCCCCTCCAGCTTCAGCCCGCCGCGGCCCACGTATTTCGGCTGCTCCTTCACCCGGATCTCCCGGTCGTCCGGCACCAGCAGGCCCGGCTTCAGGTTGTCCGTGCCCTCCACCACCACCTGGCCTGCCAGGATCAGGCGCTTCGCCTGCTCCCGCGACTCACAGAGGCCGCGTGCCACGAGGGCTTGGTCGAGCCGGGTTTTCATGAGGGTGCGTTTCCGATCAGACCCGGTTGCCTCTCCGATCCGACCCGGTCACTCCGCCGCCTCCCGTGCCGTCTGACAGGCCGGCACCCCGGGCGCGAGGCTGTTCAGCCGGTCAATGAGCTGGCGGATGCGGCCGGCTTTGCCCCGCTTGGCGCGGAAGCTCAGGCGCGGCAGGCCGATGAGGTGCGTCTCATTCGCCTCCTCCGGATGCGCGGCGCAGCAGGTGAATTCCCCCGCCTTCAGGATGTCGCAAAAGTCCGCATTGATCGCCGCCACATCATCCGGGCCGATGCCGTGGTGCATCCGGATCACCATCAGGTCCTTGATGAAGCGGTAGGAGTGGAAATTCGTGTAAAAGCGCAGCACCTCCGCCACCGCGTCCTCCACATCGTCCGTCACGTGGAACAGATTCAAGTCCTCCGGCGAGATCAGGCCCCGGCGCAGCAGGTGCTCCTTCAGGAACTGGCGGAACGTCTTCCAGTACGTCCCGCCCGGCGCATCCACCATCACGATCGGCAGGATGGCGGCCTTTCCCGTCTGGATCAGCGTCAGCACCTCGAAGCCCTCGTCCATCGTCCCGAAACCGCCCGGGAACAGCACCACCGCGTCCGCCTCCTTCACAAAAGCCAGCTTCCGGGTGAAGAAATAGTTGTAGGTGATCAGCTTGTGATCACCCTCGATCGTCTCGTTCGCCGCCTGCTCGAACGGCAGCTTGATGTTCAGCCCGAAGCTGTTGTCCCGCCCCGCCCCGTGCTGCGCCGCCCCCATGATGCCGTCGCCTGCGCCCGTGATCGTCATGAAGCCCTCCTCGTTCATCCGCTCCGCAAAGCGGCGCGCCGCCTCGAACTCCGGCTCGTTCGACCGCGTCCGCGCCGAGCCGAACACCGTCACCTTCCGCTCCGTCGCATAGGGGGCAAAGACCCGGCTCGACGCCCGCATTTCCTTCAGCGCCCGGTTGAACAGCTTCAGATCCGCCTCGCCCAGGTCGTCCTTGCCGATCTTCAGCGCCGTCACGATCAGCTCCTCGACCAGCGGATTGTATTCCCCGCAGTCCCAGGCCGCGACCAGCTCGCGGATGCGCGTGTCCAGCGCCTTGTCGCCCGTGCTGCCCGGCGACTTCGGCAGACTGAAAATGCCGCCCCCCGTGAAGTCGCGCTCCCCCTCTGCCTGCTCCGACGGATCGACGCCCCCGTGGCTTTTCCGCCGTTTCAGGTGCCTGGCCTCACGGATCGGCTGATTTTTCCCTTTATTCACCGGCCAATGCACGCCTTATTCCCCGCCCATGTCAATCCCTACCGACGACCTCCGTCATCGGCGTCGGTCCCTCACGCATCTTTCCGCATGTCAGCGTCGAACTTCAACACCAAGAACGACACGTTCCGGAAATTGATGGGAAACGGGCTCACCTACCGCATCCCCCCGTTTCAACGGGACTACAGTTGGACCGAGGAAGAATGGGATGACCTGTGGCTCGATCTGCTCGGCACCATCTCCGAGGACACCGAACCCGCCCACTACATGGGCTACCTAGTCCTGCAGTCAGAGGATGACAAAACCTATGACGTGATCGACGGGCAGCAGCGACTGACCACCCTGAGCCTTATCGTCCTCGCCGTGCTCAAGCAATTGGAGCGCCTCGTGGCTGCCGGCATCGATCCTGAGCGCAACCAACGCCGGCTCGACGATTTCCGCCGCAGCTACATCGGCTTCCTCGATCCCGTGACCTTCGTTCCCAAGTCGAAGCTGACCCTGAACCGGAACAACAACGACTACTTTCAAAACTACCTCGTTCCCCTCGCCCGGCTTCCCCAGCGGGGTTTCCGCGCCTCGGAACACGCCCTGCGCCGGGCCTTCGAGTGGTTCGACGACCGCATCGGCCGCTATCTCGCGCAAGCCAGCGGCGATCCCGGCGAGACCCTGGCCCTCTTCGTCGAGCGCATGAGCGATCGCCTGTTTTTCACGGTAATCACCGTGACCGACGAACTCAATGCCTACAAAGTCTTTGAGACCCTGAACGCCCGCGGCGTCCGCCTGTCCGCCACCGACCTGCTGAAAAACTACCTCTTCTCCGTCCTGCATCGGGACCGCCAGGACGAACACGAACTGAAAGCCTTTGAAGATCGGTGGGAATCCATCGTGGGTCGCCTCGGCAGCGAGAGCTTTCCCGACTTCTTGCGGGTCCACTGGAACAGCCGCCACCCCTTTGTCCGCCAGACCGAATTGTTCAAAGTCATCCGCGGCCACATCGCCAGCCGGGAGGCCGCCTTTGCCCTGATTCGGGCCATGGAGGAGGACGTGGACACCTACATGGCCCTCACCCAGCCCGAGACCTCCCACTGGTCACGAACGCGGAAGGAACTCGCCGGCGACTTGCGGATGTTCAGCGTCCGCCAGCCCTTTCCCCTCATCCTGGCCGGCCTGCGCCAATTCAGCGACTCCGACTTCGACACCCTGCTCCGGGCCTGCATGGTCATCTCCTTTCGCTACAATGTCATCGGCGCCCAACCCACCAGCGAGCAGGAGCGGGTCTACAATTCCGTCGCGGAGAAAATATCCCAGGGACAGATCGCCGACGTCGGCAGCGCCCTGCTAGCCATGCGCACCGTCTATCCCGGAGACGAAGCCTTCCGCGCCGCCTTTGCCGAAAAGTCCATCCGCACCTCCCAGTCGCGGAATCGCCGCGTCGTCCGCTACCTCCTCTGCGAACTGGAGAAAAGACTCACCGGCAGCGGAGACCTCGACTTCGAGAGCGACACCTTCAACCTGGAGCACATCCTTCCCGAGCATCCCGACACCGGTTGGGAGACCTTCAGCGACGCCGAATGCGAAGCCCTCGCCTTCCGGCTCGGCAATCTCACCCTGCTCGCCCGGTCGACAAACCACCGGCTCGGCAACCGCTCCTTTGCAGAGAAAAGGCCCGACTACGAGGCCAGTCATTTCAGCATCACCCGCAAGATCGCGGCGGAGAATGCCGATTGGACACCGGACCGCATCGCTGACCGGCAGAAATGGATGGCCCGGCAAGCCACCTCCATCTGGCGCATCGATCAGTTGTCCTGATCGCCTGCCCCTGACCTCCCGGCATCGTATCCGACCACCGGGGACCTCCACCCTGTCCCGATCCAGAGCCTGCCCCATGAAAGCCGCGGGCAATGGTGAAGGGTCTTGATCTTCCAGCCCATTCAGAGAGGTCCGCCGATCTCTCCGACTGACCATCTGCTGGCCTCCCTGAATCTGCTGGAGATCCCATGCCGTCCGGCTCAGCGCCTTTGATGCGTCAGCCCGCGTCCCAATTCCCGCCCGGCTGATTTTTCCCTTTATTCACCGGCCAATGCACGCCTTATTCCCCGCCCATGTCAATCCCTACCGACGACCTCCGTATCGCCAGCCTTCACCAGCTCATTGCGCCCACCATCCTGATGGACCAGTTGCCCATCACCGATGAGGCCGCCGAGCTTGTCAGCGATGCCCGCCGCCAGGCCGAAGCCATCCTCAAAGGCCGCGACAATCGCCTCCTCGCCGTCGTCGGACCCTGCTCCATTCACGATCCCGCCGCCGCACTGGATTACGCCGACCGCCTCCGCGCCCTCGCCGAGGACGTGCGCGACGACATCTGCCTCATCATGCGGGTCTATTTCGAGAAGCCCCGCACCACCGTCGGGTGGAAAGGCCTCATCAACGACCCCGGCCTCGACAATTCCTACAACATCAACAAAGGCCTCCACGTCGCCCGCCAGCTCCTCCTCGACCTCGCCGCCCGCGGCGTGCCCGCCGGCAATGAGTTCCTCGATTCCATCACCCCCCAGTACTACGCCGACCTCGTCGCCTGGGGAGCCATCGGCGCCCGCACCACCGAGAGCCAGATCCATCGCGAGCTCGCCTCCGGCCTCAGCATGCCCGTCGGGTTCAAAAACGGCACCGGGGGGAATATCCAGATCGCCCTCGACGCCATCCAGGCCGCCCGCCAGCCCCACCATTTTCTGTCCGTCACCAAGTCCGGCGATACCGCCATCGTCGAGACCACCGGCAACGACACCTGCCACGTCATCCTGCGCGGCGGCTCCACCGGACCCAACTACGACGCCGACACCGTGCGCGACACCAAGCAGAAACTCATCGCCGCCGGCCTCGATCCCTATCTCATGATCGATTGCAGCCACGCGAACAGCAGCAAGGACTACCGCCGCCAGCCCGTCGTCGCCGCCGACATCGCCGCCCAGATCGCCGCCGGCGAGACCGCCATCGCCGCCGTCATGATCGAGAGCCACCTCGTCGAGGGCGCCCAGAAGATGGACGACCTCTCCGCCCTCACCTACGGCCAGAGCGTCACCGACGCCTGCGTCGGCTGGGACACCACCGTCGCCATGGTCCACGACCTCGCCAAAGCCGTGCGGATGCGCCGCGCAACGTTTTTGGCGTGAGGGGGCGTCGCTGCTTTCGGTAGATCTGAGGCGCTCTCGGAGAACCCGGACAGTGGACGTTTTCTGTCGGCGTCAGCCTTGCGGTGAGGTGGTGGACTCGGGATGGATGCTGGCTCCGGTGTGAGCGGGATGGGTGGCGATGGGATGCGGGTATTTAGCATATCCGCTTTCCGGGGCTTTTGGACCCGGCAGAAAACATCCAGATCATCCGATCATGGGCGACTTCGGAGTAACATTTTAGGAGATCCGCCGCATCAGCGATTGCCCTGCCTTGGGTTGTTGGGCTGATTTTTTTCCACACCGAAATCACGCCTGTCCGAGTGGCGATGATTGCTACCTGATCGCCTCCTCGACCCTTGACGCCCTCGTTGCCGTCCTGCCTCAACATCGTCGATCCCGAGAGCCCAGCGCAAATACACTTTAAACAATGGGTCTGTGAATCGCCAAACTCCTGACGTTTGTTGCTCAATGATTGCGTGGCGTTCGAGCTCACCAAGGGCACTCGAAATGGCGTGTAGGGACATTTTCTGAACGAGGCGTTTGAAATAACCCATATTAACCGTTTCATACTTGCTCAGCGCAAGCACTCGAGTGACATCAAGCGAGCCTCCTTGGATCAACTGTTCAAAACGTTCCTGAAACTCTTGCTTCTTGAGGTTCGTAACCACAAAGCCCTTCGCTCTGTCAACGTCATCAACATCGATAAAAGCATCCGCATCGAGCCTGAATGCGTGATACCCAATTAAGTGAACAGGCTGCGGGAAGTTGTTAGCCAAACCTACAACCTTATTCTTGGCATGTTCAGTTATCTCGACACCAGTACCCTCAAGACACAAATCAATAATTTCACTCAATTCGCCGTTCTGCATCGGTCCTATCGCTATATTTTCAAAAAGACGCCCAGCCGAAGGGTGCTGTATGAGGAGGTTTGTGGCACTCCCGGTAACACCGCCTATGATAAAGGAGACGGAGAGATGGTGGTTTAGCCGCAAACGCTCGATCGTTGCCTTTAGGAATGGCGCAAGGTCTACATCTTCTAGAAGCACATCAACCTCATCAATAAGAAAAGTAATGCCACTCGCATCGCCTCCAATTGCTTTGAAAACTCGATCAATATCGATTGCAAACATTGTTGCTAAGTCACCTGTCGATAGCGGCTCAAGGCTTTCTTTCTGCCCAAACTTGAAATACTTTAGATCAACATTGTAATCGGTCTCGCGGCCCTTCAGACGCATATGTTCTCCAAGATTAGCTTGAAGCGTTGTCAATAATGATGTGGAGACATCAACAACGGTATTACCCGGAGTGCACCGGTGATCACCAGTGAGCCTGTTTAGGCTCTCACCTCCAAGATCAATACCAAGCTTTTCCGCCAGCGTGTTATCGCCACTTGCAAGATAAAGCAATTGGTAGCAGATCGAACTCTTACCCATGCCGCGCGGACCAGTGATCAAGATATTCTTAGAGTTGTAAAGTGCATCAACCGCGTTATGAAAATGATCCCGTCGCCCCGCGAATCGCCTGGGATCAACGACTGGATCCTGGGGGGTAAACGGATTGGTCTTCATGAAGACCCATCGCTCCGAATCAGCAGGATCGATGTCCGCGGAAGCAAGGACGCGCACGTCGATTGCCATAGGTCCCTTCCGACCTTCTCTAGGGGTAAATTCGACCCGAGCTCCCGGATCGAGCGAAGCATTCCCAAGCTGATGGATTGTGGAAGTATGCACAAAGTACTCGGTCCTGCCAGAGCGAATAAATCCATAACCCCTGTAATCGGTAAAGAAGACGACTTCTCCTATTAATCTTTCTGCGGGCATATTTATTTTCTTACAGCTTAAGTGTTATCCCTTCCGCACAACAGTCTTTGTCCGTATAATCACCCGCCGTGATATCCGTCGAGCGATCCTGATCGAGAGTAGCGGCAGAGTACTGGGCTGCCAAGGATTTTTCTCGCAGAGCGCGCCTATCCGGTTGTTGATCTACCGGATTCTTGCGAAATCATTCCCTCGGTCATTTCACGGCCCGGACCTGCCGGCCCCTCGGGACGGCCACCGCTGCTCACCGCCCGCAGGAAAGCATCAGCCGCCACGGCCAGTCCAAGGACACTGGCCAATCACTTCCCATCGGGTTCAGGTCGGCTGGCTGGCGCAGGTGGCTGCCCGCCACTCAGGCAAAACAGCCCGGCGGGACCGTCGATGATGCCCGCTGGCGGCCGATTTACCCACTGCCGATGCGTACCCCAAAAAAAAATTTCAGCTTTTCCATTTTTGTTTTGCCTTTTTCCCGAAAATCCTCTGCAATCGCGCCTGCGATGCCCTCTCCCCTCTCCATCGCTGCCGTAGCTTCCCTGTCCGTCGGGGCCGGGCCGGCTTTTTTCTCCTTTCCGGCGCCTGTCAGGCGCATCGGGTGGGCGTCGCTGGGGACAATGGTGTCTCCCCCTCCCTCCGGACGGCGGACGGCTGGTCTGGACCGCCTTTTTGCCCCCTCTGCACGCCGTACATTGGGGCGACCAGACCTCACTAACCCCTCGGTACGGCGTGCAGAGGGCCGATCAGAATCCAAACACCCCTCTGCATGGCGTGCAGAGGGCCGATCGAAACCCAAACGCCCCTCTGCATGGCATGCAGAGGGCCGATCAGAATCCAAACGCCCCTCCGCACGGCGTGCAGAGGGCCGATCAGAATCCAAACGCCCCTCTGCACGCCGCACCGAGGGGTTAGTGAGGTCTGGTCGGCCCTCTGCACGACGTGCATTCGGGTGTTCCAGGCTGGCTTCCAACCGCTTAACTCACGCTTTATGAGAATCTTACGCTGGGACGACGGAACGAAATGGGACGACCCCAATGCCTACTGGGGATCGCCATCCTACGTGCTCGAACCCGGCGATCCCGGCTATCAACCGCCCCCCGACGACCCCTCTGAGACCCCATCCAACAAACCCAAAAAACACACGATCATGAGCAGCAACGCCACACCCACCAACCGGATCATCCTCGTCGCCCTGGCGACCAAAATCAAAGCGGGCCAGACCGCCATCGGCGGCGCCGTCGGCCTGCACCACCACCTCGCACCGCAGATGGATCTGCGCCTCAAAAAGCTGATCGGCGACCCGGCCGAGCCGCCGGGCACCCCGGCCAACAAGGGCTCGCAAAGCCTCTACCGCGAATGCCTGACCGCCACGGACGACGCCGTGGAGGCGCTGAGCCTGCTCAGCGACGGAGCGGTGAAAGAATGGCTCTACGGCTACCAAAAGGTGCTCCAGAGCATCCATGGCAAGGCGGCCAGCTCCGACTGGGTGGCGGCGGGCTTTCCCCAGGGCACCACGTCGGTGCCGCGCTCGCACGATGCCCGGCAGGTGCTGCTGCTGGCGGCCCGCGCCTATCTGGCCTCCCATGCGGGCTATGAGACCTCGATGCCGCGCAAGAACCAGCCCCCGCTGGAGATCACCGCCGCGGCGGCGCTCGCCCTGAGCGGCCAGATGGAGACCGCCCAGGCCCTGATCGCCTCGCGCAAGACCGAGCAGGCAGCCTGCAAGCAGGTCCGCGACGCGGATGTCGATGCCCTCTACGACGAGGTGTCGGCCACCATCGCCGAGATCGACGACCGGCTGGCGGATGACGATCCGCGGTGGGAGGCGTTCGGCCTGAACATTCCCGCCAATCCGACGCCGCCCGAGGGCGTGGCGTCGCTGGTGATGACGTCCGCCGGTGCCGGTCGCGAACTGCTGGAATGGCCCTATGCGACGCGAGTGGAGTATTTCCGCATTTTCATGAAGCGCGAAGGCATCGACCCGGACTACGTGAATGTGGCCGACGCGCGGGATCTGTCCTACACCCTGCGCAACCTCACCCCCGGCGAGACGATCTCGGTCTATATCGAGCCCAACAACGTCGCCGGTGCCGGCCCCGCCTCGCCCGTGGTGACGAAGGTATTGGGCACCTGATGGGTGGTGCGATGAGACACGGTTGGTTCTCCGATCAGACAGGGTTGCCTCGGCGAGGCAACCCTGTTGCATCGGAAATTGGGGTGGTTGAGGGGATCTCCAGCAGATTCAGGGAGGCCAGCAGATTCCGGTCCAGTTTACCGCCGGAAAGGTGGAGGTGGGCCCACGGAAGGCAGGGAATTTCACGGAAGGTTCGGGTTTTGAAGGGCTTTTTGAGGCTCGCCTCTCCGGTAGAGTTTCATCGGCTACCCCATCGGCTCATTTTTTCCGTGCCTTCCGTGCATTCCGTGGGCCTCCTTCACTGCCTTCAGGCTTATCCATCCAAAAAAATCTGCTGGCCTCCCTGAATCTGCTGGAAGCCAACCTGGCCTGGTTCGTTGCCAGGGCTCGTCCTGCCGGGGGATCTCCAGCAGATTCAGGGAGGCCAGCAGATTCGGGTAAGGTTTACTGCTGGAACGGTGGAGGTGGGCCCACGGAAGGCACGGAATTTCACGGAAGGTTCGGGTTTTGAAGGGTTCTTGAGATTCATCTTTCCGGGAGAGTTTGATCGGCTTTTCCCTTCGGCCTCTTTTTCCGTGCCTTTCCGTGCATTCCGTGGGACTCCTTCGCTGCCTTCATTCTTACCCCCATCCAAAAAAATCTGCTGGCCTCTCTGAATCTGCTGGAAGCCAATCTGGCCTGGTCCGTTGCCAGGGCTCGTCCTGCCGGGAGATCTCCAGCAGATTCAGGGAGGCCAGCAGATTCGGGGCAGGTTTATGCCGGAAAGGCGGAGGAGGGCCCACGGAAGGCACGGAATTTCACGGAAGGTGGAGGTTTTGAATCATTTCTTGAGATTCGCCTTTCCGGTAGAGTTTGATCGGCTTTTCCCTTCCGCCTCTTTTTCCGTGCCTTTCCGTGCATTCCGTGGGCCTCCTTCGCTGCTTTCAGGCTTACCCATCCAAAAAAATCTGCTGGCCTCCCTGAATCTGCTGGAAGCCAATCTGATCCGGGACCGGCGGCTCAAAACCGCCACACGACTCCGGCGCGGAGGGCGAGATCGGGACTGGCGGGGGTGAGGCCGAAGCCGACGCCGGCGCGGAGGGTGATGTGATGGTCGGGCACGAGGAAGGCGCCGACATTGATCTCGTGGTAGCCATCCTCGGAAAAGTCGCCCATGGCCTCGAGGCTCAGGGAGAACTGGTGGGTCAGGTTGTGCCGCACGCCGGCGGCATAGCCCCAGGCGCCTTCGCCCTCGGCGGGGGTGACGTTGAGGAGGTTCAGCACGAGTTTGTCGGCGTCGGTGAGGTCGGCCTCGAGGATGAGTCGGCCGATGAAGGCATCCTGCCCGTGGCTGTGGATGCTGGAGCCGCCGTGGTGATGGCTGTCGCCGCCGGCGGTGTGGTCGTGGCCCGCGCCTTCGGCCTGGGCGGGATCGGCGCCGGTCGCGGCAGGATCGGTGCCGCCGGCCGGGCCGGCGCTGCTGCCGTGGTCGTGGCTGCCATGGTCATGGCTGCTGTGATCGTGGACGGGGGTGCCGCCAGGCGGGGCGTCGGGCCCGAGGTCGGTGCCGGTGCTGGGGGCGGTGCCACTGTCGAGCGTGGAGGCCACGGCGGGGACGACGCCGCCATCGCCGGGAGCCGAGTAGCTCTCGACCGGCGGGCTGGACGGGGTGGCGACGAGGGGTTTTGGGCTGGAGGAGGGTCCGCTGCTTTTCGAGGAGGAAGTCTGGCTACTCCGTCGGCGGGTGGATGAGGTGGCGGGGCGGCCTTTCGCGGAAGAGGCGCTTTTTGAGGAAATGGCGGCCGGGCTGCCATGGAGATGGCCGGCGGCGCCATCCCCCGAGGCAAACTCGTAGGCGGCGGACACGGCGAGGCGGATGGGAAAGTCGGAATCGGGCGGCGTGATCTGGATGTGGACGGAGGGCATGACGGAGTCGTAGGTCCAGCCGGCGCCGGGCTGGTCAACGAAGCCCACGGAGACGCCGACGGCGACGCGTGGCAGGATGCCGATGAGGATCTCGGGCTCGAGGCCGTACTCGAAGTCGGTATCGGTGCGGGTGGCTTCGAAATTATTCACCAGCACGCCGTCGAGCAGGCCGGGCAGGTAGTAGTCCTGCACGAGCAGAAAGTCGCGCCCATGGTGGGCGGCGGCGGGCTGGCGGCCGATGATGAGGACGGCGGCGGCGGCGGCCAGCAGCGGCAGGAAGCGGCGAATCGACGACATGGCGGGCAAAAGGGGGAATCGGTGGTGTGGGTGGGTGTTCTTTTCTCCTCCGGGTCCATGGGGGGCCGGGCCGATGGATCGACCCGACCCCCCACTTTTTTTAACTACCCGAGGAAGGGCGGGACATCAGGGGGTGTGGGGCTCGAGGAGGAAATTCCCCGAGAGGATGGGCGATGTCCGGAGGCTGGTGGCCGGCGGACCGGCGCTGGGCATCTGCGGGAGCAGGAAGTAGCCGTAGATCTTCGGGCTGTCGCCATCGTGGACGATGAGGCCTTTGAAGACGGACTGCCGGGTGCGGTTCACCGCCGGGGTGACGGTGGCATCGGCATCGACCAGGGTGAAGACGCCGCCGGAGAAGCCGGTCCGCCGCACGGGTACACCGGCGGTGGGCAGGGAGCGCCGGACGAGCATCGAGAGGGCACCGGGATTGGCGGAGACGACTTTCACCGGGGCGGCATCGCCCGCGACGACTTCGACCACGGCATCGAGCCGGGTGGCCGGGTCGGTGACTCCGCCCCCCTCGAAGGTGATCAGAGCATTGCCGGCCGCATTGGCGGCGAGCCCCAGGGCATCGAGCGGCTGGAGGGTGGCATCGTATCGCCGACCGACCGTGTCGAGGCTCATCGGGCCGAAGCCGTCTTTGTAGACGCGCTCTCTGGAGCTGTCGGGCAGGGCGTTCTTGAACCAATCGAGGGCCGACAGGGCGAGATCGCCATGACCCGCGTCGTTGTCGACGTGCAGGGTGCCGATGAGGGAGCCTCCGCCGCGATAGAGCGGCAGATACATGGGTATCTGGCTGTGGACATCGAGGTAGCTGGCGAACGGCACGGTGGCACCATCGGCGAGCGCGATGGCACCGCGGGCGAGGCCGGCGGCATCGATGCGGAGCACGCCGACGGAGTATCCCTGGGGCACGGCGGCATTCCCCACCAGGGTGCGGTCGGGCAACAGGGCGAAGGTGTGCTGTCCGGCGAAGGCGGTGGTGTCGTCGAGCGGCTGGCGCGCGGCAAACTCGAGGGACTCGTTGCCATCGGTGACGGTGCCTTCGGCGACGCCGCTGTCTCCCTGGATGGTGAGATCCACGGTGATGGGGGCGCGGCCGGGAGGCGTGATGGTGAAGGTCGCCGTCGGCGAATCGCTGCCGGGAGCCAGGGTGAGCATGCCTTTGGCGCTGTAGCCGCGCATCCCGAGCTTCAGGGCAGCGGTGTAGGCTCCGGTGGGGCTGACTCGCAGGAGGATGCAGCCGCCGAGCTGGTCATTGACCAGGGCGGAGCGTCCGAGCACGGCAAAGAAATTGCCGGTGGTGCCCGCGGGCATGGCATCGATGACCAACTCCACGGTGACGGGCTGGCTGCGGCCGGCGGCATTCACCAGGGTGACGACGATGGGGAATCGGCCGGAGACGGCGGGTCGGCCGATGATCGCGCCGGTGACGCGATCGTAACTGAGGCCGCGGGGCAGTCCCTGGATGATGTAGTAGGCATTCGGCACGGGTCCGAAGCTGAACGCGGCATTCTGCCCGATGGCCAGGCTCGGCACAGTCGGCGGCACGAGGTCGGGAGAGACGACCACGGTGACGGTGGCGGGATCGCTGAGCACCCAGCCGGCGGTATTGCGGACTTCGGCGACGTATTCGCCGCCGTCGCCTTCGGTGGCCGGATCGATCGCGAGGGTCGGCTGATCCGCTCCGGGCACCGGGACGCCATCGTGGAACCACCGGTAGCCGAGTCCGACGCCGGAGGCCCTGACGCCGAGGACGACGCGCCGGCCTTCCACGGTGGTGATCCCGCGGGGTTGGCCGGTGATCAGCGGCGGCAGCCAGCGGGCGGCGGAGGTGGTCCAACTGAAGGCGTAACCCTGCCGGTTGGTGTTCGTCGCCGGGGCATTGCTGCCCAGTGCGAGGGTGTAGTAGCCGGGCGCGAGGGTCCAGGACCGGGTGATGGTCTCTGCGGTCGAGTTGTCGAAATGATCGAGGTAATCGAGATCGGGAGCCCAGCTCACGTCGCCGCGATTGTTGTAGGTGTGGCTGTCGGACCCGTGGTTGTTCCAGCCCCGATACAGCGTCAGGGATGGGAACATGGAGCTGGTGTCAGCTTTCCGATCGGGATTCGATCCGCTGGGCCAGGGAACCGTGGCATCACGGGTCATGGTGATGTCCAGGGTGAGCGGCTCGGTGATGTGTACGCCGACCCAGTTGGACGTGTGGGTCCAGCCGACGGGCGGCTGTCCGGGGCTGAAGAGGGCATTGTCCTCCCAGCTCCAGGCGCCGACGTGATCGGAGAACGTGCCGGTATCGCCGCTGCCCACGGTGATGACACGGGCATAGCCGACTCCGCCAGCCGCCGGATCGCCGGTGAAGATGGGCGCGAAAGCATCGGTGGTATAGCTGAGCCGATAGCCCTGCCGCAGCGGATTGGTGGCGGGGGCATTGCTCCCGAGGGCGAGGCTGTACTGTCCGCGGGGCAGGCGCCAGGTCCGGGTGATGCCGTCGCGGGTGGAGTTGTCCACATGGTCGAGGTAGCGCAGGTCCTCCGCCCAGGCGACGCGACCGCGGTTGTTGTAGGTGTGGTTGTCGCCTCCGTCATTGTCCCAGCCGCGATAGATCGTCAGCGAGGGGAACATGGAGCTGATATCCGCTTTGCGGTTCGGGTCGGCATTGCTGGGCCACGGGACGGTGGCGTCGCGCTCCATCTTCACGGTGAAGAAGGCGTCTTCCTCGACATTCAGCGCGAGCCAGTTCGACGTGTGCGTCCAGCCGACCGGCTGCTCACCGGGGGCGAAGAGGGCATTGTCCTCCCAGCTCCAGGCACCGACATGCGATGAGAAAGCCCCATCGTCGCCGCCAGCGACGGAGAGGGTACGGGCATAGCCGACGCCGCCGGGCGTGGCTTTCGGATCGACCGCCGCCGACGGCTGGGTCGAATAGGTGAAGCTGAAGCCCTGGCGGTTCGTGTTGTTCGCCGGAGCGTTGCTACCGAGGGCGAGAGAGTAATCACCAGCCGGCAGGAACCAACTGCGGGTGATCGTCGCCGCGGTGGAATTGTCCACATGATCGAGGTAGGCGAGGTCCTCGGCCCAATCGACGTTGCCGCGGTTGTTGTAGGTGTGGTTGTCGGAGCCGTCGTTGTCCCAGCCCTGATAGACCGTCAGGGACGGAAACATCGAGGAGGTGTCGGCTTTGCGATTCGGATCGGCATTGCTGGGCCACGGAACATTCGCATCGCGCTGCATGGTGACTGTGAATACCGTGTCGCGGAGCACCCGGAGGGCCACCCACTTCGAGGTGTGGGTCCAGCCGACGGGCGGCTGCCCGGGAGCAAACAGGGCATTGTCCTCCCAGCTCCAGGCGCCAACGTGTTCGGAGAACGATCCTCCATCGGTACGATCGACCACCACGGTGCGGCCATAGCCGACGCCGCCCGCCGCCGGATCAGCGGCCGCGGCGGTCGATGTGCTGAACGCGATGCTGAAGCCCTGACGATCCGTGTCATTGGCGGGCGCATTGCTGCCCAGAGCGAGAGTGAAATTTCCGGCAGGAAGGACCCAGGACCGCTGGATCGTCTCCTGGGTTGCGTTGTCGATGTGGTCCAAATAGACCAAATCTTCGGCCCAGGCGACATTCCCCCGGTTGTTGTAGGTGTGATCGTCCGCACCGTCATTGTCCCATCCCTGCCAGAGTGACAGCGATGGATACATCGAGGCAACCGAGGCTTTGCGGTCGGGATTGCTGCCGCTCGGCCACGGGACATTGGCATCGCGAGTCATCGTGATGGTCAACACCGTGGGCCGCTGCAGGGTCAGCGCGACCCAGCGGGAGGTGTGCGTCCAGCCGACCGGCGGCTCGCCGGGCGCTAACAAGGAATTGTCCTCCCAGCTCCAGGCGCCCACGTGATTGGACAGACCTGCGGAGTCGTTGGCGTCCAGGGCTACGGTGTGTGCATACCCGACGCCACCGGCCGCTGGATCGGTGTTGGTGATGGTGCCGGCCATCGCGCCGGAACACCCGAGAGTCAGACTGGCTGCTGCCAGCAGCAGCCGTCCGGGAGGTCGTTTCATCTTCATATTGTTCGTTGATCTGGCAGCGACAGGGACAGGCGCCCGGAGGCTGTCATTCGGTTTTTTGTTTATCTGGTTGGGTCAGGGTCAGCAAAGGGGTGGGTCGAGTCCGCGCCGATCAGGGCAGCGGATTCAGTCGGACACGTCCGGAGAGAAAAGGCGAGGTGCGCAGCGTGGTCGCCGGAGGACCGGTCTCGGGCATCTTGGGCAGCAGGAAGTGGCCGTAGCCCCGCGGACCGCTGCCATCGTCCACGATCATGCCGCGGAAGGCCGCCTTGCGGAGTCGCACGGGATTTCCGAGCACCGTGGTATCGGGATCGAGCAGGGCGAAGGAGCCGGCGAACAGACCGGTGACCCCCGGGGCAAACTTGATCCCCGCCCCCGGCAGCATGGCCACTCCGACGTAGCCGGGATTGGCACCCGCGATGATCCCGCGCGAGGGATTCAGGGGCGGGAAAACGATTTCCGCCACATCCAGCCGCGTCGCCGGGTCGGGAGCACCGCCCTCGGTGAAAGCCAGGCCGGCCCGCCCGAGTCCGACGATGGTTTCGCCCTTCGCCGGTATGACATGCAGCCCCCCGAGCACGCGCAGATCGAGCGTGCCATGACCGCCGGGATAGAGACGGCCCGGCAGGGGCTGGATATCTTTTCGCCAACTCAATGCCGAACCCGCCAGCCGATGCCCCCCGCCAGGCACCAGCGTCAACTGACCGAGCAGCGAGCCCCAGCCCCGATAAAGCGGTTGAAAGAGATGGACCCTGCCCCCCTCGGTGACCATGCCGGCAAAGCGGACCAGCGAGCCGTCGGCCAGCGTCAACGCACCGACCGCGACGCCCTTTGGCGTGACCACGAATCCGCCGAAGCCATCGCCCTGTGGCACGGCCGGGTCGCCCTCCGACGCCAGCGGCACCAGCAGCGCCACATTGTGATTGCCGGCAAAGGGCAGCGGATCGGCGATAGCCTTCCCCCCTGTCACCGGACACGACTCGGTGCCGTCCTCGACGCGGCCGCTCAGGGTGCGGGTGTTCACGTCGATCTCCAGCACCAGCGACAGCGGCGGCAGGCCCTTGCGCGGCAGCGGCAGTGTGACTTTCGGCCCCTCGGTCTCCGTGACCGTCCACTGGCCACGCAGGCGCCAGCCCCCCCGCCCCAGTCGCAGCACGCCGCTAAAAACCGACAGGCCGCTCGTATTCACCATCACATGTCCTCCGAGTCCGTCGTTCAAAGCCGGATGGCGCGGCAGGCTGCCTTCGTAGATCCCCGTGGCCGCGACCGGGAATGGTTTGACCTCGAGATTCGCCGTCACCGCCACCCCGCTGGAGCCGGCCGCGTTGTAGGCCGTGATGCGCACGGGGAAAACACCACTGACCAGCGCCCGCCCGGCGATCTCCAGCCGGCCCTTCGGCACATACAGCCCTTTGGGTAATCCCACGACGGTAAACCGCGTCGGCGCGTTCGCCGCCGTGAGCGGCGCCAGATAGGCCTGACCCACGATCGCCGCCGGCAGTGTCACCGGGGTGGCGATCACCGGCCGCTGGATCACCGTCAGTCTCACCGGCATGCTGTTCACCGAGCCGGCGCCGTTGCTCACCGCCACCGAGTAGTCGCCGTCGTCCGCGCCCTGAGCCCCGGGGAACATCAGCACCGCCGCCGTGGCTCCGGCCACCGCCTTGCCATTCCGATACCACTGGTAGGCCAGTGCGCTGCCGGTCGCGGCCACTGCCAGGAAGGTGCTCCGGCCCTCGATCACCGCCCGCGGCACCGGCGGCGTCTTGATCGTCGGCGCGGCATAGACATCGACCCGCGCCACGCTGCTGGTCGCGGTGCCGAGGCTGTTCGTCACCGTCGCATGGTAGTTGCCCGCATCGCCCGACACCAGAGCATCGAGCACAAGCTCCGCCCCTGTCTCGCCATCGAGGAGAATGCCGTTGCGATACCACGCCACCGTGGCCGAGCCGCCCTGGAAGGCGACCCGCAGCGTCACCGTCCCTCCCGGAGGCGCCGCCTGACTGCGGGGCGGAGACACGATCCTCGGCGCCCCGTCGTAAGTGGCCAGACTCGGGTCATTCCCATCGCGCACCCCGTCGAGATCGGCATCGCCGCCCATGGCCTGCCCCTGCCCGGGGAAAACGCCCATGAATGCCAGCGTCTCCGCGCCGCTGATCTCATTCAACAGGGTAGCCCGTGCGACCAGACCCTCTTCGACCCGGTCAGATCGATAGCTCTGGCTCGCCTTGTCGTAGTGCCAGGCCCGCGTCACGCCCTGTCGCACCCCGCGCACCACCAGTTCACAGTCCGTGGTGGCGGCCCGGGTCTCCAGCAGGGCGATGCCGTCCAGCAGACCGGCGTCGGTCCGATTCCACACCCCGGCGAGCCGGGTCAGACCGACCGTCGGGGCGGTGCCGGTATCGAAGCACATCATGAAGGCCGACACGTCGCGCAGCTCCTGCAACGTGCTGAGATTGTCCAACACGTAGGGATGCACGATCGGCAGCTCGAAGCCGGTGCCATCGTGCAGCAGGCCGAACCCGCTCAGGGACACCGCACCGGGCTGCGGATTCAGGAAAAGCCGCTGATACACCGTCCGCAGGGGCGGGGTCTTCACCGGCTGGGACAGCCCGGCCTCCTGAGGCAGGTCGATGTTGTTGTCCGATCCCGTCGGCAGGGCGTGGCAGGTGATGCAGTGCGATTTGAGGTGATCGTTGAACAGATCCCGCCCCCGCGTGGGATTCCCAGAGCCGAAACTCGCCGGCAACGTGCGGTCGAGATTGCGGTGGGGATTCGGATGGTGCCGCAGCGTCATGAGATACGCCGTCAGGTTCTCCATGTCTCCTGCCTCGATCGGCTCGCCGCCCAGCAGGTTGGGGAAAGTGGGATTGAAATCCGCGATCGTCGCCCGGTCGCCGCGCCAGTGGAAGGGCGCCCCGGTCTGCATCCCTCGCAGCGTCTGGGTCGTCATCGGTCCCTTCATCGGATGCATCACCCGGGTGCGCGGCGTGGTGTCGTGGATCGAGAGATTCGCCCCCAGCACCGTTTGCAGATCACCCGCAGGATCACCGAGATCCCAGGCCAGACCGTCACGGTCGGCATCGAGATGGCAGATCCCGCAGGATACCAGCCCATTTCCGCTCAAGCGGGCATCGAACAGATAGCCCCGCCCGGCTTTCACCGCCGGCGGGAGGGGCTCGTATTCGCTCAGCGGGGTCTCCGCCACCACCGCCGGCACCGGTGCCAGAGTGTCGATCACGCTCAGCGTCTGGCTGATCTTGTTCAGCACATAAAGCCGGCCCGTCGCCGCCTGCCACGCCACGCCCCGTGGCCCGCGCATCTCATCCGCATCACCCGAGCCGCCGATCCGCACATCGACCCGCTCCACCACCGAGCCATCGGCCGCCGCCACCCGCGCGATCCGATCACTCGCGAACGCCGCCACCCACAGGTGGGCACCGCCCGGCTCGAAGACCATCGCCGTCGGTTGCGACAGCGCGGTCGCCTGCGCCGCGGGGTTGGGCAGCAGGTCCAGATCGACACCCGGATTCAAATCATGCGTCCCGACCACCCCCGAGGTCGTGTCGATCACGCCCAGCCGACTCAGGGCAAAGCGTCCGTTCAGAGCCGGCTCGGTGGCGATCAGATTCTGCGCCTCCGTGTGGCTCGCCCACAGCGAACTGCCGTCCGGACGCACCGCCAGCCCCATCAGATTCGTGCCCACCGACCCGACGTAGCGCACCACCGAGTGAGTCACCGTGTCGATCTCGGCGATGTCGTGATCCACCACCGTGTAGGTGATCCGCGCATCGCTCGCCGGCACGATCTGCGTCGTCTGCGGCGCCGGCGGCAGATTCCCATTCGTCGGGCTGCCCGGCGCCGTAGCCAGGTCGCGCGGCAGCACCGTGGTGCCATTTCCAGAGAGCAAAAAAGCCGCAAACACCCGATTGCCGTCAGGACTCACCGCCAGAGCCGACGGACTCAGCCCCTCCACCGCGATCTGGTCGAGCAGATCGCCCGTGGCCACATCATAGACCCAGATTTCGTGATCTCTCGCGCAACTCACGAATGCCTTGCCCGCGGCAAAAACCACATCCGACGGCTCATCTCCCGTCGGCAACACCCCCGCCACGGTGCCGACGCCGCCATCGAGCAGCACGATGGTCACCGTGTCCGACACCTCACTCACCACCCACGCCTCATTGTTTGTCCTGGCCCGCACGCTGACCGGCTCCAGCCCTACCGGCACCTGCCCGAGACGCACCAGCATCGCCGGGCCACCCGAGACATCGAAGACGCTCAGCATCGCCGCCTCCGAGTGCACCGCCAACAGTCGCGCACCATCCGGCGTCAGATCGACCGGGTGCGTGTGCCGGGCCTCGAATCCCGTCACCGACGGCGCCTGCGCCACCGCCCGCCCGGGCATCACCACCGGCAGCAGCAGGCCGAGACAGAGCCCGACCAGGCAGCGATGAAGACATGAGGCCGGTCGAAAGCGGATGGAAATCGGAGCAATCATGGATGAACAAATGAATTAGGATAAAGAACAAACCGGTTGGATAGGGTCAGGAACGCAGTCTCCCTGCGCCCGTCAGCCAGGACGCATCCAGACCGACGGGCGTCCGCCACTCGGCGGAGTCTCCCCGGCATTGCTGACCCATTCTGCTCTGCCGGGGAAATGGTCTGTACACCGGCCCACCGGGACACGCGCGATGCCTGCAGATAGAGGGAGACCAGCGCCAGCCGACAGGGCAAGCCAGTCGCAGACGCGGAGACAGCCGGAGCATTCACTCCGGCAGGGCATCACAGGAGATGTGGGCCGATCAGGCGCGCGCGTCTGGCGGCGGAGCATCCGGCTCCTCGACGTGAGGAGAAAGGCCGGTGCGCGACTCCCACTCGACCGGCAATCGGCCGGGAGACGGAGCGAACAGTCGGATCGGAGTGAACAGACAGAGATCCACTTTGTTTGGCTTCCCTTCCGGCTTCGGCGTCGGAGCCGACGGCTGGCTTTCGGACTCCAGAGCCGCCTGTTTCACCGCCTTGCACAGCGGGCACGGGTGTTTTCCGTCAAACGTTTGGCTGAGGCCTTCCGTCACAGAGCCCTCCCGGATCGAGTAGCTGACCGCCATCCCGACCCAGGCCACCCCTTGCAGCACCACCCATTGCGCGCCGATCGAAAGCATCAGCGCACCGGTCAGCACCAGTCTGGCAGGGGAAGTCACGCGGCGACCATATCGCCCGAGACCGTTATTGCAAGATGCAATTTAGCCCAAGTTCGGCAGTTGGGTCGATTTTGAAGAATTTTCACCCCCCTTTTCGCGCTGGATGCCTTGATCTTTCGTTCCCAAACCCGTCAAACGCCCATGTAGTGGAGAAGACCCCATTGCCCGGCCAGGCGCCGCTGTGGACATTGCCCCATGTTCCTCCGCCGCAACCGCCGCACCTACCTCGGCGAGACCTACGAATACTGGTCGCTCCTGCGCACCGTCCGCACCACCAAGGGACCGCGCCACGAACTGGTCGCCCATCTCGGCAAAGCCCCCGGCCTCGACGAGGACAAACGCCTCGGCTGGGAGAACATCGGCGATCTGCTCGAAGGTCGGCCTCCGGCCCCCGCTCAGCGCGAATTCGCCGACCCACCCTCCGCCGCCGATTCCGAGCCCGCCAAACCCCGCCGCCACTGGACGGAGGTCGACATCCGCGGCCTGCGCGTCGAGCGCGTGCGTGACTTTGGCGAAGCCTACCTCGCCCTGGCCCTTTGGCGCCGCCTCGGCCTCCACACCCTGCTGCGCGACCTCATCGAGCCCGGCCGCGAGGCGGTGCCCTGGGAGCTGATCGCCTGCATCCTCACCGTGGCCCGCTTCTGCGGCAACCAAAGCGAACTGGAAGTCGCCGAACGCTGGTATGCCGACAGCGCCCTGGAGGACCTGCTCGGCGTGCCCTTCACCCAGATCAACGACGCCCGGCTCTACCGTGGCCTCGATGTGTTGCTCGGGCAAAAAGACCGCCTCTGCCGGCATCTGCTCGAGCGTTACCAGAGCTGGTTCGGCGTCGAGTTCGAGTTCCTGCTCTACGACGTGACCAGCACCTACTTCGAGGGCAAAGCCGAGCGCAACCCCAAAGCCAAACGCGGATACTCCCGCGACCAGCGATCCGATTGCAAGCAGGTCAACATCGGTCTGGTCGTGACGCCCGAGGGCCTGCCCATCGGTTATGAAGTCTTCGCCGGCAACACCGCCGACGTGAGCACCGTCGAGGACATGATCGAGATGATGGAAAAGAAATACGGCCAGGCCAAGCGCATCTGGGTGATGGATCGCGGCATGGTCAGCGAAGACAACCTCGATTTTCTGCGCGAGCGAGACGCCCGCTACATCGTGGGCCTGCCCAAACAGCAGATGCGGCGCCACGAGGCCCAACTGCTGGAGGAAAGCGACTGGACCGAAGTGCAGCCCGGCGTGGAGGTCAAACTCGTCGAGCATCCCGACGGCGGTGGGAGCGAGCAATACGTGCTGTGCCGCTCCGCCGACCGGCGGCAGAAGGAAGCCGCCATGCTCGACCAGCAGCGCCAGCGGCTGTTGGCCCAGTTGCACAAGACCGACGCCAGCCTGCGCCGGCGGCCCGCCAAGGATGTGGTCAAGGTCGGCTGCCGCATTGGCCGGTGGCTGGGGCGCTATCCCGGAGCCGAAAAACTCATCGCCGTGCAAGTCGAGCGCGACGCCGCGGGGCGCGCCTGTGGACTGAGGATCGAGGAAAAGACCGAGCGCCAGAGTTGGGCCGAACTGGCCCACGGCGCCTATTTATTGCGCACCAATTGCACGGAGAAAGACCCCGCGCAGTTGTGGCGTTGGTATATCCATCTGACGCAAGCCGAGGAGTGTTTTAAAATCAGCAAGAGCGACCTGAACCTGCGACCCGTCTTTCATCAGAGGGAAGACCGAGTGGAGGCGCATATCCTGGTGTGTTTTTTGACCCTCGCGCTGTGGCGGACCCTTGAGATGTGGATGCGGGGCAAAGGATTGGGCGACTGTGCGCGGCAATTGATCAAAGAAGTGTCCACGGTGCGCAGTATGGATGTGGTGTTACCGGTGAGAGTGGAGGGGGAAGACCGGGCGACGGACTTGCGCCTACGGGTGGTGGCGCGGCCTGACCGGATGGTGGCGGAGTTGCTGCATCGCTTGGGCCTGGATCTGCCGAGCGCGCCGAAAATCGTGCAAAATGTAGTGCCAAAAAACACCCCCTGACGGCCCTGGAGCCCCTGATTTTCCGTGATTCGTTCTTCCGAACTGACGAACTTGGGTTAGCCGCACTAAAAGCCCGCCCGGATTCCCGATGCAACAGGGTATCATCGCCGATGCAACAGGGTCTGATCGGCGATGATACCCGGTTGCATCAGAGACCGGAGCCCTGGCTGCACGGGACTTCTCGGGGATCTCCAGCAGATTCAGGGAGGCCAGCAGATTCGGGTCAGGTTTACCGCTGGAAAGGTGGATGAGAGGCCCACGGAAGGTTCGGGTTTTGAAGGGCTGTTGAGGCTCGCCTTTCCGGGAGAGTTTCATCGGCTACCCCATCGGCACATTTCTTCCGTGCCTTCCGTGCCTTCCGTGCCTTCCGTGCCTTCCGTGGGCCTCCTTCGCTGGCTTCAGGTTTACCCATCCAAAAAAATCTGCTGGCCTTTCTGAATCTGCTGGAAGCCAACCTGGCCTGGTTCGTTGCCAGGGCTCGTCCTGCCGGGGGATCTCCAGCAGATTCAGGGAGGCCAGCAGATTCGGGTCCGGTTTACCGCTGGAACGGTGGAGGTGAGCCCACGGAAGGCACGGAATTTCACGGAAGGTTCAGGTTTTGAAGGGCTTTTTGAAGCTCGCCTTTTTGGGAGAGATTGATCGGCTTCTCCCATCGGCCTTTTTTCCGTGCCTTTCCGTGCCTTTCCGTGCCTTCCGTGGGCTTCCTTCGCTGGCTTCAGGCTTACCCATCCAAAAAAAATCTGCTGGCCTCCCTGAATCTGCTGGAGGGTCCGTACCATCCGGATCGCCCGCTTCTGATGCGTAAATCTCTGGGGTTGCCCCGGCCGAGTTTTCCGTTGCCGAGCCGCTGTCGCAGGGCATTTTGACCCTTTTCCCCCTCACCCTGCATGAGCGACTCCCCGGACAAAGCCCACCGCGATTTCATCCGCGACATCATCGACGAAGACCTGGCCAGCGGCCGGCATCAGTCGATCGTGACGCGTTTTCCGCCGGAGCCGAACGGATACCTGCACATCGGCCACGCCAAGTCGATCTGTCTCAATTTCGGCATCGCCCGGGAGTATGGCGGGCGCTGCCACCTGCGCTTCGACGACACCAATCCGTCGAAGGAGGAGCAGGAATACGTCGATTCCATCCAGGAGGACATCCGCTGGCTCGGCTTCGACTGGGGCGAGCACCTGTATTTTGCCTCCGACTACTTCGAGCAGCTCTACGACTGGGCGGTCCAACTGATCCGGGATGGCAAGGCCTACGTGGATGAGCAGTCGGCCGAGGAGATCCGCCAGACGCGCGGCTCCCTGACCGAACCCGGCACGCCGAGCCCGTGGCGCGACCGGCCGGCGGAGGAAAGTCTCGACCTGTTCACCCGGATGCGGGCGGGCGAGTTCGCCGACGGCGAGCGGGTGCTGCGCGCGCGCATCGACATGGCGCACCCGAACCTGAATCTGCGCGACCCCGTGCTCTACCGCATCCTGCACGCCCACCACCACCGCACCGGCGACCGGTGGTGCATCTACCCGATGTACGACTACGCGCACGGGCAGAGCGACGCGCTGGAGCACATCACGCACTCGATCTGCACCCTGGAGTTCGAGAATCACCGGCCGCTCTACGACTGGTTCATCGACAATCTGCCGGTGCCGGCCCGCCCGCGGCAGTATGAATTCGCCCGCCTGAACCTGACCTACACGGTGATGAGCAAGCGCAAGCTGCTCCAGCTCGTGCGCGAGGGCCACGTGGCCGGCTGGGACGATCCCCGCATGCCCACGCTGTCCGGCCTGCGCCGTCGCGGCTATCCGGCGGAGTCGATCCGGAATTTCTGCGCCACCATCGGCGTGACGAAATACCAGAGCACGAACGACTTCGTGCTGCTGGAGAATGCGGTCCGTGACGTGATGAATCGCACCGCGGCGCGCCGCATGGCCGTGCTCGACCCGATCCGGGTGACGATCACCAACTACCCGGAGGACCAGGTGGAGGAGATGGAGGTGGCCAATCACCCGGAGCAGGAGTCGGCGGGCACGCGCCGGGTGCCATTCTGCCGCGATCTCTACATCGAGCGCGATGACTTTCTCGAAGAGCCGCCGAAGGGCTATTTCCGCCTCTCGCCGGGGGCGGAGGTGCGGTTCCGCTCGGCTTACTTCATCCGGTGCCAGGAGGTGGTCAAGGATGCCACTGGCACCGTGGTCGAGCTGCGCTGCACCTACGATCCCGACACCCGCGGCGGGCAGAATCCGCCCGACGGGCGCAAGGTGAAGGGCACCATCCACTGGGTCAGCGCCCGCCACGCGGTGGAGGCCGAAGTGCGGCTCTATGACCGACTGTTTTCCGCGGAGAATCCCGATGCGGGCGAGGGCGATTTCCTCGATCACCTCAATCCCGGGTCGCTGACGGTGCTGAAAGGCTGCCGTCTCGAGCCCGCGCTGGGATCAGCAGAGCCGGGCGAGGCGTTCCAGTTCGAGCGGCTGGGCTATTTCTGTGTCGATGCGCGCGATTCGCGTCCGGGAGCGCCGGTGTTCAATCGCACCGTGGGCCTGCGGGACAGTTGGGCCAAGGCGCAGAAGTGAGCCGGGCCAAGGAGGTGGATCGGCTCATGGAACGGGCGGGCGGGGCCCAGGCTCAGAGCTTGGGAGTCGCATCCTGTTTGGCCCGCTCCAGCGCGTCGCGCAGATGGGTCGCGGTCGTCTCGGGCTCGGTGCCGGCCAAGGTCGCCTCTTGGCGGCGGCGTTCGCCATCCTGTTCCGCCGCCGCGAAGCCGAGGGTGGTCATGCAGACCAGCAGCGTCCCGATGGTCAGCGTGGTGGCGGTCCAGATGATCCGCATCACCCAGTCCCGGTCGACTGCATTCCAGATCATCAGCGAGATGAGGATGCTGATCAGGGTGATCCAGAAAATGATGGCCCAGAAAGCGATCGCTTTCATGCGGCGTCCAAAGGCGGGAGAGGGATTGACGGCGTTCATGGGACCGTTTTAGCCGAAGCGTGACCGCTCAGGCAAGCCGGAAATGCGCACGATGAGATCGGGCGGGTGAACGCGAATGGAAAGAATGAACGCGAATGACGCGAATGGTCCGCGCGGCGAGCGAATTCCCCTAAGACAACGCCTGCGCACTCCAAGCACCCCGCCTTTGCTGAAATCGGATCGGGCTGTCTCAGCAACATTGCGATTCGATTCGATTCGATTCGATTCGCGTCATTCTTTTCATTCGCGTCCATTCGTGTTGAAACCGACAGCCACGGCACGCGCACGGCGAGATCGGGTGGGCAAACGCGAATGGAAAAGAATGAACGCGAATGACGCGAATGGTCCGTGCGGCGAGCGATTTCCCCTGAGACAACGCCTGCGCACTCCTGGCGCCCCGCCTTTCCTGAGATCGGATCGGGCTTTCTCAGCATCGTCGCAATTCGATTCGATTCGATTCGATTCGATTCGATTCGATTCGATTCGATTCGATTCGCGTCATTCTTTTCATTCGCGTCCATTCGTGTTGAAACCGACAGCCACGGCACGCGCACGGCGAGATCGATCGGGAGAACGCGAATGGAAAAGAATGAACGCGAATGACGCGAATGGGCTGTGCGTCGAGCGATTTTCCCTGAGACAACGCCTGCGCACTCCTGGTGCCCCGCCTTTCCTGAGATTGGATCGGGCTTTCTCAGTAACATTGCGATTCGATTCGATTCGATTCGCGTCATTCTTTTCATTCGCGTCCATTCGTGTTGAAAGCCACAGCCACGGCACGCGCACGGCGAGATCGGGGTGAACACGAATCGAAAAGAATGAACGCGAATGACGCGAATGCTCCGGACTACGAAGCCTTCTCCCCCCTTTCCTGACTCAGGCGACCAGCGCTCCGCCCTCTCTCTCCCCACCGCTGCCCCGCTGGCTTGGCCTTAAAAACCTCCCCGTCCGCGCAATCGCGCGTTGTGCGTGGGGCGATTATTCGCCATCATCCCGTCGGCTTCGGCCTTTTTACGAACGTTTCACGCCCCCCCCGCCCCGACCATGACCGCCCTGTTCCGTCTTTCCCTGATGATGTTCCTCCAGTTCTTTGTCTGGGGGACGTGGTTCTCGACCATCAATGTGGCCCTCGATGTCGCGAAACTGGGCGAATTCATCGGCAGCGCCTACGCCGCCGTGCCGCTCGGCGCCATCTTTGCCCCGCTCTTCCTGGGCGTGATCGCCGACCGCTTTTTCCCCTCCCAGATCATCATGGGCGTGCTCTTCCTGCTCGGCGGCGTGCTCATCTACCTCGCCGGCGGCGCGGCGCAGGCGGGGAACGGCGAACTGATGTCGAAGCTCTTCCTCGCCCACATGCTCTGCTACATGCCGACGCTGGGGCTCGGCAACACGATCGTGTTCAGCCATCTGCAGCGCATCGATTTCCCCCGCGTGCGGGTCTGGGGGACGATCGGGTGGATCGCGGCCGGTCTGATGGTCGGCGGCTTCGGCTGGAGCGCGGACCTCGTCATCATGAAGATGGCGGCCGTGGCCTCGGTCGCGCTCGGGTTGTTCTGCTTTGTCCTGCCGCACACCCCGGCTCCGGCCAAGGGCCAGAAGATCGACCTCCGGGCTCTGCTCATGGTCGATGCGCTGAAACTGCTCGCCCGGCCGGCTTTCCTCGTTTTCATCGTGTGCTCCGGCCTGATCTGCATCCCGCTGGCCTACTATTTCGGGATGACGGCGCCCTATCTCGCCAATGCCGGCTTTGAGCAGCCCGCCTCCACCATGACCATCGGGCAGATGTCGGAGATCTTTTTCATGCTGCTCATTCCGTTCTTTTTCCGCCGGCTCGGGGTGAAATGGATGATCATCGTGGGCATGCTGGCGTGGTTTGTGCGCTACCTGCTCTTTGCCTTCGGCGCGCCGGACCAGGTCGCCTGGATGATCTTCCTCGGCATCGCCCTGCATGGCATCTGCTACGACTTCTTTTTCGTCACGGGCTTCATGTACACCGACCATGTCGCGCCGAAGGAGGTGCGGGGACAGGCGCAGAGCCTGCTCGTCTTCGTGACCCAGGGGGTCGGCATGTGGATCGGGTATTCGATTGTGTTCGGCAAGAAATGGCTCGGTCTGGATGGCACCGCGACCCAACTGACAGCGACCGCCCCCCTCGGCGAGGCGATCACCGCCGCCCGCGGGGAGGAATCCCTGTCCTTCTTCGGCAAACTCGCCAAGATGTTCTCGGTCAACATGCCCGAGGGCGTCGACGCCTCGCTGATCTCCAACGCGATGAGCCAGTGGAAGGCCTTTTGGACCTTCCCCGCGATCATGGCCGTGGTGATCGCCGCGATCTTCTTCGCCGCCTTCTGGGACAAGTCGCAGGTGGGCGAGGAGGAGTCGGGGAAGTGAAGTTGGGGACGATTGCCAAGGCGCCATGACTCGCGTAGTATCCAAGGGCCTTACCGAAGTCGATGACCGTCACTCTGCATTTGCCCGACCGCATCTCTGACCTGCTCCACCGGGCGTGGGAGGATTTGCCGCGTGTCGCTCTGGAGAGCTTGGCGGCGGAAGGGTATCGGTCCGGCAAGTTTTCGAGGGCCGAGGTCGGCGATATCCTGGGCCATGAGTCCCCATGGGAGACGGAAGATTTCCTCTCCGCCCATGACGCCTGGCCCGGCACCTCACTGGAGGAATTTCAGGACGACCTGTCGGCTTTGGATCGTCTCCGCGGGGCATGACCGTCGTCAGCGATACCTCCCCTCTTTGGATTGATAAAACGAGCGCACGATTTGGGACCGGATTTTTGCAATCCTCAGCTTACCAACCACGAAAAAAACCCTCCGCCATGCCCTGGAAAATCGCCGGCATCAATTTCGACCACTTCCACATGGGCGACCTGCTCCGCATGGCGCACGAGCATCCGGATGCGGAGATCGTGGGGATCGCGGATGAGCAACCGGCCCGGATGGTCGAGACGGCGGCGCGGCTCGGCATCCGATCAGACAGGGTTTATGCGGAGATCGAACCCTGTTTGATCGAAACGCAGCCCGATGTGGTGATCCTCTGCCCGGCAGCGGCTCGCCATGCGGAGTGGACGGAGCGGGTCGCGCCGTTCGGCGTTCACATCCTGATGGAAAAGCCCTTCGCCGCTTCGCTGGCTGAGGCCGACCGGATGATCGCGGCGATGGCGCCGACGGGCAGGCAACTCGCGATCAACTGGCCGCTGGCCTGGGTGCCGTCCCACGTGAAGGCCCACTGTCTGGTCGAAGCCGGCGCCATCGGCACCGTGCGCGAGGTCCATTTCTACGATGGCAACCGCGGCCCGCTCTGGCACGGGGCGGACAAGATCGAGAAGGAGCCGACGGCGGCGGAAAAGGACGCGAGTTGGTTTTACAAACGGGCCGAGGGCGGCGGCAGTCTGCTCGATTACCTGGGCTACGGCACGACGCTGGGCACCTGGTATCACGGCGGGCGCAAGCCGGTCGAGGTGATGGCGATGTGGGACCGGCCGGCCGGGCTGGAGGTGGACGAGCACAGCATCACGGTGGCGCGCTACGAGGTGGGTTTGTCGAAGTTCGAGACCCGCTGGGGCACCTACACCGATCCCTGGACGCACCAGCCGCAGCCGAAATGCGGCTTTGTCATCGTGGGCACCGACGGGACCCTCGCCAGCTACGACTATGAGCCGACGGTGCGCCTGCAAAATCGCGAGCATCCGGAGGGCATCGACCTGCCGGCACCGCCACTGGAGGCGCCGTTCGCCAATCCGGTGCAGTATTTCCTCCATTGCCTGGAGACCGGCCAGCCGGTGACGGGACCGCTGGGGCTGGAAATCTCACGGATCGGCCAGCAGATCTGTGACACGGCCTTTCTGAGCGCCGAGCAGGGCCGCGCGCTGCCGCTGGTGGGCGGGTGATGTGGCTGGGAAAAAGGAAAGGTGGCGATTTTTTTGCAAGAGCTTGCCTTTCTCATCCGTTTCGGATCATGATCGGGCATCCCGCCGAGGAACCGCCCCGGTCGGCTCCATTCATGAAAACGCTCCCGCTTTCTGTCATCGCCTGCCTGCTGTCATGCCTGCCCGCCTGGGCTCAGCAGACCACTCCGGACGCAACCTCGACGGCTCCGGATGCGCCTGTCGTCGTCGTGGAGGATACCGCGCCGATTCCAGCCGTGCCGCCGCCAAAGCCGGCCTCGCCCGTCGCGCCGGACGCCGTCCCGGCACCGCTGAAACCCTGGGTCGACTGGGTGCTGCGCGATCTGCCCTATCTGGACTGTCCGCCCGCCCATGATGCGCCCCAGACGCGCCTCTGCCTGTGGCCGTCGCGGCTGAAGTTCGACGCCACGGCCACGGGAGCGGCCTTTGCGCTGGAGGTGCGGCTGTTTTCGCGCGCCTGGCTCCATCTGCCGGGCAGCCCGGCCCACTGGCCACTGGAGATCACGAGCAATGGTCAGCCCGTCCCGGTGCTGGAGCGCGACGGTCGGCCGGCGATCCACCTGGAAGCCGGCGATTGGTCGATCGCGGGCCGTTTCACCTGGAGCGAATTGCCGCAGCAGATCAAACTGCCGCCGGAGGTGGGTCTCCTCGCGCTATCAGTGAACGGCACCGCCCAGGGCAGCCCGACGTGGGATGGGGACGGCACCCTGTGGCTGCAACGCCAGGCCTCGTCGGAGCCGGTCGATGAGGATTTCCTTTCGCTGAAGATGCATTCGCTGCTGGAGGATGGCATCCCGCTGTGGTTCGAGACCCGGCTCGACCTCATCGTGGCGGGGAAAAGCCGGGAGGAGACGCTCGGCTCGGTGCTGCCGGCGGGCTGGCAGTTGGCGGCGGTGGATTCCCCCCTGCCGGTCGCGATCGACGAGCGGGGGCTGTTGAAGGCCCAATTGCGGGCCGGTCGGTGGACCATCGGCCTGCGGGCTTTCCGCACGGGCTCAGCCACCCAGATTGCCTTTGCCGAGGGCGCCACACCGCCGGCTCCCGAGCAGGTGCTGGCATTCCGGGGACAACCGGCCTTTCGGCAGGCAGAGATCGTGGGTCTGCCGCAGATCGATGTGGCGCAGACCCAGGTGCCGGAGGACTGGCGCTCGCTGCCGGTCTACTGCTGGGAGACGACCGGCGGCTTCGAACTGGCCGAGCGCGTGCGCGGCCCCGGCGAGCGGGGCCAGTCGCCCCTGACCATCCAGCGAAGCCTCTGGCTCGATGAGGATGGCAAGGCGCTGACGTTTCAGGATCGTCTCACCGGGCCACTGCGGGAAATCCGCCGGCTCGACGTGGCGGCGGGTCACCAACTCGGCTCCGTGACGGCGGGTGGCGTGCCGCAACTGATCACCCACAATCCGGAGAACGACGCGCCGGGCTTCGAGGTGCGCCAGCCCCAGCTCGAAGCCACCGCGACCGGACGCGTCACGCTCTCCGGCCCGCTGCCGGCGACCGGCTGGCAGGCCGATGCCGACCAGCTCAATGCCACGCTGCATCTGGCGCCCGGTTACCGGATGCTGGCGCTGCTCGGCGTGGACCGATCGAAAGGCGACTGGCTGAGGGCGTGGACGTTGCTCGATCTTTTTCTGCTTTTATTGTTCACCCTCGCGGTCTTCCGGTTGCGGGGCTTTCTCGGAGCCGTGCTGGCCTGCGTGGCGTTCGGGCTGGCTTACCATGAACCGGGCGCGCCGCGGTTTTCCTGGCTTTTGCTGCTGGTGCCGGTCGCCCTGGAAGGCGCCATCCCGGAGGGCACCTGGCGCAAGGTGACCACCGCCGCCAAATGGACGGCCGCGGCGATCCTGCTGCTCACCCTGACGCCTTTTGCCTCCCGGCAGATCCAGGCGGCGATCTTCCCCCAGTTGGAGCCGTTCCGCGATGGTGGCGGCTACTACGCGCCGATGGCGGATGCCGTCGGACGCTCCATGGACGCACTCGAGTCCGCGGCGACCATGCCTTCATCGGTGTCGGAGGAAAAGCTCCAACGACGCAAGCAGTTCTACGATGCGGACAATCTCAAAGCCGATCCCAAGGCCGTGATTCAGACCGGTCCCGGCGTGCCAACCTGGGCGTGGCGACGGATTGAATTCGGCTGGGACGGACCCGTCACAGCTTCTCAGGAAGTGACGCCCATTCTGATCCCCCCGACCCTTTCCCGCGTGCTCTACGTGGCCCGGGTGCTCTGCCTGGTGGGATTGGCGGCGCTGCTGTTGAGGCGTCGTCCAGGCCGTCGCATTGCAGACAAACCGGAGCCCACCGAGCCGAGTTCCGGCAATCCCCTGCCCGCCGCGGCGGCGATCATCCTCGGTTTTCTGCTGGCCGCCGCCCCCACGACGGCACGGGCTCAGTTTCCCGATCAGGCGCTGCTGGATGAGCTGCGCGAGCGCCTCACCCGCCCCACCGATGCGTTTCCCGGAGCCGTCAGCCTCGAAGCCGCGGCGCTGACGCTCGATGAGCAGACCTTCACCCTCGATCTGACCCTCCACGCGGCAGCCCGTAGTGCTGCGCCGACGCCGGTGGCGCTGGGCATCATGGCTCCCGGCGAGGCGACTCTCGATGGCGCCCCGGCCACCGTGCTGCGCCGCGAGGGGGCGCTCTGGGTGCTGCTGCCGGATGCCGGCATCCATCACCTGAAGATCGCGGGGCGAATCCGGGCCGAGACGGATTGGGAATGGGGCTTCGGAGCGCTCAAACCCCGCCGGCTCACCGTGGCGGCCACCGGCTGGACCGCCAGCGGACTGCGCCCCGATGGCGGCGCCGAGGATCAGGTGCTCTTTGCCAAGGCCCGGCGCCAGGAGGAGGTCGCGGCGGCGGCTGATTATGATCGCCCCGACACGAAGCACGCCCTGCTGGTCGATCGGGAGATCGAACTGGGCTTGGTCTGGCGGGTTCGCACCACCGTGCGGCGTCTCTCGCCGACGGGACGCTCCACCGCCCTGCGGGTGCCTCTCCTGCCGGGCGAAAAGGTCGTCAGTGCCGGCAACACCGTCGAAGGCGGCGCCATCGAAGTGCGGCTGGCTCCCGATGCGAACGAGGCCGCGTGGGAAGGCGAACTCGCGCCCGTCAACGAACTCACCCTTTCCGCCCGCGAGTCGGACACCTGGACCGAACAGTGGCGGCTGCTGGCTTCGTCGGTTTGGAATGTGACCTTCGCCGGGCTGAATCCCACCTTTGAAGACCTCGACGGCCAGTTGGTACCCCTGTGGCAGCCCTGGCCCGGGGAATCGGCCACCCTGACCGTGTCGCGCCCCCAGGCCGTGCCCGGCGCGGCGGTGACGATCGACTCGGCCACCCACACCCTCAATCCCGGGCGCCGCCAGCGCACCGCTTCGCTGAATCTGTCACTCCGCACCAGCCTCGGCGAGGATTTCCCGATCAGGCTGCCCGCCGGAGCTGAGATCGTGACGCTGACCCACGACGATCAGTCCATCCCGGTGCGGAAGGATGGCGATGCCGTCGTCGTCCCCCTGCGACCCGGCGCCCAGCGCGTCTCAGTCGAGTGGCGCCTGCCCAGCGACGAGGGAAAATGGACCGTCGCCGACGCGATCACCCTGCCGGTGGAAGCCGCCAATGTCTCGACCATCATCCAACCACCGGGCGACCGTTGGCCCTTGTTTTCTCAGGGCCCGCAGCGCGGTCCGGCCTTCCGGTTCTGGGGCGTGCTGGCTTTTGTCCTCATCGTGGCGACGGTGCTGTCGCGGGTGCCGGCCAGTCCACTGCCTCTGGTGAGCTGGCTGCTGCTCTCGATCGGCCTGACCCAAGTACCCATCGCGCTGTCTCTCATCGTGGTGGGCTGGCTGTTCCTCATGCACTGGCGCGGATCGCCGGGTTACCAACGCCTGTCCGCCACCGCCTACAATCTGCTGCAGGTGATGCTGATCGGTCTGACCGTCATCGTCATCGGGATCTTCATCGGCGTCGCCTCGGCGGGGCTGCTCGGCAATCCGGAGATGTACATCAGCGGCAATGGTTCCTCGTCCACCCATCTTAACTGGTATGCCGATCGCTCTCCGGCCGAGTTGCCGCGGCCCGGCTACTGGTCGCTGTCGATCTGGTGGTATCGCTTCGCCATGCTGCTCTGGGCGCTGTGGCTGGCGGCGGCTCTGGTGAAATGGCTGCGCACCGCGTGGCGAAATTCCTCTAATGGAGGTCACTTCCGTCAACCGCCCCGGAAAGCGTCCCCGCCCTCGCCGCCCCGCAGCGAGGGCAAAGCCACTGCCACACCGCCGGCTTTGCCCGGAACGGCCAAGCCCGAGTTGCCGGCTGATCCTGCTTGAGGTCACCCGCAACCCGTCTTCATCTTGCGATGGGGTTCCATACCCGATGGAACCCCAACCCTTGGAAATCAGACACGTTGGTCGTCGCAAATTCAGTCACGCCCTGAGCAATCATCGTGAGGGCTGAGCGAGTATCGTAGAGCCGACGAAAGGCAAAGTTTTTGGAACGAGCCTTTTCCCAAAGGGAGTCATGCAATACCCTGCTTTCGATCGGGAAACCGATGAGACGCCAGCGAGGATGGCTGCGATACGTTTGGATGACGTCGACGGCCTCATTTGCTGAAAGGGGGAGCTTGAGCACAGCCGGGTTTCTCAGCAAACCATGGAACTCTGCGAGGATGAATTCCGATAGCGCGACCTCTTCGATCGAGGCAATTGACTCCAACCAAGCGTAAGCGGCTTCATGGCAGGGAGAATCCGCGTTGAACCCATGAAACAGGATATTGGTATCAATGGAAAGCACTGCGTTACTTCACCGGCTGACGATTTTCACCTGCTTCAATTCCCGTCAACTGCGCCACACTCTTCAATTCGCTGTCATTGAGCCCCTGCCACCCCAAGTGGCGAGGTTTGGGCGGGGACCATTCGACCGCCGTTTCCGACTCGGGAGCGTAGACACTGAGGATGTATTCGATGCCTCGCCGGGCGAGTTCGGCGAACGAAATTTCACGCGCCTCACAAACCTTTTTGGCTCTGGCGAGAGTTTCGTCAGGGAGTTGGATTTGCGTGCGCGTCATGCCATCAGTTTGCCATCACACTCAACCAACGTCAAACCGGGCAGCCCCTGATAGGCGCTGGCCGATTCCGCCACTCCCAACAAGCGATCCCCCCTTTTGTATCAACGCCCCGAGCGCCGCGCCTCGTTCTTCAGGCGCAGGCCGTTCAGGCGGATGAAGCCGGTGGCATCGTCCTGATTGTAGGCCTCCTCGCCGCCTTCCATCGTGGCGATGGCTTCGTGATAGAGGCTCAGCGGGGACCGGCGGCCGGCGGGCATCACGTTGCCCTTGTAAAGCTTCAGCCGCACCTCGCCACTCACCGACTGCTGGCTCTCCGTCACCAGTGCCTGGATGGCCTCGCGCTCCGGAGCGAACCAAAAACCGTTGTAAACCAGCTCCGCGTATTTGGGGATCAACGAGTCACGCAGGCGCATGACTTCGCGATCCATGGTGAGGCTCTCGACCTGCCGGTGGCCGTGGAACAGGATCATGCCGCCCGGCGTCTCGTAGACACCGCGGCTTTTCATACCGACGAAGCGGTTTTCCACCATGTCCACCCGACCGACGCCGTGCTTGCCGCCCAAGTGGTTGAGCACCCGCATCACGCCGTAGGGAGTGAACAGGGTATAGTCTCCGGACATACCCTGTTTGGTCAGACCGAGGGAGGCCACGATCTCATCCAGCCCCTCGGCCTGGATGCCGATGCAGTTCCCCTTTTCGAAGAGAAGTTGGACATATTCGGCCCGGTCGGGCGCATCTTCGGGCGAGACGCTGAGAACGTACATGTCGCGGCATTCGGCGGCGGTGGCATCGTACCAGGGGTCTTCCAGGATGCCGCTCTCGAAGCTGATGTGCAGGAGATTGCGGTCCATGCTGTAGGGCTTTTTGGCGGATGCCTGGACCGGAATGCCTTCCTTCTCGGCATAGGCGATCATCTCGCTGCGGCCGGGGAATCGCTCGCGGAACCGCCGCTGCCGCCACGGGGCGATGACTTCCAGCGAGGGAGCCAGCGAGGCGGCGGACAACTCGAAGCGCACCTGGTCGTTGCCCTTGCCGGTGGCGCCATGCGCGACGGCATCGGCCTGCTCGGACAGGGCGACATCGATCATCCCCTTGGTGATGCAGGGGCGGGCGATGCTGGTGCCCAGCAGATACTGCCCCTCATAGAGCGCGCCGGCCTGGAACATCGGGAAAATGAAGTCGCGGGCGAATTCCTCCCGCAGGTCGCCGATGTAGCAGCGCGAGGCCCCGGTGGTCAGGGCCTTCTGCTCCAAGCCGTCCAGTTCCTCGGCCTGGCCGACGTCGGCGCAGTAGGCCACGACCTCCGCCTGGTAGGTTTCCTTGAGCCACAGCAGCAGGACCGAGGTATCTAGACCGCCCGAGTAGGCGACGACGATTTTCTTGATGTCACTCATGTGAAGGGAAGAAAGGGATGGTGAAAAAAATGCAGGGCAGATAATGGACGCGCCGCGACGGGACGCAACCGCTCAAAATGCCCTGTTTTGGCACGCACCGTCGCTCCACCGACTCAGGGGCTGAAAAGAAATAACGCAAAAATTCTAATTTTCATAAAAAAACACTTGCCAATAGTTCGCCCCTCTTTAGTATCGGAGTTCATCCAGTCAGCCTGACCGCTCACCGATGAACTCCGTCTCCCTGCTCCGCCTCCTCGTCGTTCCGTGCCTTTCGGCCGGATTCACCTCGCTCCAGGCCGGCACGGCTGACAGCGAAAAAGCCGTGGTCACCTCCACTCTGGACGCTCCGTGGGGCGGTCCGGTGCTGGGTGGGGGCATCAAATCGAACGATGCCTTCACCGAGGGCAGCCTGTTCATGGTCTACCCATTCCTCGACACCCTGTCCGAGGGGGGATCAATGGAGGGCACCGTCGGCTACCTCGAGCCCTATGCCACTTGGGCCGAGAGCGGCGAGGTCGGCCTGTCGCTCGGGCTGGGATTCCGGCACCTGTTCAGCGGGCAGAGCGTCGCCGACGCACTGTCGGTGAGCGATCCGGGCCTGTTCGGCGAGGGCGTCTTCGTCGGGGCGAATCTGTTCCTCGACTACGCGCAGTCGGCCTTTGAGAACGATTTCTGGCAGGGTGGCATCGGCGTGGAAGCCGGCACCCGCTACGTCGAGGTGCGCGGCAATTTCTACCTGCCCTTCACCGATGACCAGACGATCGGCCGCTTCACCGAAACGGAGATCGAACGCCGCAGCAGCGACACCAGCCGCCGGGTCTTCGGCGCACCCACCACGCAGGGCGGCCAGGTCGTCCGCAGCGTCTCCGACCGCACCACCACGACGACTTACACGACCACGACCCATACCACCTACGAGTTGTTCGAGGAAGCCCTCCAGGGCTGGGATGTCGAAGTCGCCGTCCTCGTGCCTGGCTTGGACAAATACATGGACCTGCGGCTCATCGCCGGATACTACGATTTCTCCGGAGATCGCAGCCCCAGCGAGATCGAAGGCTACCGCGTCGGAGCAGAGTTGCGCCCGATCCCGGCGCTGGTCATCCACGGTACCTGGTTCGAGAGCGACCGGCTTTACCAGGAAAACTGGCTGGCCGGTGTGCGGGTCGAATTGCCCCTCGAAAACCTCGGCGACGCCCTGAAGGTCCGCCGTCGCCACCTGGCCGAGCGCCTTTTCGAGCCCGTGCGACGCAAGAACTCCGCCATCACGACCGGAGGCGTCGAAGTTGATCCGATTTCCACGACCACCACGACCACGACCTCCCAGTCCACCAGCACCTCTCCCGCAGGCACCCAGGTGATTGGCACCGTTCCCTCCGGTGGTCCCGGCCTGGGCGGCAATGGGAATGAAGAGGAAGGCGGCGAGCGTGGCGGCATCCGGTAAAGATCGGATGTGAGCCGGCCCAGCCCGCCAAGTGGATTTGCGCCCGACCGCATCCATTTGAGAAAGAGGCCTTGAAAGCCGGGGCCGGGGCTGGCTTACTCCCTCCACCATGCCCCGCTACGCCCTCGGACTCGATTACGGAACCAATTCCTGCCGCTCGCTCCTCGTCGACCTCGACACCGGTGAGGAACTCGGCTCCACCGTCTTCCCCTACCCCTCCGGCACGCTCGGCATCCTCACGGACCCGGCCGATCCGAATGTCGCCCGCCAGAATCCACAGGACTACCTCGACGGCCTCGTCGCGATCGTTCGTGGCGCCCTCGAACAGGCACGCGAAAAACGACCCGGCTTCTCACCCGCCGACGTGATCGGGATCGGAGTCGATACCACCGGCTCCACCCCCATCCCGGTCGACGCCTCGGGCACGCCGCTGGGCCTGCTGCCGGCTTTTCGCGACAATCCCAATGCCCAGGTCTGGCTCTGGAAGGACCACACCGCCCACGCTGAAGCCGAGGCCATCACCGCCGCAGCGGCCGCGCAGCGCCCCCATTTTCTGGCGAAATGCGGTGGCATCTACTCCAGCGAATGGTGGTGGTCGAAGATCTGGCGCTGCGCCAAGGTCGATCCCGTCGTCTTCGCCGCCGCCCACAGTTGGGTCGAGCACTGCGACTGGCTACCCGCCGTCCTCACCGGCACCACCGCCCCCGGCGTCATGGCGCGCAGCATTTGCTCCGCCGGACACAAGGCGATGTTCTCCGAAGAATGGGGCGGCCTGCCTGACAAGGAATTCCTCGCCTCGCTCGATCCCGCGCTCGCCGACCTGCGCGACCGCCTCTATGACCGCGCCGTCACCGCCGACACCCGCGCCGGAGGCCTGACTGCCGAGTGGGCGGACCGGCTCGGACTTGTCGAGGGCACCGCCGTCGCCGTCGGCGCCTTCGATGCCCACATGGGGGCGGTCGGCGCCGGCGTGAAAAAGGGCACCCTGACCAAGATCCTCGGCACCAGCACCTGCGACATCACCGTCTGGCCCGCCAGCGAGCCCCTCGCCGACGTGCCGGGCCTCTGCGGCATCGTCCCCGGCTCCGTCCTGCCCGGTTACCACGGCATCGAAGCTGGACAGTCGGCCGTCGGCGACATCTTCCTCTGGTTTGTCCATCACCTGGTCCCCGACCGCTACGGCGCCACAGCGGACGAGAAATTCCAAGCCATGGAAGCCGAACTCGCCCGCCAGAAGCCCGGCGAATCCGGCCTGCTCGCCCTCGACTGGAACAATGGCAACCGCACCATCCTCGTCGATGTCCGCCTGACTGGCCTGATCCTCGGCCAGACCCTCCATACCCAGGCTCATGAAATTTACCGCGCCCTCATCGAAGCCACCGCCTTCGGCGCCCTCACCATCATCCGCCGCATGGAGGAATACGGCATCGCTGTCGAGGAAGTCGTCAATACCGGGGGACTCGCGGTGAAAAATGCCACCCTCATGCAGATCTACGCCGACATCCTCGGCCGCCCGCTGAAGGTCGCCGCCAGCGACCAGACCTGTGCCCTCGGTGCCGCCCTCTTTGGCGCCGCCGCCAGCGGCCAGATCGCCCTCGCCGACGCCCAAACCGCCGTCTGCCACACCCGCGAGCGCATCTATCGCCCCATCCCGGAGAATCAGGCGGTTTACGCCCGGCTCTACACCCTCTACCGCACCCTCCACGACGCCTTTGGCACCTCCGGCTGGACCGGACGGCTCGACCAGGTGATGAAAGATCTCATCACCATCCGTCAGGAGCAGCGCCGGTCCTGACCGACACATCTTTTTTCCCATTTCCGCCGTCATGCTCCTGCCCGATCTCCGCCAGCAAGTCCTCGAAGCCAACCTCCAGTTGGTCCGCGAAGGCCTCGTCAAACTCACCTGGGGCAACGTCTCGGGCATCGATCGCGATGCCGGGCTGTTCGTCATCAAACCCAGCGGAGTCCCCTACGCCGACCTGCGCGTCGAGCATCTCGTCGTCCTTGATCTGGATGGACAGGTCGTCGAAGGCAGCCTGAATCCCTCGTCCGACACTCCCACACATCGCATTCTCTATCGGGAGTTCCTGAGCATCGGCGGCATCACCCACACCCATTCGGTCCATGCCACCATGTTTTCCCAGGCCGGCCGGGAATTGCCCTGCCTTGGCACCACCCACGCCGATCATTTTCACGGCACTGTCCCCGTCGTCCGCGAACTGACACCCGCCGAAGTCGCCGCAGACTACGAGACCCACACCGGCCACGCCATCGTCGAGACCTTTCGCGAGCGCGGACTAAACCCAGTGGAGATGCCCGCCTGCCTCCAGCGCTTTCACGCGCCCTTTACCTGGGGAAAAGACGCCCTCGACTCGGTGAAAAACGCCATCGCCCTCGAGGTCTGCTGCCAGATGGCCCTCGGCACCTGGCAACTCGACCCCAGCCAGTCCCTGCTCCCGCCGCATTTGCTCGAAAAGCACTACCTTCGCAAACACGGCCCGGGCGCTTACTACGGACAGAAGGCGCCGGCCTGACCGCCTGATCGAACCCGGTTGCCTCTCCGATCAGACCCTCTTTCATCGGCGATCAGACAGGGTTCCATCGTTCCCGCCGCCCCTGCGGACCGCCTCCCTCGCTCCCGATTGCCGGAGAAAGGCCGCTTGAATCCACCGCCCGCCCGCCGTTTGGTGGCGCTCGTCCCATGAAAGCCCTCATCCGTCGTTGCCGCTCCCTTCCGGCCGTCCGCCTCGCCCTCGCCGCCGCCCTGCTGCTCGCGCCGTCGGTCAGTCAGGCGCACAAGGTTTCCGCCGTATCCGTGGTCGCCGAATTCAACACCCAGGCCAAAACCTTCAAGGTCGAGCTGGCCATGGATGTCGATCCCACCGGCGATCCCGCCGTCGACGACCAGATCCCGCCGGAGGAGGCCGCCCGCAGCTTCGCCACCGACTCGCTGCAAGTCTATTTCGACGACACGCCGATGAAGCTCGAGCCGAGCATCCGCATGGTGACCACCACCGACGCCAACACCCCGGTCGAACTCACCCGCAAGGCCGTCATCGGCACCCTCACCGGGACCATTCCCGACGGCGCCATCAATTTCCTCCTCCATGTCAACGAAAACACCGAAGCCGCCGTCGTCATGGTCACCAACAAGGACGGCAAGCCGGCCCGCAGGCTCCAGGTGCTCTACCCCGGCGAGTTCAGCAATCCCGTCAGTCTCGCCCCCGTCATCCAGGGCGATCCCTTCCCGCCCAAGGAGGCCGCCGCCCCGACCGCGCCTGCTGCGGCGACCCCTCCGACCGCGGAGGCCGAAGCCACCGCCTCGTTCGGCCAGTGGGTCGCCCGCGGCTTCACCGCCATCCTGCCACACGGAGTCGATTACTGGGCTTTCATTCTCGCCCTGTTCCTCCTCAGTCTGCGCTCGCGGCCACTCGGCTGGCAGGTCGGCGCCTACACCGTGGCCCACTCCATCGCCCTGTCGCTCGGGGCTTTCCGCCTCGTCGAGTTGCCCGCCGCCCTCGTCATGCCCGGCGTGGCCATCAGCGCCGCCTACCCGGCCATCGAAAACCTCTTCGTCAAAGACCTGAAGCCCTGGCGCCCCCCGCTGGTGGCCCTGTTCGGTCTGTTTCACGGCTTTGCCCTCGCCCAGGTCCTCTGGAGTCACCAGCCCGCCACGGTGGGACTCCCCGCCACCGTCGCAGGATTCCATCTCGGGATCGAACTGGCCCAGTTCGCCCTGCTCATCCTCGCCAGCCTCGTCGCTGTCGCCCTGAGCAGCCGTCCGTGGTTCCGCCACACCATCGCCCTGCCCCTCTGCGTCCTTCTCGCCGGCATCGCCCTGTTCCGCTTCATCGACAGGCTATGGCTTTCCTGAGCGTCCGCTTGTCTGTAACCGATCCCCCGCGGACCACGTCTCTCTCCCTCGTGACCGCTCCTGCACTGCTCCGCTCCCGCGCTGGCTTTGACCGGCATCGCCTGCGCCTCGCCGCCCTTTTGTCGATCCTTTTGCTGGCGACCGGCTGGTTTTCCCTCGTCAACGCCGCCGAATCCACTCCGGAATCCGCCGCCGCGCCCCGGGACGGGCTCGGAGGCACCTGGACCGGAACGCTCAAAGCCGGCGCCGCCGATCTGCCCCTCGTTTTCCAATTCTCACCGACCGGAGGAGGTAACTTCACCGGCACACTGACCTCCACCGCTCAATCACCGCTTCCCCTGCCCTTCAGCCAGATCAGCCTGCGCGATCGGGAGGTGAAAGCCAGCATCGACTCGCTCGGCGGACGCTTTGAGGGAAAAATCGCCGCCAACGGACGCGTCATCCGCGGCGAGTGGACCCAGGGCGGCCACACCCTCCCACTCGACCTCGCCTACCAACCCGGCGGCGCTCCCGAGCCCCGCCGCCCCCAGACGCCGCGCCCGCCGCATCCCTACCGGAGCGAAGCCGTGACCTTTGCCCCGCCCGGAGCGGACCACCGGCTCAGCGGCACCCTGACTCTGCCCGAAGGCCCCACCGGCCGCGTGCCCGGCATCGTCCTCATCAGTGGCTCCGGCCCTCAGGACCGGGACGAGACGATTTTCGGGCACAAACCCTTCGCCGTCATCGCCGATCACCTCACCCGCCAGGGCATCGCCGTGCTGCGGTATGACGACCGCGGCACCGGTGCCTCGACGGGCACGTTCGAATACGCCACCACCCTTGATTTCGCCGACGATGCCGCCGCGGCCGCCGCCCACCTCGCCAGCCGGCCCGAGATCGATCCCGCCCGCGTCGGCCTGCTCGGCCACAGCGAGGGCGGCCTCATCGCCCCCATCGTAGCCGCCCGCCATCCCGACCGCATCGCCTGCCTCGTCCTCCTCGCCGGCCCCGGCCTGCGCGGCGACGAGATCCTCCTCACCCAGACCCGCGCGCTCCTCACCGCCACCGGACAGAAAGCCGCCCTCATCGACCTGACCGAGCGCTTTCAGCGCGCCCTCTTTGCCGTCCTCACCCAGCCGGCACCCGATGTGAACAAAGCCCGCGAGATCGCCGCCACGTTCCAGGCAGAGATCGCCGCCCTGTCCCCCGACGACGCCAAAGCCCTCGCCCAGGCCGCGCCCGCCATCGAAGAGTCGATGAAGGCGCTCCAGACGCCGTGGTTTGCCCGCTTCCTCGTCCTCGACCCCGGCGATTCCCTGCGCCAACTCAGCCAGACGCCCCTCCTCGCCCTCTTTGGCGAGCGCGACCTGCAAGTCCTGCCCGAGCCCAATCTCGCCGCCCTGCGCCGGCATCTCGAAGCAGCAGGAAACACCCGGTTCACCGCCGAGATCCGTCCCGGTCTGAATCATTTGTTCCAAAAAGCCACCACCGGCCTGCCGACCGAGTATTCCCAGATCGAGACGACCATCGAGCCCGCCGTGCTCCAGCGCATCGCCGGCTGGATCGCGGAAGCGGTGAGATGATCCCCCATTTGGCAACGTTTGAGACGATTGCGATGCGGTGCCACCAAGGAGCGGGGCCGCCCCCGGTGACCGAGGCGGTAACGGGTGGTCTTCTCGAGAAAAAAGAGAAAATGCGTTGCAACTGGATTTGTTCGAACGCGAGACAGGGTGGGATGGACTGGAAAAGAACGGTTCGTTCTGGCAGAAATTATTGCATGATCTGTAGCGGAGCGCCCCCGGTTCGGCGCCGAAATCCGCCTTTGCCTGAATCACCTGTTTCAAAAAGCCACCACCGGCCTGCCGACCGGTTATTCCCAGATCGAGACGACCCTTGAGCCCGCCGCACTCCAGAGCATCGCTGACTGGATCGCCGAAGCGGCCATCATCCTTCTATGCTACGGAAGATAGTCAACCTGTAGGGGAGCCTAAGGGCCAGACGGCAACCTTGATCGTCTCGATCGTTGCTTCCTTCGCTGTCAAATTTGACACTAGCTTCCAGCACTATCCCGCTTGGGGGTAGTGCCACCCAATTGTGATGCCGCCCACCGATTCGAGATGAATGGTTCCATTTCGAATCGAGAAATCCGCCAAATATCGCGTTAGTGGGTATTTCCATGGGAAACCTAAGGTGCTTAACGGCCTCGAACGTGGTGTGGTTCGAATGGGATTCTTCGCGATGTCTGCTGCGTACCTCCAAAAGAATGAATTGGGGAGCAATGGTGGAATCAACATCGACTTTGACACTCACGGTAACGCCCGTTTGCCTGCCCGGTCTGGTATCCATTTCTGAATCACCCTGAGTCCTTCTATAGTCAGCGTTGCCTTCGAGTAATACTGAAGATTCAAAAATCCGCTCTTCCAGGACCACCTGGAGGTTGCCGAGGGCGACGGGAATCGCGGCCAAGGAGGCGGAGGCTGTTACCCGGATCTCGCCAACATCAGCGGACAGAGGATCTACGATGATTCGGTTCCTAACATGGCCGATTGACTCGATTGCAGATTCTATCCGAGTCTTCCAGTCAACCAACTCTCGGTTCGTGTAGCCAATGATCCCAGGACGCACCGCTTCAAATCGCTCCAGCACCTCAATATCGTTGACGTGATCCCAAAGTCGCCATTTTGCCTTGGCCAATCCTTCTATTTCCAGATGGATGGCGCGCAATTTTGAGATGTCGGCTCCCAGTGTTTCATAGTCGAGTAAATCGAGCTCCAGTATCGCGGCGCGCCCCGGTTCGTCGGCTGTGCCAGCAATTTCTTGGGTAAAATGGAGAGCTTGCTCGAGAACGGAATCTGCACTCGCCGAGGGGAGTTCCGGGGACCCACCATTCTTAATCATGGAGAACCGAAGGTTCTTTGATGAAGTGACCTCTTGAAAACTGGATCGAAACTCCGCCGCCGCGCTGAAAACTCCCCCACTGGCATCGACTTTCGCTTTGATGTCACGCCTTTCCGATTCGGAAACCGTTTCCATCGAGAGCAGGGCAAAAAATTCTCCTCCGGTGCGGCGTCGCCAAACGTAAGAATCTCCATACTGGCGAAAAAACGCCTCCGATCCCTCGCGAATAAGTTGCTCAGAACCTTCAGATAAAGAATTTTCAGCCAACACTTCGGAGGGCCCAATGACGCGAACCGAAACCAAAATAAATGAACTGAATCGGTTCACTTTATTGCTCTCGGCAAAGTCCAAGCCAGCGCTGCCGCCCCCCCAACTAGCGCTCGCGCTTAACCCGAGTGAGGTAACCAATTCGTAGCTACTCTCGATCCATTTTAGTGAAAACTCCGTCCGAAACGCGGTCGAATTGGGCGGCGCGACTGCCGCTGACCTAAATGGATTTCCTCGGATGATGCCAGAAATGGAGTTAAATCCTTGGCCCAATGGAATGTCCCCAAAATTTCGCAACGTCGTGTTCATCTTGGTCTCAAGTAAATATGCCCCGTCCATCTGTCAATCGAAAACAGAGTAGATTATAACTGGTAATGCTGGATAGCATGGAGTTGTCCCGTGAGGGCGGATCCCTCAACCTGACAACCGAAGAATGCCACAACAGAACCCAACGCCACCGAACTCCAAGCCACGATCAAGCTCGGCACAAACGGCCACGCGAAAAGTGGTTTTTCGTCGCTCGCCAACTCAACGGAATCACCCCGCTGCCCGCCTGTTGAAGACGCCCCTCGACGGGCTGCAGCGCTTTGTGATCAATCAGCAGCGCCTCACCCGCGAGGCCTTCACCTCCTTCGAAGCGGGCGATCTCGGCTACCAACCTCACCGCAAGATCGCGGCGATGTTTGCGCCCAACTGCATCGTGCAACCTCAGGACTGGGATGAGCGGGGCGAGGGAGTGAAGAACGACCAGCTTGACGCGATGGCTCTCAGCCGACGGCTCGACCGCTTCACACGGGGCAAACGAAAGGCATTCAACCTCGCGCGCGTGCTCAGCGAAGAGGGGGAACGCAACCGGGCCCTCACCCGGCTCCGGTAGCAAATCGCGCGGGAGCACCCAACGCCTCCAGGCGACGGGACGAAGGCTACTGGCCTCCTGCGGCATCCAAATCACCGGCACGTGGTGGGGAGGCAAGACCTGAGTATACGTCATAAAATTGCCCTACTGTTCAACTCGCAGGCGTCTGGCATCGTAGGCCGATGCGAAAGAAACGCCCCATCGCGCCCCAGCGCGCAGCCTGCAAATATGTCCGCTTCGTGGAAGGGGAGTGGTCCGCGCCGGTTCGGCCGCGGCTGGTCGTCACCTACAGCGACGGGTTGCAACTCCTGCTAGAGAACGACGGCGCTGCCCCCGAGGCCGCAGAGTTTATCGTCGACTACTGCACAGCGCTCCTGAAAGGAGGCCGGCGATGATCGGTCTCGGTCATCCCACCCTGAGGAACTTCCTCGCCCTAGAGCCGAGCGACATGCGCAAAGGGTTCAACGGTCTGATTGCCCTGGCAATCAGGCATCTCGGAGAATCGCTTGCCCGCGACGCCCTGTTCGTCCTCATCAACCAGCGGAGAACCCGCATCAAATTGTTCTTTTTAGACGGAACGGGTCTCTGGCTCGCGACAAAGAGACTGAAGTCTGGCCGGTTCAACTGGCCTTCTCGGAACGCGATCGGACAGAAAAAGTCGCGCCTGACGCCCGAGGCGCTGCAACTGCTCATCGACGGTTTGGAGCGGCGGGCCGTTCCGGTCGTGGCACCAGCGTCCGTCTTGAGGCAAGGGACGCGATCTTAGGCTACCCATCCGACGAGACCGGATTTGGGCCTCAGGCATGCCCAAAACTACCCCCCGATCTCGCCATCGTCCTTCAGCGCCTGAAGCGCATTGAGGCAGAACTGGCGGCGACCAAAACGGAACTGGCTGCGGCGAAAGCCGAGTTGGCCCGCAAGGACCAGATCATCGCCGCCCTCCAGCAACGGCTCTTCGGTTCGACGTCTGAGCGGCTCAATCCGGGCCAACTCACCTAGAGCGTTTTAAAAATTTATGTAGCCATTCATCATGATTGTGTCATGATTGAGGATGGCCACGCTCTCCCTCGACCTGCGCGAACGCATTCTTGCCTCCTACGACAAAGGTGAAGGTACCCGGGATCAGATTGCCCGGCGCTTTTGCGTGTCCTTGG
>JAEUHH010000058.1 GCA_016795505.1 Verrucomicrobiales bacterium | reverse complement strand
CTGCCGCGCCGTTTCCGATTCGCGTCATTCGTTCCATTCTTTTCCATTCGCGTTCACCTTCCACTCGCCCCAAACCACCCCAGTGAGCCTCATTTTCCTCGCGCCCCTGCCGGGGCGCAGGTTATTTGGGGGGCGCGCTTCCGGGGGTTCCCCTCGTTTCACTCGGTCCACCCCCGGCTTATTTCCGTCGTCCCTCCGGGACGCAGGACAGACAGGCGCCGCCGGCCCATTCGTTCCACCCATCCTCCCGGTATCCCCATTCGCGTCATTCGTTTCATTCCTTTCCATTCGCGTTCACCTTCCATTCGCGCCAAACCACCCCACAACCACCCATCACCAACAAGCAGCGCCAAGGGCGCGACGCATACCAGCCCAGGGCAACGCCCTGGGTAACCACCCACCCCCCAAAAGAACGCCCTGCAGGGGCGTCGCATCCCCTCAACCTTTCACCTCCCCCGCCGCCATTCCATCTCCCCTCCGTGACCTCCGTGCCTCCGTGGTGAATCCCCCCAAAAAACCTCACCAGTCGCCCGTCATCAATCACCCGTGCTCCAGTCCTTCCCACGCGTAGGGCTCGTGGGCGCCGAGCGGGGCTTTCAGGCGCATGCCGATGAGTTCATCGGCCCGATCGGCGGCGATGGGGCTCTCGGGGCGCACGATGAGCAGGTCGTCCTCGGTGACGCAATGGCCGGCGGGCAGAGCACGGACGGCATAGACGCCGCGACGGGCCCGCTGGCGGGTGTAGGCTTCGGCCGGTCCGATCTTGGCGATGCGGGGCACCAGGGAAGCTTCCATCTCGCGCACGGCGGCGACGTAGGCGGCGAGCTGATCGGGCTCGTGGGCGTGTTTGTGATCGAAACCGTCGAGGGTGCGGTCGGTGGTGAAATGTTTCTCCAACCAGGTGGCCCCCAGCGCCACGGCGGCGCAGGCGGCGATGTCGCCGGTGGTGTGATCGGAAAAGCCGACGGCCGTGCCGAAGGCGGCGCGCAGGGTCGCGAGAAAAGCCAGATTCGTGGTGCCCAGAGGCGCGGGGTAGGCGGAGACGCAGTGCAGCAGCACGAGGCGCTCGCCCTCGATGCCCTCGGCAGCCAGGGTGGCGACGGCGCGCTCGATGTCACCCAGGGTGGACATGCCGGTGGAGACGACCATGGGCAGACCGCGCTGGGCGACTTCGCGCAGAAAGCGCAGGTTGTTCAGGTCGCAGGAGGCAATCTTCAGATAGGGCGGGTTCAGCTCGCAGAGCAGATCGAGGCCACGGGTGTCGAAAACCGACGCGCTGAAGGTGATGCCACGCGCGGCGGCATCGGCGGCGACGGCGCGCCAGGCATCGTCGTCGAGCACGCCGCTCTGGCGGATCTTCCACACCTCGGCGATGTCGTAGTGGCCGTAGGCATACTGCCCGGGGCGGTAGAGGCCCTCGGGGTAAATGATCTGGTATTTGACCGAGTCGGCCGCGGCAGCGGCGGCGGCGGCATTGAGCTGGCGCGCCAGATCGACGCTGCCGTTGTAGTTGCTGCCGGCTTCGGCGATGATGTGGACGCGGCTCATGGCGGGGGCGGCGCGGGACGGTCAGCTCTGGGCGGCGAAGGCCCGCACGGCGGCGGCGAACTCGGACAGGGCACCATCCTGGGTGGCACGCAGGCCTTCCCACGTGGGCTGGACCTGCTGACGGCGGGTCGGCAGCTCGTCGATGCGGGCGAGACGGTCGGCCACGGCGGCCACGGTGTCGGGCTCGCGGACGAGGTCGATGTTCCAGTCGCCATAGCCGACGGTGTCCATCAGGGACAGGGCACGCTCATCGTAGGAGAGCTTGATGAACGGAGCGCCGAGAGCCATGCAGGGCAGGGCAGAGTGGACGCGGTAGGTGACATTGAGCCGGCAACTGTTCAGCAGGGCGAGGTAGGCGTGGGGCTCCTGAATATACACGTAGGGCTCGGCCAGGGACGCGGCAAAGGGGATGTCGCGATGGTCGTGACAGAGCAGGCGCACATCGTCGTGCCCCTGGCGGCGCAGCAGGGCGATGATCTCCTGGACCTGGGCGGCGATGCCGATCTGGCGCTGGAGGGAGATGTTCATCAGTTGGGGATTGCGCACACTGACCAGAGTAGTGCGGCGGTCGGCCTGGGGAACCTCGGGGAACTGGCTGCGCAGGCGGTCGAGAAAAATGGTGGGGCAGCCACCGAGCCGGACGTGGTCGAGCCCGAGGCCCCGGAGGTGAGCCAGGGTGGCATGGTCGCGAGCCAGCGACCACGTGGCGTGCCGATTGAGCCCGGCGATGATCCCGTCGGCCATGACATCAGTCCGATCGACGAGCTTGTCGAGGCGGTTGTAAATGCGGCCGCGGGACAGGCTGAAGAGCATCAGGGGGGGCTCCAGCTTTTTCAGAGCCTCCAGGTTCACGTCCAGCTCGCCATTTTCGTAGAGATTGCCGCCGCCGACGATGACACCGTGGCCATACTGATTGATCTCGTGGACGGTCCGGGCGGTGAGGCCGGCTTTGGCCTGGGACTCGTAGCGGGACGTGGCGGGGATGGAGATCAGGTTGACGAAAGCGCCAAACGCCTCGGCAATGGCCGCCTGGAGACCCATGAAAATGGCGTCGTTCCCGACATTGAAGCCCTTGGGCCGGATGCAAAAGATATTGAGCATGGGATGGGTGGAGAAACGGGGCGAATGGACCCCATGGGGGGCGAATAATCAACCCCGGACCTCGCGGATGAGGTCGGCGACGCGCAAATAGCCCGCGGTGGCCGCGTCGTCGCCGAGCCGCGACACCGTCGCGCGGACGGCGGCGAGATCGTCGGCATCGTCCACGGTGAGCCGCAGCCCGGCGAGGGCGGGATCGGGGCTCGGGGGCAGACTGGCGAGCCGGTAGCGGTCGGGGTGCTGATAGAGGTGGCGGGCGATGTGCTCGCGCTCAAAGGCGTCGAAGTCCGGCAAGGCCCGCCGGTAGGTATCGACGCGGAAGACTTCCACCGCGACGCCGTAGGGGTGGCTGCGCTGGATCACATTGCTGACCAGGTCGGCGCCGGTCTCGCGGGCGAGGCGGATGCCGGCATCGAGCAGGGCGGCATCGACAAAGGGCGAGTCGCCATTGATGCGGGCAAACCAGGTGGCGCCGCGGCTCTCGGCGGCGGCGAGGGCCCGCCCGGCGACGTCGTCGACCGCGCCGCGGAAAACGGGCAAGCCGAGCGGCCCGGCGGCGTAATCGGCGAGGGCGTCATCGCAGGGCCGGTCGGAGGTGGCTAGCACGAGGTCGTCGAGTTCGCGGGCCTGGCGGGCGCGGGCGGCGACGAGACCGATCAGGGTGTGTCCGCCGCCCAGATCCATGAGCACCTTCCCAGGCAGGCGGCTGGAGTCGCTGCGGGCGAGGAGGATGCCGACGGCGGAGGGGCTCATTTTCCGATGAAAGAGGGTCTGATCGGCGATGCAACAGGGTCTGATCGGAAATCGGGCCCGATGGGCTCTCTCAGCCGGGATAGTCGAGCAGCGCCTCGATGACGCGGTCCTGGTCGGTCTCGGAGAGGTCGTTGTAGAACGGCAGCCGGACGATGCGATCGCAGACGCTCTCGGCCACGGGGCAGTCGCCCTCGCGACCGCCCCACCGGGCGGCATAGGGGGAAAGGTGGAGGGGCCGATAGTGGAAGACGGCGAGGATGTCGCGGGCTTTGAGATGCTGGATCAGGGCGGTCTGGCCTGCGGCATCGGGCATCATCAGGTAATACATGTGCCAGGCCTGCTCGCAGTGGTCGGGCACGTGGGGCCGGCCGATGCCGCGCTGCGCGGCCCAGTCGGCGAGGGCGCCGTGGTAGCGCTCCCAGACCCGCTGGCGGGCCTGCTGGATGGCGGGCCAGACCTCGAGCTGGCCGTAGAGGAAGGCGGCGAGCACATCGCTCATCACGTAGCTGGAGCCGACATCGACCCAGGTGTATTTGTCCACCTGCCCGCGGAAGTAGCGGGCGCGATCGGTGCCTTTTTCCCGGAGGATCTCGGCGCGCTCGGTGTGACGGGGGTCATTGATCAGCAGGGCGCCGCCCTCGCCGCAGGTGATGTTTTTGGTCTCGTGGAAGCTCTGGACGGCGAGTTCGCCGAAGGTGCCGAGCCAGCGGCCGCGGTATTTGCCGAACAGGCCGTGGGCATTGTCCTCGACGATGGCGAGGCCGTGCTGGGCGGCGAGGCGGCCGATCTCGTCCATCTCGCAGCCGACGCCGGCATAGTGGACGGGGACGATGGCCCGGGTGCGGGAGGTGATGAGGCCGGGCAGGAGCCGCTCGTCGAGATTCAGGGTATCGGGCCGGATGTCGCAGAAGACGGGGGTGACGCCGTGGAGCACGTAGGCATTCGCCGTGGAGACGAAGGTGTAGGTGGGCAGGATGACCTCGTCGCCGGGCTCGAGTCCGAGCAGCAGGCCGGTCATCTCGAGGGCATGGGTGCAGGAGGTGGTGACGAGGGCCTCGGGAACGCCCAGGGTGGCGCGGAGAAGCTCCTGGCATTTCAGGGAAAACTGGCGATTTCCCGCGATCTGCCCGGCGGCGACGGTCTGCTGGATGTAATCGATCTCCCGCCCGGCGATGGAGGAGCGATTGAAGGGTATGGCGTGGTCGGGCTGGGACATCCGGTGCGTCGGTGCGGGGCCGGCTAGGCTGCCACGCCAGCCGGAGCGGGGCAACCGGGAAATGGGCGGCGGCGGATCAGACAGGCGCGGCTCCACCGGCAGCAGCGCTCGACGGAGCGAAGCTCCTGCGAAAAGCCGAAAAGCTGAAAAACTATAATTTTAGAGGTTTTCCACGTTTAAAAGTATCTCGGCCAGACTTTTAAAGTATCGCCGAGATACTTAAAGGTTCCTCGGAGGGACCTTTTAGTATCTCGGCCAGACTTTTAAGTCTGAGAAGAAGACCTTTTTGTATCTCGGCCAGACTTTTAAGTCTGAGAAGGAGACCTTTTTGTATCTCGGAGAGACTTTTAAGTCTGAGAAAGAGACCTTTTTGTATCTCGGAGAGACCTTTAAGTCTGAGAAGAAGACCTTTTAGTGCCTCGGAGGGACCTTTAAGTCTGAGAAGGAGACCTTTTAGTGCCTCGGAGGGACCTTTTAGTCTGGCGGAGGGACCTTTTAGTCTGGCGGAGGGACCTTTTAGTCTGGTGGAGGGACTTTTTTCAGGCCAGTCGGCTAGCCGCACCGCTCCCCGTGGTCTGGGGGGGCCGACGGTCGAGATCACGGGTCGGAAGAGATCCGGGGGGCGGAAATAGCGGGACAGGCAGGGAAAACGGAGGGTTTTCTTTTCCTTTCCTTTCCGATGTGGGTCTGGCGCGATATCATGCCTCTCACCATGCGCAAACTGTCCATGACCCTCGTCGGAGCCGCCCTGGCGGCTATCACCCTGACGGCGCAAGCCGAATCGAGCCTCACGATCACCGGAGTGCACAACTGCTGCAAAGGCTGTGCGAACGGGATCGAGAAAGCCATCACGAAGGCCGGCGCGACGGCTGCGATCGACGGCGAGACGGTGAAAATCACCGCCGCCAGCGAGGCCGACGCCAAGAAGGCCGCGGAGTCGCTGGTCGCGGCCGGCTACTACGGCAAGGGCGCCCCGGCGCCGGCAGTGGCGGACGCCAAGGTGACGTCGGCCTCGGTGGGCGGCGTCCATCTGTGCTGCGGGAAGTGCGTGACGGCAGTGGAAAAGGCGCTGAAGTCGGTGGCGGGCGTGACCGGCCACACGGCGGCAAAAGGCGCGGAGGCCTTCACCGTGAGCGGCGATTTCTCGACCAAAGCGCTGGCCGAGGCGCTGAACGGCGCGGGTTTCAGCGGCTCGATCAAGTGACCAGGCGGCTGGTATCCCTTTGACCTGAATCCATTTCAACGGCAAACGCCCGCGGAGCCCGGCTCCTGCGGGCGTTTTTGCTTTCAGGGGGCGGCCGTGACCATCAGGTCCTGGGCGGCATTGATGGTGGAGCCGGGGATGGCGGGCAGTTTGAGCAACCTGAGGGCGAGATTCCCGGCATCGCCATTGCGAATCGGCTGGCCGGCGGTGTCGTAGGGGGGATTCTGGTCGCCGGGGTCGCGCCGGGTGGCGGCATTGACGGCGTAGAGTTCCTTTCCGGCGGCGGCGCGAGGTCCCCAGACGTGGAAGGGGATGGTGTAGTTGTCGCTCTCTTTGGCTTCGCCGTGGCCCTTGGTCAGGGTGAGGCCGCCGTGGTCGGAGGTGATGATGACCCAGGTCTGGTCCTTGGTCAGGGGCGAGTCCTGGATGGCGTCGAGGAGGCGGCCGATCATGGCATCGACCTTTTTCGCGGTCTCCATGTAGGGAGAGCCGGCGGTGAGGTCCCAGCCTTCCTTGTGGCCGGTGCTGTCGCAGTCGCGCAGGTGGAGCATGGTGAAGTCGGCCGGCTCGGTGCGGAAGGACTCGATGAGGGCATCGATGAGCTTGCCGGTATCCTCGTCCATGAGGTAGCGGTCGATTTTATCCCGGCCGTTGTCGGGTCCGGTCTCGTCGGGAGCGCCGCGGGTCTCGTCGTAGCTCGTATCGTAGAGGGAAAATTTGGATTTGCTGGCGTAGAGGGCGGTCTTGAGTCCGTGGTCGTGGGCGACGCCGAAGGCGGAGGGCAGGTAGGCTTTGCGGTTGCGGTGGAGATTCTGCCCGAGCAGGGGGTCGGTATTGCTGATCCACTGATGTCCCTGAGGCCCGGTGACACCGACGCTGGCGATCATGCAGGTGTGGTTGGGCAGGGTGATGGTGTAAACGACGTCGGTGCGGGCATTCGAGGTGTAGGTGCCCTCGCGGCGGATGCGGTGGAAGGCCGGGGCGCCGGCTTCGCCCAATTGGTCGATGGCATCGGGACGGAGGCCGTCAGTGCTGATGAGCAGGACGCGATCGGCCCGCGCGGGGGCGGCAACCGCGAGGCCGAGAAAGGCGGTGAGCAGGGACAGAATGGTGGATTTCATGATTGGTGGTTCAGGGAGAATGGATCAGGCGTCTTTCGATTTCGCCTTGGCTTTGGCTTTGCCCTTGGCTGGCGGCGTGGGTTTGATCAACTGGACCGGCACGTCGTTGGTCAGATCGGGACCGGGCGTCGAACGCCCCCGCGCGATGAGGGTCTCGATGAGCTGGCGCATGGCGGCGACGCGCTCGGGCTGTTCGGCGGCGAGATTGCGGGTTTCACCGGGGTCGGTGGCGAGATCGTAGAGCTGGAAGGGCGGCAGATCGGCGTGTTGGGGGCTGCCGGGCTTGGGATCGCTCCAGCCGCCGGACCCGGGACAGAGCAGGAGCTTCCACGTGCCCTGCCGGATGGCGAAGGAGCCATTGATCGACTGGCTGATGAGGTGCTCGCGGCCGGGAGCGGTGTCGTCGCCGAGCAGGGCGGGGAGGAAGCTGACACTGTCCTCGCCGGCGCCGGGCGGCAACTCGGCGTCGAACAGATCCGCACAGGTGGCGATGAGATCCCACTGGCCGATGAGGCGATCCGAGCGCGTGCCGGCTTTCACCCGCGCGGGCCAGCGGACAAGGAACGGCACGCGGTGGCCGCCCTCGAAGAGATCGGCTTTGTGGCCGCGATAGATGTGGCTGGGCTGGTGGCCGGCGGCCTGAAGCTCCTGGATATTCGCGGCGGGCGAGCAGCCGTTGTCGGCGGTGAAGACGACGAGGGTATTGTCGGACAGGCCGTGCTTTTCCAAGGCCTCGAGCACCTGTCCGACGACGGCATCGACCTGCATGGTGAAGTCGGCGTAGGGATTGATGCCGCTTTTCCCCTGCCATTCGGGCGTCGGAACGATGGGGGTGTGCGGTCCATTGAGCGGCAGGTAGATGAAGAAGGGCTTGCCCTCCCGCGCCCCGGCCGCGCGCGCGCCGATCTCGGCTACGGTCTCAGTGGCGAGCGCGGGCAGCACGTCCACGGCCTCGAAGCCCGCCCCGGCGGGTCCTTTGCGGAAAAAGGCCTTTTCCACGGTCGCCAACTCGGTCGGCACGCGGTCGCGGATGTAGACATAGGGCGGCATGTCCAGCGAGGCGCTGATGCCGAAGAATCGGTCAAATCCGGCGTCGAGCGGCCCGTTCTGGATGGCGCCGGCGTAGTCCACCCGCCATCCGTCGGCGAAGGCCTGGCCGAACTCGCCCCGGTCATCGGCGACGCCGCCGCCTTTCAGTGGCCAGTCGAAGCCGAGGTGCCATTTCCCGATGCAGGCCGTCTGGTAGCCATGCTCTTTCAAAAAATCCGCCACCGTGACCCGGTCCGGAGCGATGAGAGGCGCAGAAAAGCCGCCCAGCACGCCATTTTGCAGCCGGGTGCGCCAGTGGTAGCGACCGGTAAGAAGGCTGTAGCGGGTCGGCGTGCACACGCCTGAAGAGGAATGGGCATCGGTGAAGATCATGCCCCCGGTCGCGATCCGGTCGATGTGCGGCGTGGGGATCTTGCTCTGGGGATTCAGAGCCGAAACATCGCCGTAGCCCTGATCGTCGGCGAGGATGTAGATGATGTTCGGTTTCTCGACCGCGGCGGCTGCCTGGGGCCACGGGGCGAGCAGGCAACAGGCCAAGCCGGAGAGGGATAGGAGCCGGAGTGGGGACATGGTCGGAGTTTTCCCCACCGATAGCCCGACAGGGCGCCGGGCGTCAATGCCGCCATCCCGGATGGGAGATGGCGAATGAAACAGGCGCCGCATCCCGCTGGCGGCGTAAGACGCCACTTCGACAAATCAGACTCAATCTACCGCGATCAGGCTCCGAATCGGTATTTCGCGCCAATTTCCGTCGTTGATCGACCATTCCAGAGGCCCGAAGAGCCATTCATTGGCGGCGATCGAGTCCCCAAGAGACAGGCGTAGCTGGTCGGCACCCGGCTTCGGGGTAGCAGTGACAAAGCGATGACTGCCTTCCATTTCGAATTCAAGGCGCTGCCCATCGACGGTGAACCGGAGCCTCTCGCTGCCGCTGGCTTTAGCAGAGCGGAGTTTGACGGTCCGCGCTTTGCCGGAAATCTGAAGCACCCCTACGATCTTCACAGGAGTCTGGTTGGATGGCAACATGATGGCCTTGTTTTCCCAAAGCTGGCGATTGTTACCTATCGTCAACCAGAGACCGTTTTGAAGGTTGCCGGAGATCGTTCCATCGGCCAATTCAGCCTCAATAGCCTTCCGTATCGAATCGATTAAATTTGCCTCCGCCAGATCCCCTCGACGAGTCGCGTCACGCAGCACGGGTTCGAGGTCCCGAAAATACTCACCCTTCGCCGCCTTCAAGGCATCTCGATGACGATCCCGAGCCGAAACGAGGTTTGCAGGCTTGAGATCGACTGTGACCGGCATGCCGGCGGCAGCCTGCTTCTTGGCTTCGTTGATTTGATTGGCTTCCTCAAGTGCGCCATTCTGGAGGGCAAACTTCATATTCCGGTCCAGTTCATCGATCAGGCGCTTCGAAGCTTCGACAACGCTCTTTTGATAGAGATCGCGGGCCTGAATGGCTGCCGGAGATTTAAACTGAGGTTCTTGGGCGTCCACCAGAAAGGGGATCAGGAGCAACGCACCTATCAAGAGGATAAATGTGGGAGTTTTCATGGCTTTCTTAGTCCGCGTACTGTTTTGCTCGGAAATCTGCCTCAACCCATTCCTCAAACTATCTTTGGCTTTCAGACAGATTCGGTGAAGCCCAAAAAATTGGGAATCCGGCAGGGTACAATTCAGACAGTTCTGCACGAATTCCCATACTGGGTCAATTCGTTTTCGCCCGGTTACTCTGTGGCGGGGTCAGCACGGAATAATCAGGGCAAAAAATCCAACCCGGCTTGAGTTAACGCCTTTCGCCATCGGGCCACGGAAGGTAGTTCCATAAAGAGAAACAGCCTTTCCGATCGAATCGGAAAGGCTGTCTGTTCGGGGCAAAAGTATCACAACGAGCCAATCAAGCCGCCGGCAGCTTCGCGTCGAGCCATTGCTCGTCCTCCTCCATGTCCAGATCGGTCTCCCGATCCTTTACGTTGTCCACGAGGCGCTTGAGAGCGACGGCTTCGGGATTTTCCATGTCGGAGAGAGCGTTGCGCATCTTTTCCAGCGCCCGATTCTGGAGCTGGCGGATGCGCTCACGGGTCACACCGAAGCGCTCGCCCACCTCTTCGAGGGTCTTGGGTTTCCGGCCATTGAGCCCAAAACGCTGGTCGATGATGTTCCGCTCGCGGCGATCCAGCACGCTGAGCAGCGAGTCGAGCTTGGAGCTGATGTCACGCGCCGAGAGGACATTGTCGGGGATGAGCGCATTCGGATCTTCGACCCGCTCGCCGAACGACCGGCCCTCGGGATCATCCGTGGGATGGCTGTCGAGGGAGACGGGGGGCTGCGCGATGTCGCGGAGGTGGTGGAGCTTGCGCTCATCGATCTTCAGCTCGTCCATCAACTCCTCGTCGGTGGGTGTGCGCCCGAGTTCGTCGGTGAGCCGGTAGGTCGCGTGGCGGATCTTGCTCACGGTGTCCACGGCATGGACGGGCATGCGGATGGTGCGGGCCTGGTTGGCCAGAGCGCGCTTGATCGACTGCTTGATCCACCATGCCGCGTAGGTGCTCAGCTTTCCGCCCTTGGCGGGGTCGTAGCGCTCCACGGCCTTCATCAGGCCGATATTGCCCTCGGCGATGAGATCGGGCAGGGAGAGACCATAGCCGCGATAGTCGCCGGCGATTTTCACGACGAGACGAAGATTCGCCCGGATCATGTGCTCGCGGGCGGCGGCGTCGCCCTTTTTGATGCGCGCCGCCAGCGCCACCTCTTCCTCGATGGTGAGGAGGGGCACTCGGCCGATTTCGCGCAAATAGCGCTGCAAATTCTCGTCGCGGTCTTTCATGGGAGGGGTTGGGGGGAAAAGTTCTTGAGGGGGTTGACTTCTCAGACGCTTCGGCGGGGGAAAACTATTCGATTTTATTCGAAAACCCGTTCAAGGGGCTTTCAGCACGCTCGCCGGCAGAGGAGAAAACGGTCGGGGGAGAGCGATTCTTTGAAAAAACTGCGATTTCCTGATATTTCCGGCATACGGCTCAGCCTCCCGTCCGGATGTTTCGACCGACTCGATCAGCCGGACGCCGGACAAAGGGCCTCTCTGGAAAAAGCGCCGCCCGGGCATCGTTTTGTCTGTCCGATTTCCCCCACCCTGCGAATCCAAGCCGGGAACGCGTATCGCTCCGTTGAAAGGTCAGGCTTGGCGAACGGTCGCCTTTGAGGCAAAAAAGGCGCCTTCACGCTCCGTCCGTCCCCTCCCCCGCCGCCGCCCATGTCCGCCCCCTCAGAAGCACCCCGCAACTCCGTCCGCCGCGTCGTGCTCGCCAGTTTCGTGGGCACGACCATCGAGTGGTACGACTTTTTCCTCTATGGGACGGCAGCCGCGCTGGTCTTCAATCAGGTCTTTTTTCCTGGTAGCGACCCACAGATCGGCACGATCAAGGCCTTTGCCACCTATGCCGTCGGCTTTTTCGCCCGCCCTGTGGGCGGAGTCGTCTTCGCGCACTATGGCGACCGGCTCGGGCGCAAATCGATGCTCGTCATCACCCTGATGCTCATGGGCGTAGCCACGTTCCTGATCGGTCTGCTGCCCAGCCACGCATCGATCGGGATCTGGGCTCCGGTGCTGCTGGTCACGCTGCGATTCATCCAGGGCTTTGGCGTCGGCGGCGAGTGGGGCGGCGCCGTGCTGATGGCGGTGGAGCACGGTCACGGCGGTCGGCGGGGACTCCACGCCAGTTGGGTGCAGGCGGGCGTGCCCGTGGGACTGCTGCTGGCGAATGGCGTGTTCGCCGGCATGGATCGCCTGCTCAGCGATGAGGATTTCCTCGCCTGGGGCTGGCGCATCCCCTTCCTGCTGGGCATCCTGTTGCTAGGCATCGGCCTGTTCATCCGGGTGAAGATCCTGGAAAGCCCCGTGTTCGAGCGCATGACCCAGGAAAAGCGTCAGGTCCGCATCCCCATCCTCGAGGTCATTCGCAAGCACCCGAAGAACGTCCTGCTCGCCATGGGCATGCGCTTCTCGGAAAATGCCAGCTTTTACGTCATCACCGTCATCGCCCTGAGCTACGCGGTCGACTGGCTGGACGTGCCGCGATCCACCGTCTATCAGGGTGTGCTGATCGGATCGGCGATCCAGTTTCTGGCCATTCCCGCCTTCGGCGCCCTGTCGGACCGGATCGGACGCCGACCGGTCTATCTCGCCGGAGCCCTGCTCATGCTCGGCTACCCGTTCCTTTTTTTCCAGATGCTCGACTCCCGCGTGGCGTGGGTGATGTGCCTCGCCATCGTAATCGGTCTCATCATCCACGCCCTGATGTATGCCCCCCAGGCGGCGTTCTTCTCGGAGCTGTTCGGCACCAACGTCCGCTACAGCGGCGCCTCGCTGGGCTACCAACTCGCCTCGCCCTTTGCCGGCGGCCTCGCCCCGCTCATCGCCTCTGGCCTGCTCGCCCGGTCCGGGGGCGAGAGCTGGCCGGTGTCCACCTACCTCGTACTGATGGGCATCATCACCATCGTGTCCGTCTGGCTGGCCGCCGAGACCCACCGGCGCGAGATCCACGACTGAAACCAATTGCTGCCCATCAACCGGGCGCGAACTCCATCTGGTCGAGCACCTGCGTGCGCACATCAATGCCCGGCGCCGTCTCGACCAACTCCAATCTCCCATTCCCCGCGAGGCGGAAAACGGCCCGCTCCGTCACGTAGAGCACCGCCTGCCCCCGCGCGAGGGCGGTGGGACCATGAAAGCCGACCTGATCCACCCGGCGGACAAATTTCTGGTGCCTTCCCTCCTGGATCACCAGCAGCCGATCGCCTTCCATCGCGATCTCCAAGCCACCGGCGCGAAACGGACAGCAAAACACCACCCGGCGCGCACTCTGCGAGATGTTCACGAAGCCCCCCACCCCGGCGAAGCGGCCGGCGAAACGACTCACGTTCACGCTGCCTTCGGCGTCGATCTCGACAGCCCCGAGGATCGCAATGTCGAGTCCGCCGCCATCGTAAAAGTCGAACTGGGCCGGCTGATCGATCACCGCCTGCGGCCAGGCGCTGCATCCAAAGCTCAGACCGGACGCCGGTCGGCCGCCGATCGGCCCCGCCTCCACCGTCAGGGTGAAATCGCCCAACCGCCCCGTCTCGCCGGCGACGATGGCCACGCCCTCGGGCAGGCCGATGCCGAGATTCACGATGTCACCGTCCCGGATCTCCCGCAACGCCCGCGTGGCGATCAGGCGCCGCTCCAGCGGGAAAGGCTCCGCGATTTCCCGGTCGATCTCGCCAGGCTCGGCAGAGGTTACATAGGCGGGATTGAAATCCTCACCAAACGTCTGCCCATGCCCCTCCCCATCGGTGACCACCACCGCATCCACCAGGATGCCGGGCACCCGGACCGCCTTGGGGTCGGTGATGCGGTCCACCCGCCGCTCCACCTGCGCGATGACCACGCCGCCGTGATTCCTCGCCGCCTGTGCGATCGGCAGCGCCTCGCCGATCAGCGCCTCGCGCTCAAAGGAAAGATTGCCCCACGCATCCGCCGAAGTCGCCCGGATCAATCCCACCTGAATGGGAAACGCCCGATAGCGCAGCCACGTCTCTCCATCGATCTCCACCCGCTCCACCAGCGGCTCCGCGGTGCGGTCATTCAGCCTCCCGCCGGTGTGGATCGGATCGATGAAGGTATTCAGGCCCACCTTCGTGAAGACACCCGGCCGTTTCGCCGCGATCTCGCGGAAAAGCTGGCAGATCACTCCCTGGGGCAGGTTGTAGGCCTCCACCCGACCCTCCAGAGCCAGCTTTCCCAGCTTCGGCGCCAGATTCCAATGGCCACCCACCACGCGGCGCACCAGCCCCTCGTGGCCGAGATGATTCAGCCCTCGGCTTTCGCGATCCCCCTGCCCGGCCGCATAGACCACCGTGAGGTCCCGCGGCCGCCCGTGGCGCAGATACTCCTGCTCGATCGCCGCCGTGATCAATTCCGGGTGCCCGGCGCCGACAAAGCCGCCCACCGCCACCGTCGCGCCGTCGGGAATCAGACGCGTGGCCTCCATGGCACTCAGAAAAACGGGACGACGACTCATGCGGAACTACTTTTTTGGCAAACGAATACCCTGCTCACGATCTCAGCCCCTCTCCCTCAGCCACGCCAGCCGCCATTCACCTCGATCGTCTGACCGGTGAGATAGGATGCCAACGGCGAACACAGGAACAAGGCCACCGCCGCCACCTCGTCCGGGCGCCCCAGCCGGCCCAGGGGCACATTTTTCAGCATCTCGGCCAGTGCCGGCTCCGGGATCGTGCCCGACATCGCGGTATCGATCACACCGGGAGCAATCGCATTCACCCGGATGCCACGGCGCGCCACCTCGCGGCTCAGCACCCGCGTCAGCGAAATCACGCCGCCCTTGGCAGCCGCGTAGTTCGCCTGGCCGTAAAAGCCCAGAATCGCCGAGATGCTCGCCAGATTCACGATCGACCCGCCGTCCGCGAGGATCTCCAGCGCCAGCTTAGACACGTGGAAAACGCCCGTCAGATTCACCCCGATCACCGCCTCCCACTCGGCCGTCGACATTTTTGCCACCGTTCGGTCGCGCAGGATGCCCGCATTGTTCACCACCGCATCCAGACCGCCGCAGGCCTCCTTGATCGCGAGCATCATCCCGCGCACCGCCTCCGGGTCCGACACATCGGCCGCACAAGCCTGCGCACTGTCCGGACGGAGGGCATTCAACTCCGCCACCAGCACCTCGGCATCAGCCTCGGGACCGGGCAGCCCCGGATGATTCACCCAGACCATCGCCCCCGCCTCGTGGAACAGCCGGACCATCGCCGCCCCGATGCCCTGCGACGCGCCGGTCACCAGCACGCGCTGGCCGCTCAGATCGATGGAGACACTCATGGTGGGAATGATGAAAGGGATGGAACGGCCGCGAGGATGCCCGGATTCCGCCCATCATGCGAGTGCAAATGTCGCCGCCTTTGCGCAAAAATGTGATTGGAATCGGCCCGGAAATCCTGAACAATATCCATAGTCCGGTGTCTCTGGATGAGACCCGCCCCTTTCCCCACGGATCGAGAGTCACGCCAGCCATGGATAGCAACCCCGCCCCCCAACCGACCCGGATCGTCGATCGCCTCGGCGCCCTGTCCCGCCGGGCCGGAGTGGAATCCGATGGCCTCCGGGTCGGCTTGAAGCCGGAGAAAGGCTGGGCCAAACGAAACTACCAGTACGTTTCCAAAGCCCTCATCCCCACCATTTTGCGGAAACGGGAGCTGGCCCACTTCTCCGAGCCGCCCATCTTCGGCCAGCTCGAGCACAACGAACTGGAAGTCGTCTGGATCGGCCACGCCTCCTTCCTCATTCGCACCCCTCACCACAACATTCTCATCGACCCGAATTGGGCGCTGTGGATGGGGCCGGTAAAGCGCACCCGGCTGCCCGGCCTGCAACTCGACCACCTGCCGCGCATCGATGCCGTGCTCATCAGCCACGCGCACATGGACCACCTCCATCGCCCGACGCTGAAACGCATCGCCAACGGCCAGACCGTCTTCGTGCCCAAGGGCGTCTCCAACCTGCTGCGCGGCATGAACTTCGGTCCCGTGCACGAGCTGGACCTCTACGAGCACCGGCAATTCCACGAGACCGAGATCATTTTCACCCCCGCCTACCACTGGGGCGCCCGCATGATCCACGATACCCATCGCGGCTTCGGCGGCTTCATCCTCAAGACCGCCCACAGCAGCCTCTACCACTGCGGCGACAGCGCGTATTTCGAGGGATTCACCGAGATCGGCCGGCGCTACACCATCGACACCGCCATCCTGCCCATCGGAGCCTACGATGCCCCCAGCGGCCGCGAGGTGCACATGAATCCCGAGGAAGCCGTGCAGGCTTTCGAAGATCTCGGCGCCAAACGCATGATCCCCATGCACCACGAGACCTTCCCCCTCGGCATCGGCCTCCCCTGCGAGCCCCGGCGCCGCCTCCAGGCCGCCATCGAGGCCCGGCGGCTCACCGACCGCATCATCGCCCCGCTGGAGGGCGAGACCGTGCGCCTGATCCACTGAGCCGGCCCGCCGGCTTTCCGATCAAACAGGGTTGCATCGCCGATCATACCCTGTTTGATCAGAAACCCCGCCACTTCGGATTCGCCGCTCGACAAGGTTGCGGGCCGCATCCAAGCTGGCTCCCGCCCATTTAGCCGATCCCATGTCCCAACCCGATGCCCCGCCGCCCGGAAAACGGGTGGCCATCCTCCAGTCGAACTACATCCCCTGGAAAGGCTACTTCGACCTGATCAACCAGGTGGATGAATTCATCCTCTACGACGAGGTGCAGTACACGAAGAACGACTGGCGGAACCGGAACCAGATCAAGACGCCGCAGGGTCCGGCGTGGCTCACCATACCGGTCAGACAGGAACGGCTCGACCAGAGCATCGCCGAGACCGTGATCTCCTCGCCGGTCTGGGCGGTGAAGCATTGGAAAACGATCGCCCAGAACTACGCCCGGGCGACCCATTTCCCGGAAATGCGTGATTTCCTCGCGGGTCTCTATGAGCAGGCCGCCGGGCTGGAGCGGCTGTCAGAGATCAATGAACTTTTCCTCCGGGCGATCTGCGGGCGGCTCGGCATCGCGACCCGGATCACCCACTCCACCGACTACCGCACCGATGGCGACCGCAACGAGCGACTGGTCCAGCTCGTGAGTCAGGCCGGAGGGAGCCACTACCTCTCCGGTCCGGCGGCGCGGGTCTATCTCGACGAGGCGGCCTTTGCCCGCGAAGGGATCTCGGTCGGATGGGCGGACTACTCGGGCTACGCGGAGTATCCGCAGCTTTACCCGCCCTTCACCCACGCGGTATCGGTCATCGATTTGCTCGTCTCGACGGGCAGTGAGGCCCGCCGCTACCTGAAGTCCTGCTCCGCCGGCGCCTGACCCGCCCCGTCGCCGCGATGGATCTCGCGGATCAGGTAGAGCGGGCGCCGCTTGGTCTCGATGAGGATTTTCCCCACGTAGATGCCGATGAGCCCGAGGCAGAACATGGTGAGCCCGCCGAAAAGCCAGATTGACGCCATCAGGGAGGCCCAGCCGATCATCGTCTCGCCCCGCAGGCCGCGGAAAAAGATCACGCAAAAGCCAGCCAAAGCCACCAGGGTAACGACGGTGCCAAGCCCGAAAACCAGATGCAGGGGCCGGGGCGAAAAACTGGTCAGGGCATTGATGAAAAGCCGGAGGCGGCGGGCCAGGCTGTAGCTGCTGGTGCCCCGCGAGCCCTTGTCGACCGGAAGCCCGACCTGCCGGAAGCCGGCCAGCATGAAGGTGCCGCCGAGGAACAACTCGCGCTCTCCGAATTGGAGGAGGGCGTCGACATAGCGCCGCCGCATCAGCCGGGCGGTGATCCAGTTTGGCGGGATGCGCACCTCGCTGATCCGATTGAACAACTGGTAGAACACGCCACCCGACACCGCCTCAAACCAGCCGCCCTTTCGACGCTGTTGCTGTCCGTAGACGACATCCGCATCCTCGCGGTCGAGCTGGGCGAGGAAATCAGGCAGCCACTCGGGATGCTCCTCCAGATCACAGTCGATGAGGAAAACCTTCTCCCCGCGGGCACTGGCCAGGCCGGCCAGAATGGCGGGGTGATGGCCGAAATTCCGGGCCAGATCGACCACCACGATGCGTGGCTCCGCGGCCCGGAGTGCAAGCGCCCGATCCAGCGAATCATCGGGCGAGCCGTCGTTGACGAGAACCAGTTCCCAGGTCACTCCGGCACGCTCGGCGGCGTCGGTGGCGCGCCTGCAAAACTCCTCAAGGTGCCGGGAGGATCGATATAGCGTCGAGACGATGCTGACGGCGGGCGCTGGCTGGGTCGGGGTCATCGGAACGGGGAAAGATACGCGCGACCGCTCAGGTGCCCAAGGTGAGAATGCTGTCGATGCGTCCGCCGATGCGGGCACCGATCGCCAGATTGTCAGTGAAATACGGTTCGAACCCGGCCCGCGCCATGACCTCGCGGGTTGCATCGAGATCGTAGGGCACGCGGTGCAGCGCAAAGGCCGCCCCATCCCAGGTCGCAAACGCCGCGCGCCAGTCGCCATCGCGGGGCTGGCCGACGGAACCGGGATTGCAATAGGTCTTTCCGCCCCCGGTCCAGAGACAGGCGACGTGGGAATGTCCGGAGGCAAAAGCCGGCCCCTCGCGATCGGCAAAACAGGCCTCCGACGGCTGCACGTATTGGTCCAGAGGATCCTGCCAGCCGCCATGCACAAGATCGAGCCCCTCCACCTGCGCGGCCGGCTCAAGGGACTGAAGCCAGGCAAGATTCTCCGGGGTGATGACGGCTCGTTGATGGTCGAGACACCGGTTCGCGCTGTTCGATCGCGGACAGGGGGCCCCGGTCGCGAGGTAGTCGTCGTGATTGCCCCGCAGAGAGAAGATATCGCGCTGGCGGAGCAGGTCGCAGCATTCATTGATCTGGCAGTAGTAGCCGCCCGTGTCCCCGAGACAAAGAATGCGCCGCACCGGCATGTCGTCGAGCGCCGCGAGCACCGCCACCAAGGCCGCCTCATTGCCATGGATATCCGAAATGATCCCGATCATGCGTCGTAGGTGATGTGGTCGGCGATGTAGCGGACCCCGTGACCCGGCCGAATCACGGGCTGACGAATTTCCTCGCCTTCCAGGAAGTGCCGCACGCAGAGATCGGCCTCATTGTAACCGAAGGCCGTGCGCAACGAGGTGGAACTGGAGATGCGGGGATTGATTTCCAGCAACCGCCAACCATCGTCGACCCGCCGAAATTGCAGGTTCGTCGGACCGGCAGGGCGGAAATGGCGGCACAGCTCGCCGGTCACCCGGTCGAGATCCGGCAATTGTCTCACCGTGGCTTTTGCCGTCGCCCCCTCGACGGAGAGGCGCCGCTGCAGGGTGATGGCGGCTTTCACCGCCCCCGTGCCATCGCCGAAGGCCGCTACGGTGTACTCCTCCTCATCGCTGCCCACCCACGGCTGGGCCATCAACTCGGCACCCATCCGATGACGATGGGACAGAAAGTTCTCCCGGCAACGCACCCACACGAGACCTTTCGATGCGTAACCGACGCGCGGCTTGAGCAAAAAGGGTAGCCCCAAGGTTTCCGCCAGTTCGTCGAAATCGCCTTCCAGTCGCGAGGGAATGCGGGTGTCGCTGCCGGCTTCGCGGAGGGCTTCATGCATCAGCCATTTGTCGCGGCACAGGTCGATCAGCTCAGGCCGATTCAGCGCGACAACGGTGGACAGACCTTCAAACAGGCCCGGATCAGCCGCGTAGCGGTGCACGTCCTGCTCGATGCCAGGAATGAGCAAATCAACCCCATGCCTGTCGAGGCAGTCCCGCAACCAGCCGGCATATCCGTCCGAATGTGTCATCGGCGCCCGCTCGAAGGCATCGGCCCAGTGCTGGCCGACGGCGTCGGGAAAGATGTCCGCCGCCACCAGCCTGACGTCCGGCCGCGCCTGCCGCAACGATTGCAGAATGCCGTAGCCGATGATGGCTCCCGTGCCGGTGACCATGATGGTCGTCATGCCATTGCCTCCTCTCTGTGCCTTTTGATTCGCCGAATGCCCTCCGCTAGATCAATCACCGGCCGGTAGCCGACTGCGTCATAGAGTGCTTCGCCCGACACGTCGGGCACATCCGGCAGGTCCGATCGATCCGGGAGAAAGCGAATCTCGCCGCCCTGGCCGAAGACCTCGAGGGCGGTTCGGCCCAGGTGGCTCAATCGAACCGACTCCGGGTGCGGGCAGTCGTAAACGCCTTCCAATCCCCTCGCCACCGAGCGGGCGACGATTTCCGCAAAGTCATCGACATGAAGGAAATTCCGCCGGGCATCGTGGGAACCGAAAAATTCGATCGTCTCTCCGGCTTCCGCCCGATCGATCACGGCATACAACAGGCCCTGATGCCGCCGGCCCGCCCCCGCGTCGTCGTAGATCTGGGTGGGACGGAGCACCGCAAGCGGCAATCCCTTTTGATCGCAAAACAGGTCGGCCAGTTCCTCACCGTGGCGTTTTGTCAGGGCATAGGACCCAAAGTAGGGATCCCCCGGCCGGTAGGTAGCCGAGATCGACGACACCAGGGTCACATGACGCGCTCCGATGGCTTCAGCCAGACGGCAGACATTGAGCGCGCCGATCGCATTGACCTTTTCCGCCCGCTCGAAATCCTCTCCGGTGGCGCCGCCAAAGTCGCCGGCCACCATGACGACGGCCTCGATTCCCGACAGACCATGGGGAAGGCAAAACGGCGCGCTGACATCGAACAGCACGTCGGCCTCGGACCGTCCCGCCCAGGTCACCGAAAAACCGGCGTCACCGAGGAACCGGCCCACTGCCCGCCCCACCAGAGAGCGATTGCCAACGACCAAGACCCGGCTCATGGCGTCTGATCCGCTGAAACAGCCTCGAACAACAGCGCCGCGGAGAGTTCTGGATACTCCACGCCCACGCGGCACATGCCTTCCAGAATTTCGGGACTGAGATTCAGGCTGGTGAGCTGGCCGGTGGTCAGCGGCTTGAGGAAGATGCCCTCCCGGCTCACCACCCGGTAGCCACTGGCCTCCATCTCGACCGTCAACGACGCGACACTGTAGAGACGCTGATGCCCGAGGGCCAGATCGCCCTCCCCCAGCGCGAACAGGTCGTCCAAGAAGCCGGCCGCCTGGCCAAACCGCCGGTGGAGGGACTCGGCATTGGGCACCGCCACAAAGCAGCGGCCACTCGGAGCCAGAAAGCGCCGGTATTGGCGCAAGATGGCCGCAGGATCATCGACATGCTCGAGGACGAACCCCATCACGATGGCATCGAAGCGCTCGTCGGTGTCAAATTCCTCGAAATAGGCTTCCACCAAATTTGCCCGCGACCCGGGATACTGCTCGCGGAAGCGCCCGATGATCGCTGCCGACGCGTCGATGACCGTGTAGGACTCGAAATGCTCGGAGAACCGCTGGCAGGTGTACCCATGACCAATGCCCAACTCCAGCACCCGCATCCCCGGATGGGACCGCTCCACAATCCGGCGCGGATACCAATTCAGGATGATGCGATTGTCGAAGGCGAAGGCGAAGTCGTCGCGGTAGGCGCAGATAAAATCGTCGAGTTTCATCATTGAGGGTCCGCAGCACCGGGAAAGCCCCTTCTTTTCGGACAGATAACTGCGGGATTTCGAGTCAACTCCGGTTCGGTCGTGGCGTCAAGCACGGGAGAAACGGGGCTGAAAAAGCCGTTGCCTGCCGGGCCGGGAGCGATTCCCTTCCCTGAGCGTGAATCAATCCCTTTCCGACAAATCAGGTCCCCGGATGGTTGTCCTGGCGGCGCTCTGTCTCTGGGCCATTTGGCTGTCGCTGGGCTTTGTCGCATTTGGAGACCGGTCTTTCGTGCGGGTCAACGACTGCGGTGACAGCAACTTGGCGATGGCCATCGCGGCACAAACCGAGCCTGGAAAGTCGTTGATTGGCGCCAGAAACGCGACAGCCGTGTGCGGCTTCAACCAAATCGCCACCTGGGGCTGGACACCCTTTGACTGGCTGTTTCGCTTCCTGCCAGGGTGGCTCGCCTACGGCACCATGATGTTTTCCCAGCGGCTCATCGCAGCCCTTGGGGCGGCTTGGCTGGCACGCCGGACACTGGGAGCCGGGCCGATCGCCATGGCGGTCGCCGGGTGCGGCTACAGCCTTTTCTGCCAGTTTTCGATCAACGATTCGTGGTCCGGCTTCACCTTCTACGACACGCTTTCACTGCCCGCCCTGCCCCTGATCCTTCTCGCCCTCATGGAGAGCGTGACCCGGGCCACCAGCGGCCGGCTTGGCTCCTCCTGCGCCCTCGCGCTGCTCACCGGCGGCCTCTATGGCGTCTTCGGAGGCTATGTTTTCCAGTTGTTCACCATCACCTTGGCCTTCATCTGGCTCGCCTGGCTTTTTCGAAGTGCCCCCTTTCGTCAATGGGTCATTCCGTTTGCCTGCTTCGGCATCGCCTGGCTGATCGCCGTCCTGCCAGCGGCGTCCGCAGGCGTCGCTCTGGGTGGAGACAGCCACCGCGCCGGCACCCTGGAATCCCACGCCCCCGCCGATGCCATCGCCGGTGCCTGGCGGCTGCTGGTTCTTTCCTGGAAGGACAACTGGCCCTTCGCCCTCGCTCTGGCGGCAGGGTTGATCCTGCCGCCCTGGCGCCACCGGACCCATGCGCGGCTGGCGGTGGTCACGACAGCCTGTATCACGGCCGTGTTGTTGGCCAAAGCGACCAGCATCCTCCTCCGCGACTACCTTGGCTTCCTGCAGGGCTTTCAATTTCAGCGCTTTTACCTCTTGCTGCCGTTCCTCGCCTGTTTTGGAGCCGCTTCGGCGGTTCACAAGCTGATCGCCTCACAGAAGCGGTGGACCATCCTCACCGGTTGGGCCTGCGGCATTCTGCTGCTCGGTTGGACCGCCCACCGCTCCTGGGGAGTCCAGCAGCTCATCCTGAAAACGGTGGTCGATGGCTGGAGTTGGTCACTCTACACCGATCCCGACCTCCGCAATCTCCGGGAAAGAACCCAAAACGATCCTCCCTTCCGCGTCGTCACCGTCGCCAACCATGGCACCAGCCTTTGGCATCCCAACATGATGGCGACTTATGGCTTTGAGAGCGCCGACGGCTATGTCCCACTGTATCCCGCCCGCTACCACGATTTCTGGGGCGCCGTGATTGCCCCGCATCGGGAAGCCGATCCCAAGCTTGACGCCTATTTCTCGAACTGGGGCAATCGCGCCTACGTCTTCGGCCCCCTCGCCGGCTGGCCGGCCGATGGCTCTGCAACACCCTTTGACCGGCTGGCCAACCTCAATCTCCTTTCCCTGGCGAACGTCCGCTTCATCATCTCTCCGGCCCCCCTCAGCCACCCGAACCTGACAACCCTCCTCGAACGCCCCACCTCAGTCCCGCCCAAAGGATTCAGAAGAAAATTTTCCAGCCGCCTCAAAGCCATGCGCGAAGGCTACACTCCGCGGCCCCCGCTCTACATCTATGAAAATGCGGGCTATCTGCCACGCGTTTATCTGGCCGACTCGGTGACCGTGCTGGACAACCCTGAAGAGGTCCTCAAGGCCATGGCCGACTGGGAGCCGAAAGCCGGAAGTGAGCGACCCGCTTTTGTTGAACGAAGCGAGCACATTGACTTCCCGCCATCACAGACTCCCGCACCAAAACCGCCATCAATCACCTCGCCCACAACCGAACTCTTTGAAATAAAGTCAACAGTCGACCAGCCAACAGTCCTCGTGACAAACCTGTCAAAGGACGCGGCTTGGCATTTGAAAATCGGAGATCAAACCGCACAGCACCATCTCATATCACTGAACCGTTCCTTTATCGGAATCACCCTTCCCCGAGGAAGCCATACACTTCGACTGATATACCTCGGACATCGTACAGTTGACTGATCATCCCTCCTATTCCGACCTACTAGGGATTTGCAACCTCCCATTCGCGAGATCCTCCCATAGGCGACCAACCTCGCCATCAGGAAGCCAAGTCTTAAACTCATCCAACGGAGAAGTTGGATCCTCCATCCGTGAGATCGTCAATTCCCGCAAATCTCCAATAAACCCGCGAGAACGATCGATATCCAAAATATCCCCATTTGCCTGCAAGCGTGCCAAAAGCACTCGGTCCAAAAAGGTCATCGCAAAGTGGCTGCTCTGCGGAGACTCGCCACCCGCACCCCTCAATTCCATCGCCGAAACCCAGTTCGGCCTGAGCCGCAGGGCATCACGATACGCCTTTTCCTGAATGTGTTCCGTTTCCCATCGTTTCACGTCGTCGTCATACTCACCCCATATGAAAGCAAATGGAACCTTGGCACTAATTTCGGAGGCCGGAGCGGAATAGAAAGTCCCCTTAACCGAAACCGCCGCAATAACCCGTTCTGGAAATGCCTGAAGGAAATTGTAAGCGAAGCCCCCCCCCAACGCGTCCTGCCCATAGATCACCAAGGGACAACTCGCCAACCCTTGCCTTCCGGTTTTCTCCGCAACCGAATCGATCGCCGACAACAATAGCTTTCCGCTGCCTTTATCGGCAAAAACGAAATCCGCACTCTTGAATTCCCTGACTTGCTCAGCCGGAACCGGAAAACTGTACGCCATCACTGCCAAATTGAATTTGGAAGCCATTTCCCTCCATCGGTTTCGGTCAGGAAGCCCCAAATACCGAAAGGAATAGCCATCCTGCCCCATGGCCAATAGAAGAATCGCCCTTGGCTCCCCTTGAACAGGCAATTGAATCCAGAATCTCGCTCCACCCAATTCCACCAAGTGTCGGCCCGGCACCGCAGCTAATTCCTCGGGCAAGGCTGGCGCAGGCCCTCCACCAGCCGGAACGAATGAACCGAGATTCAACTGCACCGTCGCACCCTCACGAGTACGGAAGTACGCCGCCGAAATCACCGAATGCGACTCCCTAAGTTTCGCCAAGTCGATCTTCTCCCAAGGGATCAGGACCAAAGCACCCCCTTCTTTGATCTGAACAGACAAACCCTCCGGCGAGGCATCCTTAACCCCAGCGAAATCAACGACCACGCCGTTGCTACCTGCGATAGGAATTGCTCCTACCTCCGATCCCAACCAGCACCACAGAAAAAAAACAAAGAAACATGAACGATTAACGCCAAACCGTTCACGGCACAATGAAAATATAATTTCAAATACCATAAATTTTGCTCAGAATTACGGCCGAAAGACCCCCAACCGCCCCGTGAAAGGATCGAGCTGAATAGTATAGTAATTAGTAAGCCCCCCTCCTTGACCATCGCCACCTCCTTGCACCAAGGTAAGAAACCAAGTATCACCACCCTGATAAACATCCGAAGACCGACTCCTTCCAGGCAGATCAGTCGAGCCATCGGCTCGAAAACGAAATGAAACGAAGGGCACACTCACACCTTTGTCCTCGCCACCGACGAATACCTCACCTTTGCCGACAGAAGGCGAAAGATAACCATATCGCTTACCCTCCTTATCTGAATTTGCCGCAGGATCGAGCAGAGTACTCAACTTAGGGTCATCTGAAATATAGACAGGAGATTTAATGCGAAAAAATTTCGACGCTGGAGACAATTGCCCCCGTTGATCGTACTGAAAAAACTGAAAAGCACGGAATTCATCCTCCAGATCAGCAGCACTCGGATCCGACATTCTGAAAAACCGAACCTCAACATCTGTATTTCTCGAAAGAGCCAACTGCTGAGCCTGCGTGAGAAAATTCCTAACCAAATTACCTTCCGAACTTAGGCTCGTAGCCTGAAGAAGCGTAAAAAGATTCGGCGCAGCCACGGCAAAAAGAACTCCAAGGACAGTCAAAACAATTAGCATCTCGATGAGCGAAAACGCCCATTTTAGCTGCTTAATCAAGATAGAACGCTTTCTATTCATGTTTCCGAAGATTAAGGTTCATAGGTATTCCATTTCGCACTCCTAATGGCAACCATCGTGCTGAACACCTTAAAATTATACCTCTTTCCCGATAGGTCATCACTCAACTTCTTGAGATCATCCTCAAATTCCGATGTCCGCCTAAACAGAGAGGAACCCACCAAGTCGCGCGCCTCACCAGCACCCTGTGCATCGATGCGTATCGCGGTAGCCTCGTCAATCGCAACCATAGTTACTTTAACCAAAGGCGGAAGCTGATTTACAAAAGCCGCATTAGTGTGACGATTAGAATCATAAACATACTCGGGCGCGATTCGGCTATGTGTATCTCGAGCCGAGTCAACAACCTCCTCAATTGTATCCCGCGGCGCCACCACGAACGCGATAATATTTTCCGCCAAGGGATGACTGAATCGATCTAGCTCATGCCGATACCAAGACTTGTAGTCAGCCTTACGTCCCGCACGGCGATCATCATCACCATCGATGTAGATCTGATTCTCTTCCGCAGGCGGGCGGTATTCCATCAACCTGTAACGCATCGCTGGATCAGCATTCACGAAACCGGGCTTGAATCGCTCATCGCCACCATAGATCAGATAGTAACCCCTAGCATTCAACAGATTAGACAATCCCCGATACTGATTCGAGTACCCCAACGGGGCTTGAAAGAACAATGCGTGCCCAAAGACTTTACCGTCCTTAGTGGTCCCCAAGTCACCTCCTTCAATTACCAGAAAATGCAACTCACTCTGCCTCACATATCGATCAACAGTGTTTGAATCTCGATTGTACTCCAAATCCCAATATGTATTTAGGGTCGCTTGTGAGAGATTTTTGGTGATCAAGTCGAACGCTAACCTAGCCTCTCGAAATTGCGAAACCCTCCCCTCAGAATAGTTCCAACTCCGCTGCACTTGATCCAATAATTGAGACAATAAAAGCAGCAACACAGCTAATATGGCCATTGAGACCAACAGCTCAACCAGCGTAAATGCTGAATTTCGAGGGCCATTTGAATTATCGGAATCCAAGTCCGATTCACTGTCTCGATGTTGATTTGGCTTCATTATCAATCCTCCATTTTTTGCGCTCAATTGTCCAACTGTCCAAACTTGGCAACAATTGATCGATAGGTCCGTATGGCATTTGGATAATCCAACCGATCGAATTCAAGCCGAGGATTCGCGAGAAAGGACGGATCGACATTGCTGGTCACTTCCACCACTACCAAACGGACGAATTCATCTGATGTTGAGGCCTCCTCCGAACCTGACGCAACCACTCCCACTCCACGATAAATTCCACCTCCAACACTTTTGGGAAGCCTTGAGCTACCTTTTTTCGGAACCGAAATTCGAGCTGTATAAATGTGTGACATCTTACCTTTCTCGCTATCAGCCAATTGGATACCCTGGTCATCGTAGAAACGAACCATTCCATCAAAAGACTCCAGAGGGCTCTGTCCACTTCCCTTCGGCTCCCAAGGCGTCAACTGCAGTTCCCCCAAAATCTGCTGATGAATCCTCCCCATGATTGCCTGATCGGCAGCCTTACGGAGCGTAGCCATTCCCTTTGGCAACATACCCATAAGAGATACCAACGCCACCGCAGTTATACCAATCGCCAGTGTCACTTCCACCAAGCTAAACCCGGAGCTCGATTTTGCCATATGATATTTCCGCAATAACTTCATAACTGCTTCTTTCGATCGGATGTTTTAATTGCAACGATGATCTCTCAAGGTGCAAACCGTGTTGGATGAACGACTCGGAATTTATAAAACTGATCAAGAGTCGGAGTGCTTCGCGACCCGAAATTTTTGGCATAATCTGGTATCTCTGGATCATTAGGCTCAACATACCGCTCAACAATTGAAGAACCTCGATACTCTCCGACAACCTGGTCGAGGAGGGGATCCCATTTTCCGTGGTCGACACCATCGGCTTTCCCTTTTCTCAAAATTTGCGCCCGATAGTGAACCTTGAAGGTATTCGATTTCGTCGTCGCTCTTGCGTAAATATTCGAATAGTTTCTCTCTCTAGCATTCTCCCCCACAGTGGCGTGCATCGCCCAGTACTGCCCATTCTTCATCTCGCTCACCGTGGGCTTAAACGTATTGATCTGTGCCGCGGAGCCCCCCATCTGCATTCGCTTGGCTATATCATCCGCTATCAGATGAACTTCACAAATCTCGCTTGCGCTTCGAAAGAGAGTCGGATTTCTATTGTCATTAAACTTCTCTTCAAACTGCGCCAATGTATCGTCCTCAACAATAATCGCCCTCAGACTTTTCGATTCCAGGGTCCCACCATATGGATTGTCTCTCCAGTGATACCGCTGCCCCCTACCGACGCCGATTTTAGCGTCAGGAACCCATGTATTCGGAACACACATCAAATATTCTGATTTGAAAAGCCCTCTTACAGCCGTGCTTCTGTGTATGTGGCGGAAAGGTAATATTTGATAGTTTAGATTTACTTTGCCCGCCGTGCTCAGCGGTTCACTAATCGCGTAAGGTTCGACGACCGGCATCCAAAACATATCCATTAGCAAATGGTCAGCCACATCGGTTTGAGTGCCCGCCCCTGGATGCGAACTGTAATTGACTGACTGCGGATTTGCGCTCCCCTCCGTAACCGGACCAGGCACTCCGCCTTCCACATTTGGACGAAACAACAAAGTTCGCCAAGGATGCCCCAGGAATGTTCGGTTACGCCCGCTTTCACTGTAGGTATATTCCATTGTGGTTCCAACCGGAAGAGATCCTAACTGCCCCGGCGAGGACATAATGCGATTTGGAGAGAAGTATGATGGTGTTCCCGCTTCATGGATCCAATCACGTACGAAATATGGAAAATCCCCGTAGTCCCTCGCCATTTCAAAATTCCCAAAAACCAACGCATTCGGATCCGTTCTCCGAAACAGCGAATGCGTATTCCCTTCATCTGGCTTGTTAATATAGGATCCATCCACAACATTTCCAAAGCCAGAGTCAAAATCACCGTATCTTTGCACATTGACAGAGAGATCGTGCGTCATCAAGTAGGGAATCCGGTCTGAATGATACACGGCGCGCGCTGGATCCGCATTTCGAAATCGAACCAACCAACGGGAACGGTCGCCACTTGCAGCTCCGGCAAATCGGCCTCCAGTCGTATACATGAATCCATGCGCCATGCGAGCACTCTGTTGATTATAAAGATAATGGGGCATAAACACCGACTCCCGAGGATTTTCTGGATCCCCTCCGCCATCACTAAGCCTCCCTCCAACAGATGCGGAAGCGAGAACCTTGGGTTGGACAGCGGCAAGCCGAACATCCCCATGTCTCACCCCCACTGACCGAACAACATCACCTTCATGAAAGAGCGCGTGGTGACCATTTGCCTTTGACAACCGACCCCTCGTAGCTATAACGGGATTCGCTCCATCGCGGGATAAAGACCAGTACTCCATTGGACCAATTTTTCCCCTTTCAAGGGCGTTGAATTCATTGATGTAAGCGGCAGTCCCTCCCGCCAACTTGGGCACCAAAACTTCAAACTCGTCAAATGGTATGTCTATTTGTTGAACCAATTGAGAACCGGACTGCGGCGCACTCCCAAGCGTACGACCCGCGACCTCCTGCCCACTTGACCAGATGTTCATTTTGACTATTCCTTTTGACATCCTTACCGTCTTACCTTTATTGCGGAACGGTCGGGTCATATAATAGTATCGATTATACTCTTTATCGCCTTTTTGCGAGGCGTCACCAAAGCCAAAGTCAATTGGAGAATAGCGCCCATTATGGGAAAGTCCTGCATTTTGATTAAATTCGTTATTGAGATGCCTGATTCCCTCACCCAAACCTAGGTGGCCAACCAGAAAGTAAGTAGCAGGTTTTGTTCCTCCATAGTGTCGATCATGCCAAATACTCGATACTTGGACATTAGCTGGAACCCAAGCGGTATTGCTGATGCTATTATTGTCCAGCGCACCCATTAAATCTACTCCCTTTCCATTTAGGCTTGGCGACCACCCAAAGTCAACGGGCCCCTTGCCAACCAAACTAGTACCCACTTGCGTTCCGGGGTCCTCGAAGTTCATCCCATCGACTTTAATATCCAGGAAGAAGTCAGGATTGATGGGAACCCAACCTAGCGAGGGCGAGAACATGTTCCAAACGATCGCCGCCTGCAAGCATTGCTCATCCGGTTTCAAATGGCAGATATCGGGATTCGACGGAGTTCTGAATTTTCCCCTGGGCATTTCTTTTGCATAATCCGGATCCAGCCATGCCAACTGCCAGTTCCAGTTCGTTTCCAATTGAGCGTAAGCCCGAAGGTCCTCACCCTCAAGGCCCTGCTTTCCTGCCAGATTGGCCATATATTGACTTGTCAACCCCCCGCCCATGAGCGGGGGAACATTCGAGTAAGTCCATCGCGTGGACGCCGGCTCAACCCATCCGACATTATACTTTGTCGTACCTGGATTCGAATATCGAGCCACTCCGACATACGGGCTTTTGAACGCCTCTTCCCGGTCATCCCAAACCCCCCCACCATCTGCGCAATTGATGATTACTACACCGATATCCATCAGTGTGTAGAAGCGACCAAAACCCTTGGTTTCTTCGCTCCAGAGACCAGCCACCTGATTCTCCGGGTCGTCGCCTCCGATTTTGATAGGAGTGACCTGCCCATGTCCTTTGTGGATATGACGCTCATTCGCATCTGAAATCCTGCCGTTAGTGTAGGTAATATGAGTGTCCTTGTTGAATCCCGGACCACTAAAAGCCCTTTTCCAATCTTCACCATACAGGCTATCATCGTGCAGATTCACTGCTCGAATATAGTCGAAAATTTGCGTGATAATCTGCCTGCACTCGTGCCTTCCATATTTCGATTCGAAGCTGCCCTGAAAGCCAGGAATATCTTCAGCTAACATATTGTCCAAATATTTTAGCAGATCGATATTTCTCGTGATGTTCCGGACATCATTTATTGAACTGTCGGAGTCATATCGTTGAAAATGATATTCAACACCACCCATTTCTCCGCAAAAACGAATCAGCCGATCGAACGGGGTCCAGTGCTCCTGATCCGAATGCCCTGCAGCCCCGTCCCAATGGGTGGGCCACAGACTTACGCGAGGAGTGTTGAACATAGTGGTCTCCGGAGCTCGACTAACGACCGACAAGAAGAATTTCGTTCGCTCAGCGTGTTCCTGCATCACCTCCCAGTCGATCGCACTCCCACCTCGGCCACCCTTCGATGCATCTGGAAACTCGTTGGCATCTCTTAGAGTAGCACTCCGGTTTGGGCTGCTCGACTTATGCCCTGGCTCAAGGAAAAATTCATCCAGCGTTGCATAGAGACGGTCCGTGTCTGCAATCAGGCCATTGCGCTCTCCTGGGTCATTAAAGTTTGCCTTTTTTGTCCCGGATACCGACCCACCTCCAACCACCCTTGGCACCAGATTGAAAATCATTTCCATATTATCCCTGCTCAGGGTGATATCAGGGATTCCTGGTGCAATCACCGGCGCCAAGTGAGTGGTCGCCGGGTGCCCGGGATAGCGCTGCCACTCGTGTTGAAGCGGTTGATAGCGGCCCAGATCCCGATCAATGCGGCCTGACGCCATCGGCGTGGTCCAAGTAGCCCCCCCCGCATGAACATTTGGGTTCAGCTTGCTGGTCTCATCATCGGCCCAGAATGCGAATCGAGCCACCATCGGATTAGCCGCGCTCGGTTCATTTCCTCCAGACGTCGCCTTGAAGCGACCGGCATTATCTAAAACCCCCAAGGTTCCATCTTTAAGCTGGTAGATCCACTTCACCGGCATCGGAAGGGTATTGAAGGCCCCACCGGTTGCCTCTTTCACGGACGCAGACATGGGACCACTTGGCACCACACCTCCCGCGGTTCCTCTTTTGACTTCGGCCAGAAGCCGATTCCCTGAATCCTCGGGCAGGACCATAAATCCCTCCACCCCATCACTGTCTTCACCCAGACTTTGCCGCCACTTTGGATTGGTGCGTGCACTGGGATCAACGATGGGATAGTAAACCTTGGTCCCCCGAATGACGGGCTCATTGAGATCCACGAACTGCGCCGGGAGGGCATCCCAATTTTCAAATTCATTGTAATCTCCCTCCACCAAAGATCTCTCGTCCGTTTCTACCATTTGTTCATCCGAATAGAGTTTGTAGCCTTTTCCAAAATCTCCCCTCTTCCCCCAAGTTCGGATCACCCCTGGTTGAGATGCCCACGCCATTTCTCCGTCTGACGTCGCCTCCCGGATCTGCTTGATCACCAGATTCACCGCCTGCTCGGCGACCTGTTGCGCCTCTAGACCGCTGTTGTAGCTGTCCGAGGCAATCATTTCGTTCTGGGCCAGTTGGAAGAAGGTCAGGACGAGGATCGTGCACAGCGAGATGATCGTCAGCACGGTGATGAGCGCCACGCCGCGACGGCTTTCCAACGTGGGGGAGGCGCCTGGGACTTTCGGGTGCGTTTTCATGATCAGAAGGAGGGGTGGGAACGGGTTGTCTTCTGGAAACGGGGTTCTCCGGATGGATTTACAATGTAAATAGGTGTCAATACAATGGCATGACAAGCGATTTTTTTCTTCCAATGCCGTTTTAGCGGAAATCGCCCTGTCATTACAAGGTAAATTTTCGCTTTTCCGCGAATTTTTTTCGGGGAGTCGGCCGAATCGGGGTTCACCCAGCCCGCCTGGCCGCCCTTGGCGAACGGTGGCGTGGCGACATTCCCCCCGGATCAGGTCTCTCTCGGCTTGTGAATGGCGGAAAATTGGGCACTGGTTGCCTTCATGAGGCTGTCAGGGAAATCCATCATCGTCACCGGCTCCACCACCGGAATCGGAAGGGCCATCGCGCGTCGCTGCCTTGAGGAAGGCGCCCGGGTGATGATCCACGGCTTGGAAGCGGACTTGGGCGAGGCCACCCGGCGTGAATTGGATCCGGAGGGCGACCGCAGCGCCCTGCTGATCGCCGATTTGACTGCTCCCGACGCCCCGAGGCGCCTCGTCGAGGCCACGGTGGAGCGGTTTTGCCGCCTGGATGGGCTGGTCAACAACGCGGCGATGGTGGCATCCGGCCGGATTGAGGATACGACGCCGGATTTCTTCGACCGCCTGTTCGCGGCCAATGTCCGGGCACCCTTTTTCCTGATTCAAGCCGCCTTGGATCATCTGGAGCGCTCCCGCGGCTCCGTTTTGAACATCGGGTCGGTCAATGCCTACTGTGGCGAGCCGAATCTGCTCCCTTACTCCCTATCCAAGGGCGCCCTGATGACGCTGACCCGGAATCTGGGGGACACGCTGCACCGGGAGCGGGGCATCCGGGTGAATCAGATCAATCCGGGCTGGATCCTGACCGAAAACGAGCGACGCCGAAAGCAGGAGCATGGTCTGCCGGAAGACTGGCCGCGCCTGTTGGGGACTTTCTACGCTCCCAGCGGCCGGATTTTCGACCCGGCGGAGATCGCGGCGGCGGCGGTCTATTTCCTCAGCGATGAAGCGGGTCCCATCAGCGGCAGCGTGCTGGATATAGAGCAATATCCGTTCATCGGGCGGAATCCGGAAAAGGAGATCCGCTCCTCCTGACCGACGCAGCGGGCCAGCAAACCAGGAAGGCGATCCAGGCTTGCCGGACACGTCGATTCGTGATGTGCTCCTCTCCATGTCCGAAATCCCCTCCCACGCAACGCCCACTGCCGGCGAAGAGAATCCGGCGGAAACACCCTCGCGCACGAAGCAAATCGGCTTGTGGCTGGGACTGGCCGCCTTCGTCGCCTTTCTAGCGGGACCGGAATTGAGCCCGGACCATCCGGCGGTGTCGCGGACGGCAGCGGTGGCCGCGCTCATGGCGATCTGGTGGATCACGGATGCGATCCCCCTGGCAGCGACTTCCCTGTTGCCGCTGGTGCTGTTTCCTCTGCTGGGCATCCTGAAAGGAAAGGACACCGCGCCGATTTACATCAATGAGACGATTTTTCTCTATGTCGGCGGATTCATGATCGCGCTGGCGATGGAGCGCTGGCAGCTCCACAAACGCATTGCCCTGAGCATCATCCGCCTGCTCGGGGGGAGCCCTCCGCGACTGGTGCTCAGCTTCATGCTGGCCTCGGCTCTGCTGTCGATGTGGATCTCGAACACCGCCACTGCCATCATGATGCTGGCCATCGGGCTGGCCATCGTGGCCGAGGAGGAGCGGCGCTTCGGCCGGGAAAGGACCCGCCCCCTGTCGGTCAGCCTGTTGCTCGGCATCGCCTATGGCTCCAGTTGCGGCGGCATGGCGACCCTCGTCGGCACCCCGCCGAATCTCTCATTTGTCCGGATCTACGAGATTTCCTTTCCCCATGCGCCAGATTCGGCCACGATCGGCTTCGGACAATGGATGCTCCTCGGTGTGCCGGTAATGCTGGGGATGCTGTTGCCGATCTGGTTCCTCCTGACGCGGGTGTTTTTTCCTTGTCCCCGGGATCTGGTGCTTTCCCCGGCCGCCATCGAGACGGAATATCAGGCGCTCGGCCCTGTCAGCCCGGCCGAACGCCGGGTGCTCGCGGTGTTCATCACGACCGCAATCCTGTGGGTTTTTCGCGAGGATCTGCAACTGGGCGCCTGGTCGCTGCCCGGCTGGTCACGGCTCCTCCCGGAATCAGCCACCGGGCCGGATGGAAAATCGCTGCTCGACGACGGCACGGTGGCAATCGCGATGGCTTTGCTCCTGTTTCTCATTCCCTCCGGCACACGGCAGGCGGGTGGTGGCGAGCGGCTGCTGACGACGTCGGTTTTCCGCTCCATCCCCTGGGACATCGTGCTGCTGTTCGGCGGCGGCTTCGCCCTGGCAAAAGGCTTTCAGGTCAGCGGTCTGGCCGCCTATGTCGGCGAGCGCTTCGCCATTCTGGAGGGCGCCCCTCCCCTCGCGGTGATTGCCGGCGTGTGCGGGATCATGACTTTTCTGACGGAACTCACGTCAAATGCCGCCACCACCGAGATGGCCCTGCCCATTCTCGCCTCGATCGCGACCGCGATGAACATCCACCCGCTCATGCTCATGATTCCCGCGACTCTATCGGCATCGTGCGCCTTCATGCTGCCCGTGGCGACGCCACCAAATGCCATCGTGTTCGGCAGCGGCCGCATCCGCATCGCCGACATGGCCAAAGTGGGGCTGGCGATCAATCTGATCGGCATCGCCTTCGTCACGATTCTGTTCTACACCATCGGCATCTGGGCGTTCGGCATCGATCCAGGGGCTCCTCCATCTTGGATCACGCCAGAGTCGCCTCCGACGCCACCCACCGGCGGTTGAGTGGAGGCCTTTCCCCCTTTTCCTCCCCTCACCATGGCCGCCTCCCCGAGACTCAACGCCTCCGAGCGACTCGTGCTGGTCCTGCTGCTCTGTCTGGTAGCAGGCGCGGCGGCCTGGCGCTGGTATCGGATCCACCGGGCCGGACAGGAGAGCCTGCCGGACGAGGCAAAAGCCCGGTTCGGGGACACCGGCGACATTTCGCCGTTTTGCAGACTTGACGGCCAGCCCTCCCATGGCTGATAGAGGTCCCGCAGATGCAAAAAGTGCCCTTCACCGAAGCCGTGCGAGCGATCCGCCGGAAAGACGACCGGTTCGACGCCGATGCCTACCATTTCCTGCGCGATGCTCTCGACTTCACAGTCAAAAAGCTCCGCGATGGTGAATCCGAGGAGCATCGCCACGTCAGCGGCCCCGAACTGCTCCACGGGCTGCGCGATTACGCCCTCAAGGAGTTCGGCCCCCTCTCGGCCACCGTGCTCGAAAGCTGGGGGGTCACCCGCTGCGAGGACATCGGCACCATGGTCTTCCAACTGATCGAAGTCGGCGCCTTCGGAAAATCCGACGAGGACTGTCCGCAGGACTTCAGTGACGTCTTCGACTTCGACGATGCCTTCCGCGAGCCTTTCCGGCCCCAGCGCCTCACTGCTGGCGAAAGCCTGCATGAAAGCGCCGTCGCCACCCCCGCGCGGAGTCTCACCCCGCAGCCGGCAGCCGGCGAGGCATCCCAGAACACTCTGAATTGAGCCCCGTCGTGGCCCGCTCTCTCATCGAATTTCCGAGGAATACCGCGGGCGTCCGGACCCTGCCGAACGGGCTCGAACTCATCGTCCGCGAGGACCATTCCTCGCCCGTCGTCAGCCTGCAGGCCTGGGTGCGCACCGGCAGCATCCACGAGGGCGAGTGGTTGGGCGCGGGGCTGTCGCATTTTCTCGAGCACATGCTCTTCAAGGGCACCTCGCGGCGATCCGCCAACGAAATCGCCCAGTCCGTGCAGGGCGCCGGCGGCTACGTGAATGCCTACACCTCATTCGACCGCACCGTCTATTGGATCGACACGCCGGCCGACGGCTTCGAGACCTGCCTCGATGTCCTGTGCGACGTCATCGCCGATTCCCAGTTGCCGGAAGAGGAATTTGAAAAAGAGGCCGAGGTGATCCGCCGGGAGTTCGCCATGGGAGACGACAATCCCGACCAGGTGCTCAGCAAACTGCTGTTCCGCACGGCTTTTGCCGAAAATCCGTGCCGCCACCCCATCATCGGTCACCTCGATCTGTTCAATCAACTCCGCCGCGACGACCTCGCCGCCTACTACCATCGCCAGTACTCGCCGGACAATGTGTTCCTCGTCATCGTCGGCGATGTCGATGCCGACCGCGTGCACGACCTCGTCGGCGGGCACCTCGGCCACCTGAGCCGCCGCAAACGACGCCACCACGAAGTGATCCCGGCAGAGCCCCGCCAGCTCGGACGCCGCGTGGTACATCAGGAATTTCCCACTGAACTGAGCCGGACGGAGATCGGCTGGCACATTCCCGATGTGTCCCACCCGGACATGCCGGTGCTCGACCTGCTGGCGTCCATCGCCGGCGGGGGCCGCAGTTCCCGGCTCTACCGCGAGGTCCGGGAGCGCCGCGGTCTCGCCCACAGCATTTCAACCTATGCCTACACGCCGGCCCATGCCGGACTGTTTATTCTCAGCGTCGATACCGAGCCCGCCCACCGGGACGAAGCGATCGGAGCCGCCCTCGACGGCCTGCGCCGGCTCGCCACCGATGGGCCGGACGACGGAGAGTTGGAGACCGCGAAGCACCTATCCCTGTCCTCCCAGTTCCGCACCCTGGTGACCATGAATGGTCAGGCTTCGGACCTCGGATCGAACTGGATTCTCACCCGCAACCTCGATTTCACCCGCGACTACGTCGAGGCCACCCAGCGCGTGTCCCGCGGTGACGTCACCGAGGCCCTGCGCCGTTATCTGCTCGACGACGCCATGACCGTCGTGTCGATCAATCCCCCCAACGCCACCCCGCAGAACAAGGCGCCCACCGCCAGCCGCCGCGATCTCGCCGACGGGGTGCGCCGGGTGGTGTTGAAAAACGATCTGACCCTGTTGCTGCTCCGAGACGACAGGGTACCACTGGTGACCACCTACGCCACCTTCCGCGGCGGCATGCTGTCGGCCTCACCGGAGACCGCCGGCATCAATCCCCTGCTCTGCCGCCTGCTGACCAAGGACACCCACCATCGATCCAGCGAGGAAGTTTCCCGGCTCGTCGAATCGGTCGGCGGCAGCCTCAATGCCTCCAGCGGCCGGAATACCTTCCACGTCAGCGCCGGCGTGATGCGGCCCGATCTCGATCTGGCCATTGAGCTCGTCAGCGACGCCCTGCTGGCTCCGTCCCTGCTGGAAGACACCGTCGAGCGGGAAAAGCGCTTCCAGATCGCCTCCATCAAGGCCGAGGACGACCGCCCCTTCAACGTGGCCATGCAGGCCCTGCGGCAGTCGGTTTTTGGTCACGACCATCCCTATGGCCTCCGCTCACTCGGCTCCATCGATACCGTCCGCTCCCTGCACCGGGGCCATTTGGTGGACCAGTTGGACCGCTACGTGGCGGGAAAAAACGGGGTCATCGCCGTCTTCGGAGACATCGACCCGGAGCAGGCTGAGGACCTCGTGCGCCGTCGATTCGAAGGTGCCCTCCCTGCCGGAGAGCAGACCTTCGCCAGCGGCCGGACCGCCGACTCACTGCCCGCCGTCCCACTGGAGCCGGTCGAGTTGACCCACGAAAAAGAGCAGGCCGTACTCCTGATCGGCTACCGCACCGCCGGCCTCGCCCATCCGGAGCGGCCCGCCCTCGATCTGCTCGACGAAGCCTGCAGCGACATGGCATCGCGCGTTTTCATCCGGATCCGTGAGGAATTGGGCCTCGCCTACTCGGTGGGCGCCACCCAGTTGCTCGGTCTCGATACGGGCATCTTCGTTTTCTACGTCGCCACCGCACCCGACCAACTCGACCGCGTCCAGGCGGAACTGCTTGACGAGATCGACCTGCTCCGTCGCGACGGGCTGGAGGCCGAGGAATTCCGGCGCGCCAAAAGTTCTTTTTTGGGTCGCGAGATCATGGGACGCCAGAGCGCCCAGCAACTGGCCGGACAGGCTGCGGTCGACGAATTGCTCGGACTCGGCTGGGACCATTTCCGGCAAACTCCCGCCGCCATCAGCGCCCTCGATCAGGCCGCGATCCAGGCCGTCGCCGCCTCGCATTTCACCGAGGACCGACGCGTCATCGTGCGGCTGACCCGGGGCTGAGCGGGACTTCCGCCGTCATCGGCGAGCCTGAAGGGAAACACCCAGATAGCCTCAGCGGACGGGCATCGTGATGTCGTCCGGCGGACTCAGGAGCAGTTGCTTCTGAAAATACAGCGGAAACGACGCCACCGGAAAGGTCCCCATCCCATCGCGATGCCGAATCGTCACGGCCGCCTGGGTCACCTGCTCGATTCGCGCGTTCTCATAGATGCGCCCGTCGATCTTGATTGATCCGACGAACCGTCCCGGCAAGCTCGCCCAGTAATGCTGCCGGTAGGCCTCAGCCAGTTTCTCCTGCTGGGTCAAAGCGGCCGACAATTTTTGCAATTCCGCCCTCAACCGGACCGGATCGTTGTCGCTGGCCCGTTCTCGATTCGAATCGGCAGACTGGGCCGACTGAGCCGGCACCGATGACGGAACGGCGGACTCGCCGGCACCACTGCCAGTGGTAGTCGGTTGGGGTTTCTGCCAGCAACCACAGAGCAAGATGACCAACGGCAGGATGGAGAGGGATTCCCTGTTCATGGCAAATCAGGAGGCCGGGTTGGCCAGCCTACCGGCTCAGTTTCACCAATCAGGGCAGATGAGTCAAATTGGAAATCACCACCCATGGGCTAACCCTCCGCGGACAGTGGAGCACTCAGTTTTTTCCCATCACGGATCGACTCCTCGCGGGCCACTGCGGCGGCGATTCCCGATTCCGCCGCCTCAACAGGCCCCGTGCCCCGTCAGGCGCCTGGCTTTTCCGCTTTGGTGGAGCATAGCGGAGTCGAACCGCTGACCTCTTCAATGCCATTGAAGCGCTCTACCAGCTGAGCTAATGCCCCATTTCGCACCAAAGCAAACCGCCCGATTTCCCCAGCCGGGGAGCGAGCGAGGCGGATAGTAGGACACAATCTTTCCCTCGGCAAACGATTTTCTGCATCCCGGCGGATTGCCTCCGCGATCTTCCCCCCTTATCCTCTTCGCAGTCCGGCCAGCCCCCAGTCTTTCCGCCCGATCCACATGAAAACCCCACTCCCCCGCCGACTCCTCCCGCTGCTCCTGCTCGCCCTGGCTGTCGCCGTATCCGGCCGCGCCGAGGAACCCCTCCGCACCTTCACGAACACCGCCGGGAAATCGCTCCAGGCCCGTGTCCTGAAGCTGGACGGCGCCCAAGTCACCATTGCCCTGGCCGACGGGCGCGAATTCACCCTGCCGGTCGCGTCCCTGTCCGCCCCGGATCAGGAATACCTGAAAACGTGGAAGCCGGCGGCCTCCCCGGCTCCCACGGCCGCGACCAGCAGCGTCAAGGCCGAGACCCTGAATGCCGCCATCGGCCAACCCCTGTTCTCGGACACGCCCCTCTGGGAGAGCGATGCCAAGGCCGTCGCCGAGCGGCTCGGCTGGCCCCGCGAGTCGGAGACCACCTTTGCCGAAAGTTTTCGCGCCTATCCGGATGCTGCCTACCGGTTCCTCGGGGCCCGACCCTACTCCGCCGCCCTCTACGGCGAGGATGGCAAAGTCTCCGGCATCTCCATCGTCTTCGCGAACAAGGGCGACTCCTTCGGCGCGGCGGGCGGCGGGGAGCAGCATTTCATCAAAGGCAAGCCCGTGCCGGGAGGCATCGAGGGCTTCCGTCTGATCATGGCGAACGACACCGAGATCATCGGGACCGCCCTCACCGGGCTGCTCGGGGAGCCCCAGAGCCAGCGATTCGGCGAGGGCGAGACCCGCACGCGGGTCGATCGCTGGGATTGGAACGGCCATTCGCTGCTCCTGTCATCCGTCGATGACGAGTACGTCGGCCTCATGGTCCAGACCGTCGACTTCGCCGACAAAAAGGGCCGCACCACCCGCGTCCCGGAAGCCACCATTCGCGCGCGGACCAAAAGCGGCATCGAAAAGCGCGAAAATGGCGACGTCATCCTCGCCAACCTGCCCATGGTCGACCAGGGACCGAAGGGCTACTGCGTCCCCGCCACCATCGAGCGCTGCATGCGCTACCTCGGCATCCCCGCCGACATGTATCTGCTCGCCATGGCCGGCGAGACCCAGATCGGTGGCGGCACCTCGGTCGATCTCCTGCTGGAAAACATCGGCCAGGACATCAAGCGCAAGGGCCGGAAATTCGACAAGTGGACCGGCGAACTGAAAATGCGCGACGTGAAAAAAGCCATCGACAGCGGCATCCCGTTTGTCTGGGCGCTGCAAAGCACCAAGGAATTCAACGATCTCGCCAACACCCGCCTCGCCGCGCGAAAAACCGCCACCGAAGACTTCGCCGCCTACGCCTCCAAGGTGAAAGCCGAAGCCGCCTCCACCCAGCTTCCCGGCGACTCGAACACCAACCACGTCGTCATCGTCATCGGCTACAACGAAGCCACCAACGAGATCGCCTTTTCCGACAGTTGGGGCGAGCCCTACAAGGAACGCTGGATCACCATCCCCGAGGCCGAACAGGTCTCGATGCAGCGTTTTTACATGATCGACCTGTGAGGTGACTGGCCCTTTCAGCGGCACGCCTCAGGGAGCCTTCGCGAGGGACTCGATTACCGTCCGCAGGCCCTTCACCACATCGGTGTAGCGCGCAAAATCGATCCGGTCCGGCGTGTCTGTCGGCCGGTGATAGTGCGCGTAGCGGAATGGCGCTGTGTCAGTCACCATCACCGCAGGGTAGCCAGCCTGCCAGAACGACCAGTGGTCCGACCAACCCACGCCCTCGACCGACTCCGGCAGGGCGATCGGCAGCGCCCTCACCGACACGCCCGCCAATTCCCAGGCCGCGCCAACCGCCCGCACCAGCGGCTCCGACTCAGGATTGCCGACCAGCGCCACGAAATTCCCCACCGTGGGAAACGGCCCGACCGACAGACCGGGCGGCGTGCGCTGGGATCCCGGCTCGTCTGAGTAAAAACCGATCGTCTCCAGGCTGATCATCGCCGACACCCGCGCGCCCGTTTTCGCCAGATGGCGGGCATGCACCAGGCTGCCCATCGATTCGGTGTGAAAATGGGGCGGCTCCTCATTGACGAAAGCCACGAACCGGATCGTCCGGTCCGGCGTCTCTCCGGCAAACGAGTGGGCCAGGCTCAGCAGCGCCGCCACGCCCGTGCCGTTATCGTTCGCTCCCGGACAGCCGGGCACCGTGTCGTAGTGCGCCCCCACCACGACCATCTCCTTCGCGAGCCGGCCTCCCGGCAGTTCGGCCACCACATTCCACACCTCCTCGCCACCGACTTGATAGCGCTCGCGGGACACCGGGTAGCCGATGTTGTTCGGACCCAGCGTCGACTCGATCCAGTAGGCTGCCGCCCGCAGTGACTTCGGCTCGCCGAGGTGTCGCTCGCCGATGTCACCGGCGAGGACATTCACGTATTTCTCCAGATCCTCGCGCGCCACATCCCGGCGCGTCAGACGGGCCGCCTTGGCCTGCTTGGTCGCGGCCTCATCGGGCACCGTGGCATCGGCCAGCACGAACTCGGTCACAAAGACCGATGCCGCCCCGATCAGCAACAGGCCGACCGGCAGCGCCACCAGACAAAAACGGATGACTTTTCCTTGATCCATCGATTCGGCCCCACCCTACCATCATTCGGCCGATCCACCATCCCCGGACGCTCCCAGCGCCTCCATCACCGCCCCGGCCGCCCGGGCATGCGCCCCACCCTCGCCCAGCGTGGCGATCACAGCCGCCATTTCGGCCCTCAGGGCCTCCCGCGCGGCCGGATCGTCGAGCAACCGGCCCAGTTCCGCGGCGATCCGATCGGGCGTCGCATCGCCCTGAAGCAATTCCTTCACCACCTCGCGCCCGGCGATCACGTTGACGATGCCGAGATGCTCCACCTCCACCACCATCCGGCCCACGACGTAGGTGAGCCAGGCCACACGGTAGACCAGGCAATAGGGCAGGCCGAAATACGCCGCCTCCAGTGTCGCCGTGCCCGAGGCCACCACCCCGACGGCGGCGCGCTGCATCACCTCATGCACGTCGCCCACCCCGATCCGCAGACTCGCGGGATGCAGCCGCGCCACATCGGCGATCGCCCGCATTCGCGCGGCCAGCCGCTCATTCACCGCCGAAGCCACGAAGCGCAGATTCGGACGCACCTGCTTCAACCGCACCGCCGCCTCCGCCATGGCGGGGAACAGCGCCTCCACCTCCCGTTCCCGGCTGCCCGGCAGCAGCGCGACCAGATCCGGATCCCGCACCACCCCCGGTATCCGCACCTGGGCCAGCGAATCGACCAACGGATGACCGGCGAACACCGTCGGCAGGCCGGAGTGCTCGTAGAGGGGCTTCTCGAACGGGAAAATACAGATCATCCGGTCCAGCAACGTCGCCATGATCCGGATGCGGCCCTTCTTCCAAGCCCAGACCTGGGGAGAGATGTAATAGATCAATTTTCCAGTGTAGCCGGCGAGTCTCAGCCGCTTCGCCAGCCTCAGGTTGAAGCCCGGATAGTCGATCATCACCACCCCGTCCGGCCGGGTCTCCAGGATGCGGGCCACCGTGGCCTCCATCCGGGCCTTGAAGTAACCATACTTCTTCAGCACCTCCCACAGGCCCAGCACAGCGGCCTGATCGAGCCAGTTGTCAATCTCATCCGACACCGACGCCATCTGCGGACCACCCAGGCCGGACAGGCGGGCCGACGCGGGCAGGGCGCGCATCAGCGCCGCGCCGTGGGTGTCGCCGCTCACTTCGCCGGCTATCAGAAAGAGATGTTTCATGGCTTAGTTTCCGATGGAACAGGGTTCCATCTCCGATCATACCCTGTCTGATCGGAAACGCCACCACGCAGATCGCCGCCGGCCCTCATGCCGCCGACTCGATGAGCCGCGTGATTTCCAGCGCCACGTCGAGGGCGCGGGCCCCGTGCTCGCCGGAGACCTTCGGCGCGGCGCCACGGGCGGCACAGTCGATGAAGGAAGCCAGCTCGCGCTTCAGCGGCTCGTCCTTTTCCACCTGCACCTCCTCCCGCGCGATTTCGAGCCCGTTCCTCCGGTAGATCCAGCCGCTCTGGTCCTGGTAGTCGAGCGACAGATAGGCATCGGATTGAAAGACACGGATTTTACGCATTTTCTCCGGCGAGATCCGGCTCGCGGTTACATTGGCGACCGCTCCGTTGGCAAAACGGATGCGCGCATTGGCGATGTCCTCCCGCCGCGTCAGCACGGGAATGCCGACGGCGTCGATGTGGGCGATGGGCGAGTCGACGAGGTGGAGGATGATTTCCAGGTCGTGGATCATGAGGTCGAGCACGACGCCGATGTCCATGCTGCGGTTGGGGAATGGGGACAGGCGGTGGACTTCGAGGAATTTCGGATCGGTCAGACGCGCCTCGAGCTGGGCCATGACCGGATTGAACCGCTCGATGTGCCCCACCTGCAACACGCAGCCCTGCGCGGCGGCGAGGTCGATCAGGGCCTTGGCGTCGTCGAGGGAATCGGCGATGGGCTTTTCCACCAGCACGTGTTTGCCCGCCTCCAGCAGGGCGGTGCCGATCTCCCGGTGCGTCACCGTGGGTGTCGAGACCGAAGCCGCGTCCACGAGGGCGATGAACTCGCCGATGGAACCCGCCACGGTGCCACCGAACTCATCCGCGATCGCCCGGGCACGCTCCGTGTCGGCGTCGTAGATCGCCGTCAACTCGGCCTGCTCCAGTTCGGAATAGATCCGTGCGTGGTTGCGACCGATCGCTCCCACGCCACACACGCCGGCTCTGACTTTTCCGCTGTCGTTCATGTGGTCCCAGCTATCGCCGCAAAGGGCGCTTCGTCAACCGGCAGACCGGGGTGTCAAACCACCCGTCGTCCGGCATTTCATGGAGCCGGTGGCGAAAACCCTGCCCTCAAAAACCCAACCACCCCCGCCCTACTCCGCCTTCGCATACACCGACACGCCCCGCTCACCGCAGAGCCGCACCACCTCGTCCTTGCCCAGCAGCAGCGTCATGCCCGCCTCGATCACGATCGCGTTCACGCCGCTCGCGGCGGCAGTCTCGATGGTGGCCGGACCGACCACGGGCACGTCGAAACGCAGATCCTGGCGCGGCTTTGATACCTTCACCATCATCGCCTCGCCCTTGCCCAGCGCCCCACCCCGCTTGATCGCCTCGTTGGTGCCCTCGAAGGCCTCCACGGCCAGGACGGTGCCTTTTTTCACCACCACGGTTTGCCCGATGTCGAGTCGGCTGACTTCTTTGGCTATGCGAAAGCCGTAGTCGGCATCCTCGATCTGCCGCTCTTTCAGCGCGGGACCGCACACATGGCCCGGTCCTGGCAGCAGGTCGTCGAGGAAGGTCGTCGCGGGCAGCAGCAGGATGCCATCGCGCTCCAGCTCCCCGGCGATGGCGCCAAAGAGCGACTCGGCATTCCGCACTTTCACGGTGGCGAGCATCTTCAGTGTTCTCAGATCCGGCCGGAGGTCGAACAGGTTTTTCGGCGCGATCTGGCCCACCATGACCGCCCGGGTGACGCCCTGGGCCTTGAAAAACTTGATCATTTTCCCGAGCTGGCCCACGCGCATCCACTCCAGCGCATCGACCAGCCCCTCCAGCTTCGGGTCGGTCTCATCGACAAAGGCCGCCGCCGCCAGCCGGGTCACGCCCGCCCGGCGCGCCGCTGCGGCGAAAGTCTCTGGATAGAGTCCGTTTCCGGCGATGAGTCCGATGGTCTGGGGAATGTCCGTCATCCTCCCGCCCATACACCAACTCCCGGGCCGCCGCCACTGCGACGAACCAAAATCCGGCCATGCGTGGCCGCCTCAGCGCTTCACCGTCGCCGCGATGCCCAGCGTGACCACGGAGCTGAACGGCATCAGCACGGCGGCGAGTAGCGGGTTCATCCAGCCGGCCAATGCCAGCGTCACGGCAAAAATATTGTAGGCGATCGCCACCCCGAGGATGCGCGCTCCAACCGTACGCCGCCGCCGGGCCACCAGGAGGAGTTGCCTGATCGCCTGGAGTCCCTGGCCGAGAAAGTAAAAGTCGCTCTGCCGCTCCAGCACGCCGCTGCCGATCGCCGGCGTTCCCCGACAGGCGGCCGCCTCGAAAGCCAGCGTGTCATTCGCCCCGTCGCCGATGTAGAGCGAGTGATCGGGCTCATGAGCCCGCACCCAGTCGGCTTTGGCCTGCGGGCTCGCCCCGCCGATGGCCAGCGAGGGATCGAGACCGAGCCGCCCCGCGATTTCCCGGACCCGTTCCGGCGCGTCGCCGCTCAGGATGGCGAGCCGATAGCCCCGCGCCCGGAGTTCGCCCACTTCGGCGACCGCGTCATCGCGCAGCGCCTCCTCGAAATGAAAGGCCGCCAGCGCCTCGTCATCGCGGGCAAAGACCACGCTGGCCCCCCGATCCGCCGGGGAATCCGGCATCGCTTTCCAGCCCGGTTTGCCAAAGCTCCACACCGCCCCCGTGGTCGCATCCCGCCATGACACCCCTTGCGCGACAGTCTCCTCGATTCCGGCCAGTTCGCCCGCTCCCGCCGTCCCGCCGAGCGCCTCGCGGATCGCCCGTCCCACCGGATGCCGGCTGTCGCGCACCAGACCGGCCAGCGTCGCCCGATCGTTGCCGGAAAGGGCCGCCAGCGCCCCGGGATTGTTCAGCCGCGGCGCCTCGCGGGTCAGCGTCCCCGTTTTGTCGAACACGATCTGCCGCACTTGCTTCAGCCGCGGCCACAGGCTGCCATGTTGGACAAAAAGCCCGCTCCTCCGCAGCCGCGCGACCACCAAATCGTCCAACATCGGCAGCGCCACGCCCAGGGCGCAGGGGCACGACACCACCAACACCGAAATCAGCACCTGGAGCGCCGCGGGCCAGCCCGCACCCGCCGCCAGCCACCATCCACCACCCGCCAGCGCCGCCACCAGCACCGCCACCAGGTAAACCCGCAGGATGCGCGAGAAATCCCGGCCCGTCTCCGAGCCCGCCATTTCATCCGCATGACCGGCCCGCTCGCTCACCTCCAGCAGCCGGGTCAACAGCGATTCAGCAAACGGCTCCCGCGCCTCCACTGCCACAGGCGCGCGCCCCACATTCACCGAACCCGCCGGCACATCGGCCCCGGGACCCAGAGCCCGCGGCTCGGGCTCGCCATTGATCCATTCCAGGCTGAACTCCGCCCCCTCCGGCCCCGGCAGCCGCGCCGCCACCGGCAGCGTCTCACCCGGCTTCGCCAGAAAACGGTCGCCGGTCTTCAGTTCTGCCACCGGCACCATCTCCACCGACCCACCCGCCGCCAATCGGCCCACCTCGCGACGACGATCGTTGTCCGTGAGCAAGGCCGCCCGATTCCGCTCCACCGCCGCCTGCTGCAGCCAGCGCCCGCCCAACATGAGGAAGGCAAAGGTCGCCACGAAATCGAAATACATCAGCGCTTCGATCCGGAACAGCCACCCGACCAGCGATCCCAGAAAAGCCGCCACCAGACCCAGCGCGATCGGCAGATCCATGTGTAGCGCACCGATCGCCAGCGCCCGCCAGGCCCGACGGATGAAATAGCCCCCGCCCACCAGCATCGTCAGACTCGCCGAGGCCAGCGTGATCAGCTCGAACAGCCTCGCCAGGAAAAAATCCTCTCCCATGCCCAGGTAGCGCGGCAAAGTGAAAGCCATCGTGTTCATCGCCAGCCCGCCCGCGATACCCACCCGGGTGAGCAGACTGCGGGTCTCGGACCGGGCCGCCTGGCGCGCCGCATCGTCCGAGGCCGGTCCCACCGCGTAGCCGAACTGCTGCAAGTCCTCTGCAAAGGCCACCGCATCAAAGGCGCCCGGATCCCACCACATTCGCAACTGCCCCAGTTGCGCATCCACCACGATCCGCAGCCCACCCGCGTGCCGGCGGAAAACCCGCTCGATCAGCCACACACAGGCCGCACACGAGATCCCCTGCAGATCGAGCGTCAGCCGCGCCGGCTCGCCGCAGGGCACGCACACCGCCTCCGCCGCCCGCACCTGCTCCGCCAACCAATCGTAATCGCGCTTCTGAAATGCCAGCGACTTCACCGGCTGCAGCGTCTGCCGGCCCCGCAGATCGTAAAACTGGTCCAGCCCCTCGCTGCCGATCAGCCCGTGGACGAACTCGCAGCCCGCACAGCAAAAGCCCCCATCCACCGCCGGCGGAGCCGGGGGCGGATAGGCGGTGCCACAGTGGCGGCAGGTGGAATCGGTGGACGCGGTCACGAAGTTTCGTTTCGGTCAGTCAGACATCCCTCCATCCAACTCCCGATCCGTCCTCTTTGGATCTCGTCGGCAATCCAGCACTCTCCACACTTCCACCCGATCTCCCTCCAGAGTGTAATAAATGGCATGGGGAAACCGGCGCGAAAGCATCCTGAAATAACGGCCTTTCTTCGGATGAATCCCCGCATGCAGGGACAAAGAGTCGATGTCGGAAATCAACGAATTCATCAAATACTCGCCCAAGGCCCGGCCACCCTGGCTTTCGTAAAACCATCGGGCATCAGCCAGATCATCAACCGCGGTCTCACGGATCTCGATGGTCATGCGAATCGATCGCGCAATAGTCGCTTCGCTTCCTCCCAGCCGATGGATCCATTTTTCCCAACTGCCGCCCGGCGCTCCGCCTCCGCCAGAGCCTCCTCATGCCAGGGAGGCATGGGGATCTCGTTGCCATGCCGCTCGAGATCCTCCCAAACCGTTTCGATCAGGCGCAGTTTCTCATCGACCGACATGTCGCGCAGAGGCAGCGTTGCATTCATCGGTTCAATATGAGACCACCGGAAAGAATTGCCAACCGCGATTCGCCACGCCCGCGTCAGCCTGTCACAATCCCGCCACCCCGCACCCGCACCCCTCCGGCCCGTCGACGAAGGGCAGCGCCCCGCGGAAGCGCCACGCCAGTGCCAGGGCCGCCGTCAGCGCCACGCCGCGCTGCACCCGGCGGATCGTCAGGGGCGAGAGCCGCCGCTGCCACCAAGCCGCGCCGCTTTGCATCGCCCAGAGCAGCGGCACCGTGCCGAGCCCGAAGACGAGCAACAATTCCGCCCCCCGCACCGGCGAGCCGCTCACAAAACCCATCGCGATCATGCCCCACAGGGGACCGCACGGCAGCAGCGGCGTCAGCGTGCCCACGGCGATGCCCTTGCGCGTGCCCGACAGCCGGGCAAAACGCCGGCGTAACGGTCCCACGAGCCTCGAGGCGCCAGGGACCGCCGGCAGATAGCGCTCAAAGCCGAGCCCGATGAAGACGAGAAACAGAATCAAAAACCACGGCACCGCCCCACCACCACCCAGCATCCGCGTGGCCGGCAGCCAGCCGATCGCCCCGGCGACCGAGCCGATCACCGTGTAGGCAGCCAGCCGGCCGGCATGGTAACCGGTCACCTGGACGGTCGCCTGGGGACCGCCCGCGATGCCCAGGCCGCAGGTGAGCAGCCCGCACATGCCCGCGCAGTGCGCGCTCGTCACCAGACCGGCGACAAAGGCTCCCCACAGACTGGCAGCGTCGTTCATGCGGCGGAAAACTGTCAGGATTTCACAGACCGGTCACCCATCTCGACCAGCGGCACTTTTTCAGGCTGATTTTTCAGGGCGATGGTGAACAGCGTCGTCCATGCCGAAAACAGCAGGACAAACGCCACCACCACCCAGATCCAGGGACGTTCACGGAGGTAGGCTTTCATGGAGCAACAGGGTTGGATTGACGATGAAACAGGGTTGGATCGGAATCGGACAGCCGCCGTTACGGCGCCTTGGCCTTTTCCCGTTCTTCGTTGAAGAGGTAGGCACTCGGCCCGAGGAAATCGACGCTGTCCTCGACGTGGTAGTCGCCGGGCGACACGTCGATCTGGAGTTTGAGGATGAATTTGCCCTTGTAGTCGTCCTTCGGCATCAGGGCAAAGAAGGGGCGGGTGACCTCGCTCTGTGGCGGGATGACGATGGACTCCTCCAGCCCGCTGAGTTGCAGCCCGGGCGGCGCATCGACGACACGCACGGTGAAGGTGGTCTCGACGTTGCGTTTCGTCACCATGCGCAGCTCGTACTGGTTGCGCACCGCATCGTCGGTCACGTAGTAGGGCTGTCCGGTGAGCCGCGTCACCTCCGCACTGGAGCTGTGCAGGCGGCTCATGAAGGTGAGCATCATCGCCAGTCCGAGCAGGAGGAAGCCGGTGTAGAGGATGACGCGCGGCCGGATGATCCTGGTCCGCTTGCCGTCCAGTCCATTCAGCGAATCGTAGCGCACCAGGCCGCGGGGGCGTTTCAGGCGATCCATCACCTCGTCGCAGGCATCGACACAGGCGGCGCAACCGATGCACTCGAGCTGGAGGCCGTTGCGGATATCGATGCCGGTCGGGCAGACCTGCACGCAGCGGCTGCAATTGACGCAGGCACCGGCGTTCGGATCGCTGGCTTTGCCCCGCGGCTCGCCGCGCTGATAGTCGTATCCGATGACCATGGTATTGTCATCGGTCAGGGCGCTCTGGATGCGGCCATAGGGGCAGAGGATGATGCAGAACTGCTCGCGAAACCACGCGAACGACCCGTAGAGGGCGAAGGTCAGAAAGGTGACCACGCCGAAGGCCTTGGCATGATCCAGCGGCGACTGGCGCATGTAGCCATAGAGCCGCTCGATGGAGACGAAATAGGACAAAAAGATATGGGCTATCCCAGCCGAGACGAGCAGGAACAGCGCGTGTTTGATCACCCGCCTCGCGATCTTTCCACCTGTCCACGGCGCGGCATCGAGCCGGCGGCGCGAGGGCGCGTCACCATCGATGATCCGCTCGATGCGGCGGTAGATATGCTCCAGAAAGACCGTGTAGGGACAGGTCCACCCGCACCACAGCCGACCGGCAAGAGCGGTGATGTAAAACAGGCTGAAACCCAGCCCGGTGAAAAGAAAGAACGCGATCCAGAGATCCTCGGTGACAAAGGTGAGCCCAAAGAAATGAAAACGCCGCTCGGCGAGGTCGAAAAACACCGCGGGAAAGCCATTGATCGGGATCCACGGCAGCGCCACATAGATCACCAGCAACAAAGCCCCCACCATCCGCCGCCACCGGGTAAAGCGGCCCTGGACATCGGCCGGATGCAGGAAATAGCGCGAGCCATCCTGATTGATCGTGGTGACGGAGTCGAGATTCGGCTTTCTTTGCGCTGGCGGCTGGGTGGACATGACTGGGTAGGGAGACGATAACAAGGCTGGGCACCACCCGCCCGCCTCACGACTTGGCGGGAGCCGGTGGGGTCGCAGCAGGAGCCGGAGCCCCGGCGGGAGCGGCCGTGGGAGCAGCCTTAGTCCAAGGCTCGCCCTCCTTGTGATGGCTGAGCACGAAGGCCACCACCTTCGCGATGTCGGCCGGGCTCATCTGGGTCTTCCAGGCGATCATCCCGGTCTCGATCTGGGGCGAGCCATTGGTGACGATGTTGAAAATATCCATCGGATTGCCGCCATGCTTCCATTCCTTGTCGTTCAGCGGCATACCCGGCAGCTTGACGCCGCCCAGATATCCGGTGAGATCCGGCCCATGGCAGGCGACACACTTGCCGAGGAAGATTTCCTTGCCGGCTTCGACCCGCGCGGAGTCGCGGCTCATCTCCCAGAGGCTTTCATCGTTCAAGCTGGCGAGTTGCTCGGTGAGCTGTCTCTCGCGCTCAGAGTCAATCACGGCGATCTGCGCGTCGATGCGCTCCTCGTCGCTCTGGAACCAACCGACCTGGTAGTAGAGCACCCAGTAGATCACGAACCAGACGATCATGATATACAGGGTGAACAGCCACCAGTTCGGCAGCTTCTGGTCGAACTCCTGGATGCCGTCGTAAACGTGCTCGCGCAGCGTCACTCCGCTGGGCAGGTTGGCGGCCGGTTTCCCTTGTTGGTCGTGGTCGGACATGTCAGTGGCTCTGGTTGGAAGGTTCGTCGTTGTTTTCGAGAGGCATGGTGGCCATGTGATCGGCGCGGTTCCGTTTCATCAGCAGCGCCCAGCCCACCATCGCAAGGTAGATGGTGAGCAGGATGCCAGTGGAGACATAGGGCACCCACTGGTGCCACTCTTCCAGGACGACGCGTCGAAACATGGCTGGCTTTGTTGTGAAATGGGACTGGGGGTGCGATCAGGGTTCCACCGTGGCGGTGACGGGACGGGGCTCCTCGTCTCCGCGGGTGTATTTCCGGAAATCGTCGGGGATCTTCGGCTGGATCGGATTGATCGTGGGCGGCGTCGGTTTCGGCGCGAGATCCTCGTAGGTGCCCAGCTTTTTCAGATAGGCGATGAGCGCGATGATCTGGCGCTCGGCGAGATAGCCGAGGGCCTCCTCCTTGTTCTTCGGCTCGCTGCCGTCTTCGAGGGTGATGTTGACGCCCTGATCGACGAGTCCCTTGGCGAGGTCCTGGGCCTGTTTCTTGGCGGAATCGATGATCTCATCGGGAGTCATCGGCTCGTAGGGCACGCCGACGGTCCGCTGCACCGCGATCTTGCCGGGGAGCGCGTCGACATTGGTCTTCTTCGAGAAAAGCCAGGGATAGGCCGGCATGCGGGAGCCGGGATTCATCCGCGGATTCATCATGTGCTCATAGTGCCATTTGGCGTCGGGCCGGTTCTTGCCCTCGCGGGCCAGATCGGGGCCGGTGCGCTTCGATCCCCACTGGTAGGGATGGTCGTAGATGCTCTCGCCCAGCCGGGAGTAGTCGCCGTAGCGCATCACATCGGGCACCAGGGTGCGCACCATCTGGGTGTGGCAGTTGTAGCAGCCCTCGCTGACGTAGATGTCGCGTCCGGCCAGCTCCAGCGGCGTGTAGAGCACCTGACGACGATCCTCGACATTCTCGGCGCTGTTCACCGTGATGGTGGGGATGATCTGGATCGCACCGCCGATGACCACGGCCACCAGCACCAGCACGGTGAAGGGCATGTAGTTTTCCGACAGACGGTCATACCACTGGGACCAGGACTTGCTGCTGCGGCGGAAGGCGCGCACCGCCAGCACGGCCATCACGCCGCAGAGGATGAGGCACATCAGATCCGCGTAGGGCGGCAGGAAGAACCACAGGATGCCGAACAGCAGTCCCCAGAAGGTGTAGGCGATCGGATCGTTGCGGAACACCTCGCCCCAGCGCATGCCGTCCTTGGCCTCGCGCTCGATCACGGCGATCTCGCGGCTCTCGTTGGCGAAGGAGCCGGACTTGGCCGTTTTCCAGATATTGAAGGCCATCAGGAACATGCCAACCAGATAGAGCGTGCCGCCGATGGCGCGGAAGAGCATGAAGGGCGCGATTTTGTCCACCGTCTCGATGAACTCGTACTTCAGCGCCGTGCCGGACTCGTCGGGCGTGTTCAGCATCAGCTGCTGCATGATCCCGGAGAACCACATCGCCGCCACGTAGATCAGGATGCCGGTCAGACCGATCCAGAAGTGGTAGTTTGCCAGACTGGTGGACCACAACTTCGTCCGCCAGAGGCGCGGAGCCAGCCAGTAGAACATCCCCGCCGCCATGAAGCCGTTCCAGCCGAGCGCACCGCTGTGGACATGGCCGATGGTCCAGTCCGTGTTATGCGACAGGGCATTGACCGCCCGGATCGACAGCAGCGGCCCCTCGAAAGTGGACATGCCGTAGAAAGTCACCGCGGCGACGAAGAACTTGATCACCGGGTCGGTGCGGAGCTTGTCCCACGCGCCCCGCAGGGTGAGCAGGCCATTGAGCATCCCACCCCAACTCGGCGCCCAAAGCATGAGGCTGAAGAACATCCCGAGCAGTTGCAGCCACTTCGGCAGCGCCGTGTTCAGCAAATGGTGCGGCCCCGCCCAGATATAGAGGAAGACCAGCGACCAGAAATGCACGATCGACAGCCGGTAGGAATAGACCGGCCGACCCGCCGCTTTCGGCAGGAAGTAATACATGATTCCGAGGATCGGCGTCGTCAGGAAGAAGGCCACCGCATTATGCCCATACCACCACTGCACCAGCCCGTTCTGCACCCCACCGAAGATCGTGTAGCTGTGGGTCAGGCTCGTCGGCACCGAGAGGTGATTGACGATGTAGAGGATCGCGATGGTGATGAGCGTCGAGATGTAGAACCACAGCGCCACATAGAGCGACGGCTCGTTGCGCTTGTGCAGCGTGCCGAAGAAGTTGATCGCGAACACCACCCAGATCAGGGCCACCGCGATATTGATCGGCCAGATCAGCTCCGCATACTCCTGACCGCGGGTGAGACCCGCCGGCAGCGTGACCGCCGCCGACACGATGATGAGCTGCCAGCCCCAGAAGTGGATCTTGCTCAGCAGATCGGAAAACATCCGCGCCTTGCAGAGCCGCTGGGTGGAATAGTAGACCCCGGCGAACATCATGTTGCCCACGAACGCGAAAATCACCGCATTCGTATGGAGCGGCCGCAGCCGGCCAAAGGTGAGGAACTCAACCCCGTCGGCCACGAACTTGCCGCCGGTGAGGGTTTCCAGGAACTTCCCGTTCATCTGCCAGAAGTTCAGTTGGAAGGCGACGAGGGCGCCGACCGTCATCCCGATGATCCCCCAGAAAATGGAGGCAATCATGAAGGCCTTCACGATGCGGTCATCGAACTCGATCGTCCGGGTGTGCCCGCGGGCCGGTTGGTGGACTGTGGCTGCAGTTTCCATTGATATTTCGTTGTATGGCTATTTGGCGATTACGTGGTCAGTTCTGACAGGGGCACCCCTGACAGCAAATTTTTTCCTTCTTCCCCGGCTGCTTCCGATGACCGCCACAGCCACAGCCGCGCGATTCGGCTTTTGCCTGTCGGCTCGGGAGCGGATCGCCGTCGTCGAGCGGCATCAGCGCATCGCGCTCCACACTCCCGAATCGCCGCACCTGCCGATCCCGCAGAAACAAGGCGAGGAACAACACGGCAAAGGCGACGCTGAACAGCGTGGTCAGGAGCAATACTTCCATGGCTGGCGAAAACGGACGGGACAAGGCGAGACGACGGGATGTCTTGGAGAAGACATCGCCAATCTAGCCATCGCCCACCTGCTCCGCCTCGCATGCCTTGTCCCAGTGTGCGCGCTTCTTGGCCGGATCACGCCATCCGGCCTTGCTCGGCTCCGCATTTTCCGATGCAACAGGGTTGCCTCGGCGATCACACCCTGTTACTACGGAAAGCCGTGGCTCGCCCCTCCCACCGCCTTCCGCGCATGATCGCCCCCACCACCCGATTGCTCACCCTCCCCTGCGCCGCCCTCGCCGCCGGCTTTGCCCTCGTCTGTCTGGGAGCCTGCGGCGACAAAGCCGAGCCCACACCGCCGCCATCCCAGACTCCGACCGCCGAGCCCACCGAGCCTCCCGCCCCACCAGCGCCATCCTTGGTGCTGCCGCCGACCGGCGAGATCACCACCGGCGCACTCAGCCCCTCGACCCCCGGCATCCGACTGCCCAGCGAAGCAGAGAAACAAGCCGCCGCCCAGCAGCAGCAGGTCGCCCTCGGCCAGATCATGGACGGACTGCGCCAGCGCCAGGCCGCCGGTCTGAACGGCGCCACCGTCACTGTGAATGCCGCCTGGCCCTACCAGGGCTACAGCACACTCGCTCCCGACCCCGCGGCCGGCATTCCGGCCCGGCTCGTCGCAGTCGATCTGACCGTCGAAGGCCATACCGCCGACTTCGACCCCGATGACATCGAGATCGTCGACGGGGTGACTTTGGTCAGCTACGGCAGCGATCCCCACCTCACCCTGATCAAAGGCCCCGGCCAGGTGCTCGCCGAGGGCGACGCCATTCCCGCCGCCCCCGCCCCGTTGCGCATGCTCCTCATCTACGCTTTCCCCAAAGCCACCCGGACTTTCACGCTCTATTATTGGGGAAAAGCCCTGCTCGCCGCGCCCAGAACCTTCGACGACGGAGGCTGGGGCCTGCCCTATCCGGAAAAGCCCGAGACCGAGCGCTGATTTTCGCGCTTCTTCCCCCCGCCCCATCGCGCCACGGCATCGGATTTGCCCGGCGGGGCTTCCGTGGTACTCTCCGGAGCACTTTTCCCGCTCCTTTTCCCTCGCCACACCCATGAAATCCGCCTCAAGCCCTCTCCTCACGCTCACCCTCGCCTGCCTCATTGGCTCGACCGAACTCCTCCGCGCCGACTGGCCCCAGTGGCGCGGCCCCAGCCGCAATGGCATCGCCGCCCCGGGAGCCGACCTGCCGGACCTACTCACCGAGGAGATGCCGCTGAAAAAACTGTGGGAGAGTGAAGCCATCCCCAGCGATCACGATGGCGGCCATGGCAGTGTCGCCGTCGCCGGGGGCAAAGTCTACGTCTCCGTGGTCTGGCATCGCGACGAACCCACCGAGATCCGCCGGATCGATGGTCGCGCATTGAGCAACCTCGACTACCGGGGCACCGAAGCCCTCGGAGCCGAGATCGTGGCCAAAATGGAGCAGGAACGCGAGAACCTGAGCCGCCGCCTGCGGGGCGCCGCGCTCGATACCTGGGCCGAGGAATGGGTGAAGACTCACGTGGACGAGAAAACCCAGCTCAGCCTGGGCGGCTGGATCATCGGCCGGTTCAAACAGGGCAAGGCCGCCGTGCCCATCGCCGTCTATGCCAAACTGCGCGAGGGCGGCGACAAGGAATTCGCCAGCCAGGCTGAAATGGAAGCCTGGGTGAATGCCCAGGGCTTCGATCCCGAGATAGCGAAAAAGATCATCGATGCCGTGCCCACGACCAAAAAGCTGGCCAACGACGTGGTGCTCTGTTTCGACGCCGAGACGGGCCAGACCGCGTGGCGTTTCGAGGTGCCCGGCTTTCCCAGCGGCCGAGGCTCGTCCAGCACGCCCGCCGTGGCCGGGGGCCGCGTCTTTGCCGCCCTCAGCGAGCACCTCTACGCCATCGATGCCTCCACCGGCAAGGAAGTCTGGCGCGCGCCGCTGGTCAAAAAAGGCCCCGCCTCGTCCCCCCTCGTCGCCGGGGACAAAGTCTACCTCCAGCAGAATGCCCTGACCGCCTACGATGTCGCCACCGGCAAGGAGCTGTGGCAAAACAAGGACGCCAACGGCTCCAATCCCTCGCCGGCCCTCTGGAACGACGGCGAGCGTCCCGTGATCCTGTGCAACGGCTCGAAGGCATTCATCGGTGTCGATGGCGTGACCGGAGCCACCCTGTGGACCACCGACGGCGGCGGCGACAGCACCCCCTCGGTATCGGGCGACATCGCCGTAGTGGTCAGCAGCGCGGAGAAAAACAACCTCGTCGCCTACCGGCTGAAGCCGCAGGGCAGCGGCCCGGAAAAATTGTGGTCCCGCGATTTCCTCGCCCGCCGCTACGGCGCATCGCCCATCGTGCATGAAGGCCACGTCTATCACCTCGGCAGCGATCGCCATCTCTGCGTCAGCCTCGCCACCGGCGACATCGCCTGGGAGCGCCAGTCATCGTCCAGCATTTCCTCGCCCCTGCTGGCGGATGGAAAGCTGTTCGTTTACGAAAACCGCGGCGGCTTCCTCGCCATGATCGGCACCGATCCCACGGACTACCACACGCTCGGCCGCTCCAAGGTCGGCGCCCTCTACTGCGCCTCGCCGGCCATCGTCGGCAAACGGCTCTACTTCCGCACCGCCACCAACGTGGCGGCGTATGAGTTCCCGTGAAATGTCGACACTGCGCCCATTTCGCGAGTGCCGGGACAGACTTGTCAGGTAAGCCGGCGGGCTGCTTCATCTCTGGTGGATTGGCAAGGATCTGAAAGACATCCCTCGCGCGCACATCAGAGCCAGAATCGTCCCGGAGGGACGAAAGAGGGTAGCCGGTGGTGGAGCGTAGCGGAACCACCGGTCAGCATAGCAGAGAAAGAGTTGCGCCCCGGCAGGGGCGCGAGAAGCGTCCAGAATGCCCTCGACCCACGTTTCGCTGCACTACCATCTGGTATTTTCCACCAAACACCGCGAACCCTGGCTGAGCCCCGAATCCAGATCCCGTGTTCACGAATACCTCGGCGGCACGATGCGCGGGATGGGAGGAGTCGCCCACGCCATCGGCGGGACCGGTGATCATGTCCCCGTGCTGGCAGGATTGAAAGCAACCCATTGCCTTGCAGAAGTCATGCGAGAACTGAAGAGCGACTCCTCGGGTTGGGTCCGCCGGGACCTTGGCTGGCCTGGATTCGCGTGGCAGGAGGGCTATGGCGCATTCACTTTGGCCGCATCCGGGATCGAAAGTGCGCGAGCGTATGTCCTGGGACAGGAAGAGCGTCATCGCACCCTGACGTTTCAAGAGGAGTATCTGGAATTCCTGGAGCGCGGCATGGTGGAATTTGACGCAAAGTGGCTCTGGTGATGATCACGCTTCTCCCGCCCCTCCGGGGCCGGTGATTATTTGGCGGGGGTCTCCGGTGGTTCCGCTGCGCTCCACCACCGGCTACCATCTTTGGCCCCTCCGGGGCCACAAGTCATCCCCTCAGCCAGTGACAGATGCGTCGCCAGTCGCGTCGGAACCCCTGAATTCCCATTTTTTCAGACCAGCCCCGCCGGTCGCTTTTCTCCTGCTTTTCATTGAGCCCCGCCCCGGGAACCGCTATCCTCCGGGACGATGTCTTCGCGCCCCGACTCCCGCTTCGCCCGAGCCACCTGCGTGGCCTGTGCTGCAGCCCTGATTTTGGCCACCCTGGCCGGTTGCGACCAGGGCCCCAGCGCCCGGGTCCTCGAACACCGCATCAATGAGTTGGAATCCCAGCTCAAAGTGCTCTCCAAGCGAGCCGATGCCGCCATGGCCGCAGCCGAGTCGGACGACGGCGACCTGAAGCACCGCGTCGAGGCCGTGGAGCAAAAAAGCGCCGAAGCCATCGCCCAGACATCCACCATCGCCGAAGAGCAGAACGCCCGTTTCCAGCGCATCGAACAGAGCGTGAGCAACGTGATGCGGCTGAAGGAGGAGAGCGAGGCCGTCGCCTACCTCGCCCCCGCCGAGCCCGGCCACCGCACCCTCCAGACCGAGCACGGCACCTTCCTCGTCCGCATCGAAAAGATCGAGCGTGACCCCGTCGGCGGCGGTCACCACATCGAGCTGAACATCGGCAATCCCATGGGCTTGGAACTCCAGGAATTCCGGCTCAAGGGCGACTTCGGCTCCACCGCCCCGAAGCTGCAGCCCGGCGAAGCCTACGGCGACTACAGCAAGCGACTCGATGAATGGCAAAAGACGATGACGCCCTTCGACGAGAACCTCATCGAATCCATCGAGCCGAACGCCTGGACCCGCGTCGTCCTGCCGCTCCGCGCCGCCGACAGCCCGGACAAACTCCAGCTCATCCGGCTGGCCATGGTCGTGACCCGGGCCAATCTCGCCAACCAGGAAGGCGAGGGCGAATACTCCGTCGTCAATGCCGACAGCGACGGCGCCGGCCTGGTGAAGACCGACTACGGTCCGCTGCTGATGAAAGTCACCTCCATGGCACCCGAAGGCGCCGGCACCCGCGTGACCGTGATGGTGGGAAATCCCTTCGGCTTTGCCATCAATGAAGCCATCATCAGCGGCCAATTCGGCCCCTCGCCCCCCCGAAAAATGGAGACGGAGGCCGTCGATCTCTTCCGCAAACGCCTGGGGATGTGGAGCGAGCAGATGACCCCGCTGGAGACCGCCTTTTCCGGCTCCATCGGCCCGCTCCGCTGGAGCCCGGCCAGCTTTCTGGTGCCCAGCGCCGACCAGACCCGCATCAAGTACCTCCGGCTGCGCATGCAGGTGACCAACATCACCCTGCCCGATGCCGGCAATTGAGGCCCGCCCCCGACCCATGCCCGAGAGACCACCCATCCTCGGCCGCGGCACCATCCGCGCCACCTACGAGCCCGGCCTGCTCTACCAGGTCGAGATGACCAACGGCCACCGCGCCTACGCCGTCGTCTCCAAGGAGGGTCCCTTTCCCCCGTCCCGCGACGAGACCGCCGACGGCATCCCCGTCACCGTCGCATTCTCTCCATTTGAGATGAGCCGCTGCCGCATCGTGGCGTGGGCCGATGGCGAGATCGACCTGTCCGGTCTTTGACACCCGGCGTCCGATCCGCTATCTACCATCATGCATGCCACCCGGACCCTCCTGGCCCTGCTCCTCGCGCTGACCCTCGCCTCGTGCATCGACTACCGCGAGGAACTCTGGATCCAAGCCAACGGCTCCGGCCGCATCGACGCCACCATCACGATCGAGTCACCGCTCGGCCAGCCGACCGACGGCGGCACCGGCACCGAGCCGGATGCGGTGGAAAAAGAGCTGCGTGAGCTGTTCGAGGCCACCGAAGGCGTCGAGCTGGAGTATTTCCAGCCCTTCACCGAGGGCAACCGACGCGGCTGGACCTTCCGGGCCGCCTTCCGCGACATCCGCCAGTTGAAGCCAGCCCTCGCCAGCGCCCAGGGCGAGATCGGCGCCATCTTTGGCGACTTCGAGATCGTGCGCCTGCCCGACAGCCGCCTCTCCGTCGAGCGCACCGTCCATCTCTCCCCGCCAGCCGAAAGCGCTACGGCAGCAGACGGAAACGCCGCACCCACCGGCAATGAATCGCAAAGCCCCGACCTCGCCGCGACTTTGGGAAGATCCTTCGGCAACCTCATGGCCGACGCCCTGCTTTCCAAGCATCACCTCACCTACATCACCCATTTTCCCACCGAAGTGATCGGCGCCAACTCCTCGACCATCGATCGCGCGGCGAATACCGTGACCTGGCGCATCCCGCTGAGCCAGGCCGTGAAAGGTCCCGTGGCGATGACGGCCGAAATCCGGCGCCCCGGCGGATGGATGCTCTGGGTCTTCGGCGGCTTCCTGCTCCTCGTCACCGCCGCCATCGCGATCCCCGCGTGGCGCAAGCGCCGCCACCCCCCCGCTGGCCAGCCGCCGGCGTGACGGTTTCCGATCAGACCCTGTTTGATCGGCGATCAGACCCTGTCTCATCGGAAATCGTCCCCCGATCACGCGGCCTGGCGGTCGAACTTCGAGGGCAGGCAGCCCTTTTCCTTGAGGAACGCCTTGCTGAAGTGGCTCAGACTCTGATAGCCGACCTCCACCGCCGCCTCGCTGACATTGAAGCGCCCCGAAGCCAGCAGCGTCGCGGCCCGCTCGATCCGTAGCCGGCGCAGATACTGGCTGATGGTCGTCCCGGTGGACTCGGAGAAGCTCCGGCTCAGGTAGGGAGCGCTGCAACCCACCAGCCGCGCGAGGGCGTTGAGATCGAGCGTTTCGTCGAGATGCCCGGCCAGATGCTGCTTCACTCGCTGGACACGGGTACGGGCCAGTTGCTTCTGGCGGGTGCAGAAAAACTCCCCGCCCGCCGAGCGCTCGTCGAAGCATGACAGGGCGACGAACTCCCGGATCTTGCCATCGAACCAGATCGGCCGCGCAGCGGGAACGACCGGCGGCTGACGACATTCGGCCACCCAGGCGGGCACGGACCAGGCCACAGGCTCCCGGCGGACGACCGCGGCAGCCCCCGTGGCATCGATCAAGGCACGCAGTTCCCCATCCAAAGCCGGGCGCACCTCGCCGAGACACCGGCGCAACGCCTCGCCGTCGAAACCGATCAGCAATCCGTCGAAAGCCGGGTCGATCCGCAGACGCAGCCCGGCATCTCCCGAGCCAAAAAAGGTCAGCCCGACTCCACCGGCCCGTTTTCCTCCTGCACCGCTTTTGGCTCCGGTGGTGTGGCATTCGACTGCTCCGCCCAGTTGGAGCAAAGCCAGCACCTTGCCGGGCGGTAGGGACAAGGCGACCACGCCGGTGCGCTTTTCACCCGAACGCCAATCCTGCGCCCAGACCGCCGTTCGATGGATCTCGCCAAGTAGGGGAGTCATTTCAGCCCCTAAATAATGATACTGAGACGCTGTCGCAAGTAATTTTTGCGAAAAGATCAGCTCGCCGCGGCGACGCCCAGCGGATCGGGCTGCCGCTTTCGGTTTCTCCGTCGGCCGGCGACGACGCGTTGGCGGATTTCTTCCAAGCGGCGACGGCGGTCGTCGGAGAGGGTCACCCGGCTGGGCAGGCGGTTGTCGAGGTTGTTGAATTTCATGGCATGGCCATCGTCCGCCCGCTGCGCCGCCCTCGCTGGCGCGGAATTGTGGCCGATTGACGCTGGATTGTGGCCCCGACCCCGGCATCGCAACGACGCGCCAATCGACCGCAAGCCACAGCCAGCGCCCCCGCCGTGGCGGGTGCATCTCTGCCGGCATGCACCTGCCGTCCCTCCTCAACCGCCGCCTGCCATCCGCTCCGCCGCTCGGATCCGTCTGGCTCGATCCGCGACCGCTGGCCCTGTTCAATCAGTGGCTGCATTGGGATCGACCGACCCTGATCGTGCGTGGACCGGGCCTGTCGGTGTGCCTGGAGACGGAGTTCGGCCTCTTTTTTGAGCAGGACTCGGCCCACCAGGCCGGACCGGGATGGGCGGCCGACCCGGTGAGCGGCCTGGCCATCCAGCCGGCCGCGATCGGGGCCATCGCGCTGCTGGCCGGGCCCGGCGCGCCGCCTGCCATCGAGATCGCCTTCGGTGTGGCCTCGCCCTTCTCCCTCGCGGTGCAGCCGCGGACCGATGCCGCGAGTGATCGGCTCATCCGGCGGATCGCGGCGGAATACCACGCTGGTCCGGCACAGCCGGAGACCCTGCGCGAACGCGGGGCCGGGGCCTGGCTCGACCAGTGGATGCCCGCTCTGCCCGGTTGGGCCTCTTCGGTCGTCACCATCGCCCACGGCGGCGGCGCGTTCACCATCGCGGGGCCCGGGCTGCGCTTTTCGACCCAATTCGCGCACATCGACTGCGATCGCGACGGCAACACTTGCCGCCTGACCGATCGCCACCGCCGTGCCGTGGCCTACGTGGACCGAACCCGGCATTTCCTCGGCTCTGAATTCGATCAGCCATCTCTGCCGTGAAACCAAACGACCATCCGGAAGCCATCGACACCACGATCCAGGAGATCGCAGACTGGCTGCGGCAGGATCTCGCCGCTCCGCCCCAGACGCCGGAGATCTGCCAGCGTTTTGGCCTGACCGAATACCGGCTCAAGACCGGCTTCGTCGCCCGGTTCGGCCTGCGTCCCGGCGCCTGGATCCGCCAACAGCGCCTGCGGATCGCTGCGGCCCGCTTGGCCGGGACCGCCGATACCATCGCCGCCATCGCCGAATCGGTCGGCTACCGGAATCCGAGCCGCTTTGCCGATGCCTTTCGCAAACTCTACGGGATGGGACCGACGGACTACCGGCTCCAGCAGACACCTCCGCCAAGCGCCGAAAATGCCGGTGAGTTTTGAACGGTCGGTCTGAAAGTAGCCCGGGTTTCTGCACGGACCCATCGGATTGGTTCGCCGCGAAGGAGACAGATTCATGCCGGACAAAACCCGCCCGACCACGATGTTTCCCAATCGGGTGAGACGGCCTGATTTTCCGATGAAACCCTGTTTGATCGGAGACCCTACCCTGTTTGATCGGAATCCTCCCCGCGTGGGTGGCTTTTCCGTCGGCGCCACCAGAGGTAGACGCCGGAAAGGGCGAGGCCGGTGATGACGAGGCCCAACACAGCCACAACCACCCGGTAAGCCACGCCACCCACGGCACCCATGTGCAGCGCAAACAGCCAACTGGCGAGGGTATTGCCCGTCGAGACACCGGTGTCAGCATCGAAGGCAATGAAACTTCCCGTGTCGCCGTCGATCCAAATCCTGGTGGATGCTTTGTCCCGACTCAGATCCAGTGAACTGTGCACGGAAAAGCGGTAGAGGCCGTTCTCGGGCAGGTATTGGATGAAATCCTCGCCCCGGATCTCGAATCCGCGCTGTTCGGCCTCGGCAGCCATTGCCCTGGTGGCTACGGCGTGGGCGGCCCTCCAGTCGAGCGCGGGACGGGCCTTCGGCTCCGTCAGAGCGGCCAGGCCATCCCAGGGGTCGGTGTATCCAAAGGCGGCCGCCATGATCGGCTTGAAGACCGGCTGAAGGTTGAACCCCACTCCAGACCAGGCAAAAACGAACAGCATCGCCCAGATCCACAGGCCGGCGGCGCGATGAAAGGTGAACAGGGAGCGAAACAGACTGCCTCCTTTGATCAGCCACGATACCCGCCATCGTCTCGCCCAGTCCAGCAGCAGGGCGGGTCGCCGCGGGCTTGATCGTCCAACCGGAAACGTCAGCCACGCCCCGACGAAGCAGTCCACCGCCCAGAGCAATGCGACGACACCAAAGAGGATGGCGCCGGTATCTCCCAGAGCCAGCGCATAGTGGAGCCGATAGATAAAGGGCAGAAGATTCGTTCGCACTCCCTGACCGAGATCCCCCCAGCGACGGGACCCGAGGATTTCCCCGTTGTAGGGATTGACGAAGAGTTCGTCGTCCTGTGACGGGTCCGACGGTTCGATCCACACCACCAGGGCTTCACCAGGCTCGGTTTTCAGGGGCAGCCAATTGATCATCTCGTCCGGCAGGGCGGCGGCCAGTCGCTCCCGCACTTCAAAGGGATCGAGCGTGACCGCCCCGGCCGCTGGAGGGTCGACGCGATAGAGCCGGGGATTGAGCGCAGCGTCGAGATCGTGATAAAAGGCCAGAAGCGTCCCCGTCAGGCCAGCCACCACGATGAAAGTCGCGATGGCCAGGCCGGTGTAGCGATGGATCAGCAGCAGGAGGCGCCGCGGTCTATGGTGTGTGGCTCCCACGACAAACCGGATTTTGGCGTCGAATCCCTCAAAACTCCCGGCCGACAGTCAGGAAGAACTGGGTCGGCGCGCCGGGGTAGAGCAGGTTGTCCTGCGAATCAAAGTAGGTCTCGTCGAAGACATTTTTCACGTTGAGGGCGACTTTCCAATCCTCCATCTGGTAGTAGAGCAGCGCATCGAACCGCGTGTAGCCGGGGATCTCGTAGGTGTTCGGCATGGCCGCCTCACGATCGCCAAAATGGAAGACGCCGGCGCCCAGCCCGAGTCCCTTTAGGGGGCCATGCTGAAACTCCCACTTCGCCCAGAGGCTGGCGGTATGCTCGGGAGCATTGACGAGGCGATCGCCGACGGGAATGAAGGTGTCGCGCGTGATCTCGGCATCCACATAGCCGAAACTGGCCAGGACCTGGAGGCCGTCGATGATCTCGGCGGAGAAATCAACTTCCGCCCCCCGGCTGCGCTGCTCACCGCTGGCGATATAGAAGAACCCAGTGGGATCGGCCGGATCAGGAATGGCGACGTTTTCTTTCACGATGTGAAATCCGGTGATGCCGGCAGTGATCCGACCGTCGAGCCATTGTGTCTTCACGCCGCCCTCAAACTGCTCACCCGTCTCGGGATCGACGATGCCACCGCCCTGGGTGACCGCCCAGGTATTGGGGCGGAAGCTCATGCCGAAATTGCCAAAGAAGGCTACCTCCTCGACAGGGCGATAGGTGATGCCGGCCCGCGGACTGACAGCGTGCTCCCGAAAGGAAGACGAGTCCCCGGTGGCGGCATCGGCGCTGGAGTAGTCGATGAGATCGTAGCGCGCGCCGGCAAGGACGGACCACTGGTCGTTGAGACGAATGAAGTCCTGGAGGTAAAGCCCTAGGTTGTCGAGTTCGTCATCCCAATTGTAGGCCACCGGCGGCAGTGGTCGGGAGGGACTGCCGTAAACGGGATCGAAGATGTCGAGCGGGAGGAAGGGATCGCTGCCCTCGCGGAAGAGGTAGGGAAACTTCCGCCGGCTCAGTTCGCCGCCGATCATCAATTCATGCTCCACCGGACCGGTCTCGAGGGCGAATCGGTAGTCGCCAAAGACCTCGTAAAACTCCGTGGTACCACTAACCACGGAGTGAAACCGCTCCAAGGTACGTCCATCGGCGCCAAGGCTCCCCTGCTGCACGATGTCGCGGAAATCCTCAACGAAATTGGTGTGGAAGCCGAGGCGAAACCTGCCCGTCTCGCCTATCTCAGACTCGATCCAGATGGCGGAGTCGTATTGCTCGAAGAGGTAGGAGTCGCGGGGATCTCCGAGGAATCGTTCGCGGGGCAGAGTGAGCGTCACCGGGCCGAGTGAGTTGTCAAAGCCCCGGTCCGGAACGCTGTCCGACCGGAGGAAGGAGAACTCGGTGAACAGAGTGGTCGTCTCCGACAGATCCCAATCAACCGCCAGGGTGGTGGCGATCAGTTCATTGCTCAGGTGGTCGCGGAAGCTTTCGGACGTTTCGTAGGCAGTATTCCAACGGTAGCGCACCAAGCCGTCGGCGGTCAGTGGTCCACCAAGATCGAGCGAGGGCCGGAAAAAGGACTCGCTGCCGAGCGTGCTCTCAAACCGGGCGATGGGCTCGGCCGTGGGGCGCTTGGTCACATAGCTGACCACGCCACCGGGCTCGAAAAAGCCGTAGGTGGCCGAGGCCGGTCCTTTGAGCACTTCCACGCTCTCCAGCGCCGAGACATCGGTGAAAGAGTAATACATGTCCCGCCGCAGGCCATTCCACAGGCCGATGTCGGAATTGAAGCCGCGGATGGTGTAGGAGTCCGTCACGCCGAGGTAGGCGGGCTTGCGCATCACATTGGAGACATTGCGGGTCGCGTCGGCCGCTCGGAAAACGGCCTGATCGTCGATGACCACCCGCGGGATGACCTGCACCGATACCGGCACTTCCATAATCTCGGCCGGCAGGCGCAGCGATGTCTCGGAAACGGTCGGCGCGTAGGAATTCAGCGGGGGCGCGTCGCCTTCCACCACAGTGGCGGGGAGCGCGCCATCGGCAATCGGGGCGGACACGGCGGCCGAGGGCTCAGAGACATCCTGAGCCCGAACCAAAGTCGGTAACGCATTCAAGCCTAGTCCGATACACAGAAATGACGAGTGGAGGAATTTGGATCTCGGTTTCATAATTCGAGAGCCATTTTGAGACTGATTCTCAATCTCTCAAGCTGAGATGTGAGCCTTTTTTGGCGAAATTGGTCCGACGACCATCACTTCCAAATCCGCGCCCGGACATTCAGCACCAACACGAGCAAGGCCGGGAGGAAGGTCAGGGTGACGAGCGCGGTGAAGCCGAGCCCGAAGAGGACGATCGCGCCGAGGCCACGATACAGTTCGGTGCCGGCTCCGGGGAGGAAGACGAGCGGCGCGAGTCCCATCAGGGTGGTCATGGTGGTCATCAGGATGGGACGCAGCCGGGAAGCGACAGCCTCGCGGACGGCATCGAGCACGGTCAGACCGAGGGCTTGGACATTCTGCACCGCCCGCTCGACGATGAGGATGGGATTGTTCACCGCCGTGCCGAGGAGAATGAGGAATCCCAGCATGGTGATCATGTCGAAGGGCTGCTGGATGGGGGCCAGACCCAGGGCAGGCAGCCGGGCGCCCACGAAATTGAGCAACCAAAGCCCGACGATGCCGCCGCTGATGCCAAGCGGCACGGTGACGAGGATGAGGAGCGGAAAACCCCAATGCCGGTAGATGATGACGAGCTGCAGGTAGCACAACGCCACGGCGATCCAGAGATTCTGCCCCAGGGAATGCCGCGTCGCTTCGAGTTGGTCGCTGGCGCCGGTGAGGTCGATGCCGACGCCCGGCGGCAACTTACCCCCAGCCAGCAGGGGGCGAACCACCTCCTCACGGATCGTGGCGACGGCGGTCTCCAGCGCCACGGAGCGGGGCGGGATGATGTAGAGCGTCACGGTGCGCCGGCCATCGACTCGCCGGATCTCGGCGGTGTCCACCGTCTCGGTGATGCTCGCCAGGGAACCGAGCGGCATCACCGTGCCCTGCGGCGTATAGATGGGCAGGCTCTCCAGCCGGGACAGCTCCTGACGGTCGGCGGCTTCGCTAAACAGGAACATGTCCACCTTGTCGTCGTTGAAGTAGAATTCATCGACAAACGCCCCGTCGCTCAGGGCGGCCGCGGCAAAGCCAAAGTCCCCGGCGCGGAACCCCAGCTCCTCGAGCCGCTCCCAGCGCGGCTGGATCTCCAGCAGCGGCTGGCCGAGCGTGAGTGACGAGGGTACCGAATTGATCTGGGCATCCTCGATGCGATCGCCGGCAAGGCGGTAAACCTCGAGCGCGGCCTGATAGATCTCAGGCAGCTCGCGACCGCTGATATCCAACGCCACCGCCCGGGTGCCCCCATCGTTGCTGGAGATGATCGACCCGCGGGTGGAAAAGGACCGCATCCCCGGATAGGCCCGGAAGCGATCATTCATCAGAGCCATGAAGGGATCGATGTGCTTCGGATCGGTCGTCACCGTGATGACGCGGAGCGACTCCGGCTCGACGATGAAGGTGATGCGGTCGAGCGCCGGGATCTTCGAACGACCGGCGTCGTAGTCGGCGGGATCGCCGTGCAGGGCGGGCAGCATCTCGGCCTGGATCTCGCGGGTGATGCGGTCCATTTCCTGGAGACTGTAGCCGGGCGGGGCGATCATGGTGGTGAAGGCCTTTGCCTCCTCGCCCTCAGGCAGGTACTCGGCCGGCGGCGTGAGAAAAACGAAGGCCGCGACGGTGCCCGCCAGCGTCAGGGCGAGACAGGCCTGCCGCCGCCAGGCCTTGGCCAGGAGCCAGTGGATCGGCCGGAGCAGTCGCGGAGGGCGCAGTTCGCGCAGTTCCCTCCGCTGCCAGCGCCGGGGCAGATTCACATAGGCCACCGGCACCACCGTCACGGCGACAACCATGGAGACGAGGATGGAGGCGGAGATGGCGATGCCGATGTCGGAGAAAAGCTGGCCGGCCTCCTCCTTCACGAGCAGCAGCGGCAGAAAGACGAGGACCGTGGTCATGGTGCCGGACAGCACTGCGGCCCACACCGCCATGACGCCGTCGCGAGCGGCTTCGAAGCGGCTCTTTCCCTTCCTCCGCTCGATCTCGATGCTTTCCAGCACCACGATGGTGTTGTCGATGGTCATGCCGATGGCAAATGCGATGCCTGCCAGCGAAATGACGTTGATGGTGCGGTCGAGCCAGAGCAGTCCGATGAAGCCGGCCACGATGCAGACCGGCATGCCCGACATGCCGATGAGCGTCGTCGAGCCCGACCGGAGGAAAAGGAACAGGACGAAGGCCGCGAGGACGGCACCGATGATGATGTTCTGCACCACGTTGGCCACCGACTGCTCCACATAGCGCACGTCATCGTTGCTCAGGTCCATGCGGAGTCCCGCGGGCGCCAGGAGATCATGGTTCAACTGCTCGACCACCGGCAGCACGGCCTCCTTGATCGAGATCACGTTCGAGCCCGTCTGGCGGACCAGGCTGACGCGGATATTGGCCTCGCCATCGGAGTAGGAGAGGTTGCGCAGTTCGGCATGCTCCAGCTCGATCCGCGCCACGTCGCGCAGCCGCGTCACGGCATCGCCACGGCGCACCAGGATCAGGTCGCCGAGTTCTTCGAGCGACTGGAAACGTCCCACCGTGCGCATCAGGTAGCGGCGCTTGCCGCTGTCGATGTCGCCGGCCGACACGTCCACATTCCGGGCACGGATGGCCTCGCGCACCTCGCGGAGGGAGAGATTCCGCTCGGCCAGCCGGGCGGCATCGACATGGATGCGGATCTGCCGCTCTGCCCCGCCGCCGAGCCGCACCTGCGACACGCCTTCGACCCGCTCCAGCGCCGGTCGCACGTTGTCATCGACAAAGTCGAGCAGCATGTTCATCTCCACTCCCTTCGGATTGCCCGGCAGGGGCACGATGCGGAAGGACATGAAGGGATTGTACGAAAAGGAGTCCGTGCTCAGCACCGGCTCGTCCACATTCTCCGGGTAGGAAGGCACCTGGCTGAGGGCGTTGTTCACCTCCAGCATGGCCTCGTTCGGATCGATGCCGAAGGGGAACTCCAGCTCCACCTCGGCCCGGCCGGTCGATGCCAGCGAGGTGAGGCGCTTCAGGTTGGGCAGACCGCGGAGATGCTCCTCCTGTTCGACGAGGATTTCTTTCTCAATATCCTGGGGCGTCGCGCCGGGCCAGCGGGTGTCGATGGAGATGACGCGCGTGTCGAGGTCCGGGATCATCTGCACCGGCACCCGGGTGGCGGCCACGATGCCCAAAAGCAGGATCATCGTCACGACCACGGTGACCAGGATGCCATTCTTGAGGATGTGATCGATCATGCCGGATCAGGGGGCTGGCTCCGGGGCCGGGGCGGCCTTGGGCAAAACGATCTGGCTCTCCCGCAGGCTTTCATTTCCCTTCAAGACGACGGTCTCGCCTCCGGCCAATCCCTCGACGACCTCGACCGTATCGCCAAACGTCTCGCCGATCACGACCTCGCGTGACGTGGCGATGGACAGCCCATCGGACAGGGTGACGAGCCAGACCTTCACCTTGCCATCCGGGAACCGCATCAGAGCATCGCGCGGCACCCGCACCGAATCGGCCCGGGCCGGCCGGAACACGATCTCCGCCGCGCCCGACATGCCCGGTGCGGCGAGCGCTTTGGGATCCTCCAATTCCAGCCGCAGCAGAAACGTCCGTGACACGGCATCCTTCACCGGCACCATCGCCCCGATGCGCGCGGCGAGGGACCGGCCGGGAAAGGCGTCCAAAGCCAGCGTCACCCGCTCGATCTGCTCGACCCGGGTGAGAAACTCCTGGGGCACCTGGATGTCGAAGCGCGGACTCTCGGTTTCCACCAACTCCAGCACCGGCGTGCCCGTGGTGACCCACTCGCCATCCTCGGCCAGCTTGCGGGCAATCACCCCGCCGAAGGGCGCGATCAACCGGTGCCGGGCGATGGTCTCGGCCTGCTCACGCTCCCGGACGAGCAACTGGGCCAGTGCGGCCTCGCCGATCCGCACCGCCGCCTTGCGGGTCTCGGCCTCCGATTTGGCAAAGCCGCCCGACTTCACCAGATCCCGCACTTCCTGCTCCCGCCGCTGGCTTTCCTCCAATTCGATGCGGGCCTGGGCGATCTGGGCGCGGATCAGGTCCAGCCCGATCTGGGCGAGAGCGGTGTCCAACTCCATCAGCACGTCCCCCGGCTTCACCCGGCTGCCGGCATCGACCTTCACCGATGCGATCAGCCCCGTGGTGCGGGACGAAAGCCGGGCCTGACGACGCGCCGTGACGGTGCCGGTCAGCGGCAGCGTCTGGAGCGCGCTGGCCGACTTCTGCGCGACGACCGTCTCGACCGGAGCCGGGCGCTCCTCGGCCGCGCCGGCGGGGAAAGTCGCCAGCACCAGCAGCACAGCCACCGACAGGCCCATCGACGCACCTCTCCGCATTCGCGCGGCACGATTGAGGCGAGTAGTTCTGGTCATGCGTTCTCGGGGGCGGCTGGGATTCGCGGAAAAGGGCGCAAAAGGACAGATGGCACCGCTTTCCGGCAATCGCCATCACGGATTTGCGATATCGGGCCTGATCCGCCGGGGCGGATTTCAATGCAACAGGGTCTGATCGCCGATGCAACAGGGTCTGATCGGAATGGTCGATCCGGCTTTCTCAGTATTTCGGGAAGATAGCAGGCGTCGGGAAACGCTCTTCCATGCCCGAGGAGCTGTCGTTGAGATACTCCTCGCGCGGCACCTGCACGGCCGGCCAGGCACCGGGGCGGACACGGACGGTCCGGCCGGGGCGGATGCCTTCGATGATGAGATCCGTCTCGAAGCGGATCTGGATGCCGCTGCTGCCGAGCGGCGGTTCGCCGGGCGTCTTGGTCACTTCGAGAATGGTCCCGCGCGAAGCCATGTGGCCGGGACCATACGCTCCGTGGGTGTGCTTCAGCGTATCGGCGACCGCATTCATCATCGCTGTGGCGTCTTTGGCAAAATCGGCGTAGAGCGACTCGTCCATCCCGCCGAACAAGGTCGCGGTGACGGTGGCGCGGCCAAATTTCCCGTACTCGACGGCATCGATCATCGCGGGCATCCAGCGGCTGCGGATGAAGGCCCGGTGCGTCTCCGTCTGTTGGGCGGCGGCATGCTCCATCGCAGCATCATCAAGCCAGATGTCGGAGATATGGAACCGCGTGAAAACGCCGTCCGGCGTCGGTTTCCACGTGATGCCGAGCAGGACGGCCTGATCCCCCAGCGCCTTCTTGCCCTCAGCAGGCCACGCCCCCTCGGCGATGAGGTCGTCGACCTTCAGCCACTCGCGTCCGCGCCAGATCCGGGTGGCGGCGTCGAAGGTCATCGTTTCCTCGGCCGCTTTTCCATCGCCGCCCTGCTTCGGCTCGCAGCGGGCGATGATCATGCCCGCCCGGGCCTTGATGTCGATTTCCTTGAGTTTCCAAACCTTGCCCTCGCGGCGGCAATGACTGGGCTCGTCCTCGAGGAGGAGGACGTGGTTCTCGGCGGGAGCAATGCCGGCACCCCGGTTGTGATTCGCATCCTTCGTCTTGCTGTCGATCGGCAGCACCGGCACGGAAGAGGTGGTCGGGTCGGGCGGCAGGAAGGCGCGGACGTGCATCACGGTGCCGAGCGGAACATCCCGCAGATCGGCCGGCGCGCCGTGATAGCGCACGAGTCCGTAGGGCAGCATGGCGAACGGATGCGGGTCGTTGCGGAAGAACATGCCCGATCCCTGGACGCGAATGCTGCCGCGTCGCGTCGCGTGATCCACGAAGACGAGTTCGCCGCGGTAGGCATGCGCTTTCTCCAGCGGCGGAAATTTGCCGGGCTCGGGACGGAACACGTCCGCTTCCGGGTCCTGCTTCTTGGTCTCTGGCCCTTCATTGGCACCATCTGCCCGCACGGCGATGGAACAGACGACGACCAGCCAAAGTGGCAAAGCCACCGGGCGGAAGACCAACGCAATCAGCGACGAACAGGACACAAACAGACGTTTCATAGATGGATCAGTATTTCGGGAAGATGGCCGGGGTCGGGAAGCGTTCGTCGAGGCTGTCATTGACATATTCCTCACGGGGGATCTGCATCTTGGGCCAGCTTTCCGGGCGGACACGGACGATTCTCGTCGGCCGGATGCCTTCGATGATGAGATCGGTCTCGAACTTGATCTGGATGCCGCTGCTGCCGAGGGGAATCTCGCCGGTGGCACGGGTGACGTCGATGATCCTGCCATTGGAAGCGATGTGGCCGGGGCCATAGTGGCCGCCGGCATGTTTCAGAGTATTCTCGGAGCCATTCATCTGGGCCTGGGCGCCTTTTTGGAAGTCGGCGTAGAGGGAGGCATCCAAGCCCCCAAAGAGGGTCGCGGTGACGGTGGCACGACCGTATGCCCCATACTCGACGGCGTCCACCCGCGCCGGCATCCAGCGGCTGCGGATGAAGACTTTGTGCGCCTCGGTCTGAAAGCGGGACGCTTGCTCGATGGCGGCATCGTCCAGCCAGATGTCCGAGATGTGAAAGCGGGTAAAGGCGCCGCTCAGCCCGTCCCCCGGGGCGGGCTTCCACGTGATGCCGAGCAGGACGGGCTGCCCGCCGAGATCTTTCTTCCCAGTCTCGGGCCACAAGCCCTCGGCGATCACGTTCGCGACTTCGAGGCGTTCGCGGCCACGCCAGATGCGGGTGCCTGCATCGAAGGTGAGATCTTCCGCGGTCGTTTTGGCATCGCCGACTCCCTGCTTCGGTTCGCAGGTGGCCGTGATCACCCCGGCGCCGCCGTTGATGTCCACTTGCTTCAGTTTCCAGACGAGTCCTTCGCGCAGGCAGTGGCTGGGCTCGTCTTCCAGCAGCAACACGTGGTTCTCGGCGGGAAAGATGCCCGTGCCGCGATAGTGGCCGGCGTCCTTTGCCTTGCTGTCTACGGGCAATACGGGAACGGCGGAGGTCTTCGGATCCGGCGGGAGGAAGGCCCGGACGTGCATCACGGTGCCGAGCGGGACATCCCGCAGGTCCGCCGGCGCGCCGTGTTGCCGCACCATGCCATACGGGAGCATCGCGAAGGGATGCGGGTCGTTGCGATAGAATTTTCCCGTTCCCGCCACCCGGATGCTGCCGCGACGATTGGCATGATCGACGAAGACGAGTTCGCCGCGGTAGGCATGCGCCTGCTCAAACGGTGGGAACGCGCCCGGGACGGGGCGGAAGGGTTCGGCTTTCGATTCTTTGCCCTTCTTTCCTGACTCGTTGTCAGCAGCGGCGGCATTGAAGACGCACCAACCAACCAAAATCAGCATCGGGACGCGAACCCGGAACCCGGAACCCAGGACCCGCAGTTTCATAGGGCGACGACCTTGTTGCTATCGCCAAACTGCTCCGTCTCCACACCCATGCGCTGGGCCATGAGGAGGAGCAGATTGCTCATGTGGGCATCGGTGTTCGCGGGGCGGCTGCAGAGCTGGTAATGCTCGGTGGTGAGCGCACCATCCGGGGCGAGCGTGTAGCCTCCGAATCCTTTGGCCTCCTGGTTGAAGTCGAGGTGGCTGCCATGCTTCAGGCCGAGTTCGGAACCGCCGGCGAGGACGAGCGGGAGATTCGCATTGCCGTGGCTGTGGCCGTAGCACATGCCGCTGCCGAAAAGGGCCATCGTCGTCCCCAGGAGCGGGCTGCCGTTGAGATCCTTCGTCTCGGAGAGGCGGGTGAGGAAGTAGCTGAACTGCTCGATGGCGAAGGTATCGTAGTTCGTCAGCTTTTCCATGTAGCCGGCATCGCCGCCGTGATGGCTGAGCTGGTGACGCGACTCCGTGATGCCGATCTCGGGAATGGAGAAGGCGTCGCCCTCGCCGCCGAGGCTGAAGGTGGCCACGCGCGTCACATCGGTCTGGAAAGCCAGCACCATGAGGTCATAGACGGTGCGGAAATACTCACCCGCCTGGGTCTGCGGCACATCGCGGGCGGTGCGGGATCGATCGCTGTCGGAGATGACCGGCAGCGGCGTGTCGAGCCAGGCATCGGCCCGGGTGGTGCGGATTTCCGCCTCGCGCACGGAGGTGAGGTATTGTTCGAGGCGCCCCTTGTCTTCCACGCCCATTTTTTCCTCGAGTCGGCGCACTTCGGCGAGATTGGCATCGAGCACGCTGCCCTTGCGACGCAGGGCGCGACGCTGGGCCTCCTTTCCGCCTTTCGGCTCCTCGAACAGAGACGCGAAGATCTCGCTGCAACGCCGCAGCGCCGGCAACTGCACGCCATCCGCCGTCCAGGCGAGCGATCCCTGGGTGAGTGCGACTTCCATCGATGGATACCGGGTGTGCGGCGCGGTGACTTCGGCCATCTTCTGGTCCACGGAGATCGTGTTGCGGTCGGAGGGCCCGAGCTTTCCGCCGGTCAGCCAGACCGAGATGCAGTTGTGATGATGCCCCAGCGCCCCCGGGTGATGCAGCCCGCTGATCGGCGTGATGACCTCGCGGTGTTTCTCCAGCGGCTTGAGCGAACGGGAGAACTCATAGTCCCGGCCCGGCTTGAGGATCTGGTAATTCAACGAATGAACCCCGTTCGCGAGGTAGATGAAGGCGCTGCGCTTCGGCGAAGCCGTGACCTTTTCGGAAGCCCGCAGGGGCACCATGCATTCCAGCATGGGCAGCGAGATGAAACTGCCCAGGGCCCGGAGGGCGTGGCGACGGTCGATGAGCCAGGATTGGGATTGGATATGCATCGTTTCTTGTCTTTGTTGTTAAAGATTTGGGGACAGGTTGGCGGAAAGAATGCCTGCACCTACAGCGGCAGGAGCAATTTTGGGGTTTTGGCCCGGCGGATCGGGTGTATTATTCGGACATGACCCTGAGTGAACTCATGCCTTCGGCAAAGCTGCTGCCAGCAGCGGATAAGCTCAAATTGATCCGCTTTCTGGCCGGCGAAATCGACGATGGCGACGATGTCGATCCGCTGCAGCACGGAATGACCTATCATCTGCCAACGCCGCAGGTCGAAGCAGGCGCGGCGGACGAACTTAAAAAGCTGCTCGACGCAGCGCGCCAACCCTGACGTCGCCGTGCGTTTCGCATACGACCACCGGCAGCGTCCGATGCTGCCGCTGACGCTCCAGGCCAATGGCTTGTCGCAGGAGGCTTCCGCGCTGGTCGACAGCGGAGCGGACGTCAACGTCCTGCCGTGGAGCCTGGGAGACAGCCTGGGCTTCCAGTGGCAACCCAACAAAGCCACGATTCGTGTGAGAGGAATCACCGAAGGTGCTGCGATGCCGATATTGCTGTCCGCTGACTTTGCCGACATCGAAGGAGCCCTCCTGGCCTTCGCCTGGTGCCAGACGGACGCGGTGCCGCTGGTACTGGGACAGACCAATTTTTTCATGGATTTCGACATTTGCTTCTTCAGGTCGCGGAGTGAATTTCAAATTGTCCCCAAGGCAGGCTGATCACCGTTTCCGCACCAGCTCAGACATCGCCACGGCCCGGACGATGTCCTTGATGCGGTAGTCGCTCTTCTTCGCCTCAGCCTGGATGACATTGAGGCCCTCCTCATCATCGATCGTGAGGACGCGGCGCAGGGCGTAGGTGCAGAGATGCTCGATGAACGCCCTCGCGACCGTATCGCGGTCCTCGAGGAGCAGTCGCTTGAAATCGTTGGCATCCTTGAAAGCCCGCCCGTCGGGCAATTCGCCGGCGGGATTGACCGGGGGGTCTTCGCCGGTGCCTGCCGCGACCTTTTCATGGGTGCGCCACTGGCCGATGGCGTCATAGTTGTCCCACGCGAGCCCGAGAGGGTCGATCTTCGCATGGCAGGCGGCACAGTTGGCGTCGTTTGCATGGGCCTCCAGCTTGTCGCGGAGCGTTGCCTTCGGACTCTGCGGCGGGTTGGGTTCGATCGCGGGCACATTTGCGGGCGGCGGCGGCGGCGTCTTGCCGAGGATCACTTCGCTGAGCCAGACGCCGCGATGCACCGGACGATGGCGCGTGCCGTCCGAGGTCAGACCGAGCACCGCTCCCATCGCCAGCAGGCCGCCGCGCCGATGTTCGGGTTTCAACGCAACACGCTGGAATCCCTCGGCCTTCGGCTCCGGCAGTCCGTAGAAATCGCTGAGACGGGCATTCGCCATGGTCCAATCGGAATCGATGAAGCTGTCGATGGGCAGGTTTTTGGCGAACATCTCGCGGAAAAACTCCACCGGCTCGGCGCTCATGCTCGTTTCCAGCCAGGCATCGTAGACGGGATAGAGCTTCTTGTCGGGCGGGAACATGCCGACGCGGTGCAGTTGCAGCCATTGCCGCGAAAAATCGTCGATGAAACGCGCGGCTTTGCCGTCCGCGAGCAGGCGGTCCACTTCCTTCCCGAGCCCATCGCCCTTCAGCGCCCCCGCTTTGGCCGCCGCAAAGAGCGCGTCGTCGGGCATCGAGCTCCAGAGGAAAAACGAGAGACGCGAGGCCAATTCCCAATCGGTTAGCTGCTCGCGCGCCACCGGATCGCCCTCGACCAGATAGATGAAGTGCCGGGAGGTCAGCACCCCCGCCAAAGCCACGCGATACGCATCGGCCAGCGTCTCGCCCGCCTCGCGTTCGTCGCGGTAGGATTGCAGATACTGCTCCAGTTCCTCCCGCTGCACCGGTCGCCGCCAGGCACGCTCGGCGAAACGCTGCAAATGCTCCGCCACGACCTCGGGCGTCGCGTCGTCCGGCGGCACGACCTCTTGGCGCCGCGCCTTTTCCGCCTCGGACACCAGCGGCCCCTCCCACTCGATCCAGTCGAGAATCACGGTGGAGAAAAGCCCGTTCCCCTTGTCGTCGAACATCTGCGGCGCATTCGGATTCAGCAGCACAGTCTCGCTGCTGTGGGTGAAAAGGTATCCGCCCCGGCTGCCGAGCGCACCGCGGAAAGCCGCGCCTTGTCTGCGATCCACCACATCCGTGGCCACCACGCAGAACTCCAGCGACGTGGGCATCTCCAGAAACACCTCGAACTCATAGACCTGCGGCTGGTCCTCGGGGGCCGTGAGGTCGAACTCAATCAAGCCATCCACCGTCTCCTCGCCGGTGCGTTTTCCGATGCTCAAGTGCGCCGTCTGCCCGCCGGGAGGACGGATCCCGCTGGCCTGGATGCGGACTTTGTAGAGCCCGCTGTGTTCCGGCCCCATCTTCCCAAACCAGTGAGGCGCCAGCGCCTGCTGCACGGTTCCGGGAAAGAGGAGATACCGGAGCGGCCGCTTGATGCCGAAGCGGTCCAGTGCCGCCTGTTGGTCCTTGCCACCTCCGTAGCGCAAATCCGCGGCTGTCTTGCGGACTGTGCGAGCCTCGCCGGACTCGGCAGGAAAGGCGCGGTCGAGCACCAGTTCCGCGGCACGGTAATACCGATCCACATGCGACGGAGAGAGCGACAACTCCGAGCCGATTCGCTCAAAGCCGTGCCACAGCGTATCCTCGTTCAGCTCACCCGGCTTGGCCGGATCGTAGCGCACCCCGAGCAGGTCATAGACCGTGTTTTGGTATTCCTTCCGGCTTAGCCGGTAATGGGTCACCGGCGGACGTGCCGCCATCCGCGCCGCTCGGCCCTCCTTTACCCGGGCGTCCAGATTCGAGACAAAGGCGGCGATCTCCTCCTGCGTCGGCTTTTTCTCCTTCTTCGGCGGCATCCCGCCCGAATTGACCTGCTCGATCACCTCCGCCCACAGGTGCGCATCCGCCCCCAGATTGAAATCCCGCGACAGTTCGTCGATGCGCAGATCCCCTTTATCCTCCTCAGGCCCGTGGCACTTGATGCAATGGGTTTTCAGAAACGCCTCGAAGGGCTCCTCGGCAGTGGCAACACCGATAGACAGAGAGCACGCGATGGCGAAGGCGGATCGAGAGCGAAGGACGGAAATCATGCAGCGAAAAAGAACAACCCCCAATTTTGCCCCCTCGCAGAGCGATTCGCCACCCCGAAAGCCCCTTTGCCGCGTCACGCAAGCGCGCCGCCGGACCCACCCCATTTTTGCGAAAAGCCGGGTATCTCACGCCGATCGCATTTCGCCACTTTCATCTCCACAGACATGATACACTGCCCGCATGAGCCGCCGCTCCAAGCTGGTGAATCTCCGTCTGCGAACCCGTCAGGGAGCGCAGGCGGCGTCACCTTTCCGGGGCATCCCCGGGGATACGACACTCCGACCCACCGCCGCGCGCGGCCCAAAGGGCGACAGGCCTGCCGCCCGCCCGGCCGCGCCGGACAGGGACACGTTGGGGCGGCGGCTCTCTGACTTTTTCCCGATGCACCATGCCCCCGGAGCCGCTGCCTGAATGCATGATCGCCGCGGCGGCGGAGCAATTGGCAGGCTGGCTGCAACTCCGCCTGCTCCCGGAGGCGCAATCACTGGAAGCCGCCCTCGAAAGCGGCCTGCCGGGCTCCATCAGCGACCGGAAACCACTCCTCCGTCGCTTGTCCGGCATCAAAGAGATCGCCACCATGCCGGAGGCAGATCTGGCGAAAATCATCGCCGCCGATCCATGGTTTCAGGCCCACGGCGCGCGCTCGGCGCGACACTGGCGGCACCAGACCCGCGTCCGCGAAATGACTCCCCGGTGGGAGGGGTTGCCGATCCTCGCCACAGAAGGCGATCTGTGCCTGTGGCTCGGCGGATTGCGGCCCGCCGAGTTGCATTGGCTCGCGCAAACCGAGCGGGGCGACCACGATCCGGCCGGAAAACTCGCCCACTATGTCCATCGGTGGATCCCCCGCCGCCATGGGGCGCCTCCGCGCCTGCTGGCTTCGCCAAAACCACTGCTCAAGAGCCTCCAGCGAAAGATCCTGCGCGATCTGCTGGACCATCTGCCGCTCCACGAAGCAGCCCACGGTTTCCGGCGCGGCCGCTCGATCCGCTCCTTTGCCCATCCACACACGGCGACGGATTGCGTGCTGCGGCTCGATCTCGCGGACTTCTTTCCGTCGATCCGATTTGGCCGGGTGGCGGCGCTGTTCGAGACAGCCGGCTATCCGTCGCCAGTGGCGCGGCTGCTCGCGGGCCTGTGCTGTCACTCCGCGCCGCGCGCGGTGGTGAGATCCGCCGGGCTGCCACGCGCCCTGGCAGATCGCCTGCTGCGGCCGCATCTGCCGCAGGGAGCGCCGACCTCACCGGCATTGTCGAATGCGGTGGCCTTTCGCCTCGACCGGCGGCTGGCGGGCCTCGCGGCGGCAGCCGGCGCCCAATACACGCGGTATGCGGACGATCTCGCCTTCAGCGGCGGGCGGGACCTCTGGCGCGGCGCCACACGCTTTCTCGACCGGGCGACGGCGATCGTGCTGGACGAGGGCTTCGAGGTGAACTTTCGCAAGATTCGCGTCATGCCCGCCTGCGCACGCCAGCGAATCGCGGGAGTGGTCGTCAATGAAAAGACCAACACCGTGCGCGAGACCTACGATGCGCTGAAAGCCGCCCTGCACCGCTGGGAGACGCGCGGCCTGCCGGAGGACGATGCTCTTTTCCCCGAGCGCCTGCTGGGGCGGATCTCGGCGCTTGCACAATTGAATCCGGAAAAGGGCGCCAAACTGCGGCAGCGCTATGACCGGGTCCGCGAGGGATCCGGCTTTCACGAAATGGGGAGCCCGCCCACCTCCGGCGGCCTTCTCTGAGCGCCCGGATTCCGATGCAACAGGGTTAGATCACCGATCAGACCCTGTTCCATCGCCGATCAGACCCTCTTTCATCGGCCCTGAAGCCCCGGCTTGCGGTGGGCGGCGGGCGCTCCTATCTTCGCCGCCTTTTCCCATGACCGTTCGCAAAGCCATTATCCCCGCCGCCGGATTCGGCACCCGCTTCCTGCCGGCCACGAAATCGCAGCCGAAAGAGATGCTGCCCATCGTCGACACGCCGGTGATCCAGTATGTCGTCAAGGAATGCGTCGAGAGCGGCATCACCGACATCCTCATGGTCATCGGCAAGTCGAAGCGGGCGATCGAGGAGCATTTCGACCGGAATTTCGAACTCGAGAGCGAACTCCGGGAGAAAAACAAGACCGAGTTACTGGCCCAGATCCAGGAGATCTCCGACATGGCACACATCCACTTCGTCTGGCAGAAGGAACTGAACGGCCTCGGCGACGCCGTGCGCTATGGCCGCAGCTTCGTGGGCAACGAGCCTTTTGCCCTGTTGCTCGGCGACACGCTGCTCGGCACCAATGACGACCTCGGGCGCCCCATCACGCGCCAGCTCATCGAGATCTGCGAGCGCTTCGGCTCCTCCGTCGTGGCGCTGGAGTCCGTGCCGCTCGACAAGGTGGAGCGCTACGGCATCGGCGGCGGCGAGGAGATCGAGCCGGGCATCCTGCGGCTCGATCAATTGGTGGAAAAGCCCCGCCGCGAGGAGGCGCCGTCAAACCTGGCCATCGCCGGCCGCTACGTGTTCACCCCCGAGATTTTCGACTACCTGGCTGACACCCAGCCGGGGAAAAACGGCGAGATCCAGCTCACCGACGCCATGGCCCGGATGCTGGCCGACCGCGGGATGCACGGCCTGAGATTCGACGGAAAGCGCTACGATATCGGGAACAAGCTCGATTTCCTGAAGACGAACATCGAATTCGCACTGCGCCGGGAAGATGTCGGCCCGGGTCTGCGGAAATTCCTGAAAGAGATCGTGGCCGAGATGGATTGATCGGGCCGCCACTCGGCGCGCGGGCAGGATCACCGGTTGCTGGACGGGGCATCCCGTTTCACAATGGTGGATCATTCCATCACCATGCCCACCCCGCCCTTCCACTACCAGCCGATCTTCGAACTCGGCGACGACGACACCGACTACCGCCTCCTCACCCGCGAGCACGTCGCGGTGGAGCGCTTCCGCGACTCCGAGATGCTCGTGGTGGCACCCGAGGCGCTGACCCTGTTGGCCAACCAGGCCTTTCACGACATCAATTTCTTCCTCCGGCCGAAGCACCTGCGCCAGGTCGCCGCCATCCTCGACGACCCCGAAGCCAGCGAAAACGATCGCATGGTCGCGCTGACGCTGCTGAAGAATGCCGACGTGGCCAGCGCCGGCCTGCTGCCGTTTTGCCAGGACACCGGCACGGCCATCGTGATGGGCAAGAAGGGCCAGCGCGTCTGGACCGGTGGCGGCGACGAGGCGGCGCTCTCCCATGGCGTCTATCTCGCCTACACGGAGAACAACCTGCGCTACTCGCAGAATGCGGCGCTCGACATGTTCACCGAGAAGAACACCGGGACCAATCTTCCCGCCCAGATCGACCTCTACGCCACCGGCGGCGATGACTACCGCTTTCTGTTCATCGCCAAGGGCGGCGGCTCGGCCAATAAATCCTTCCTCTATCAGGAGACCCGCGCCATCCTCAATCCCAAGACCCTGGTGCCCTTCCTGACCGAGAAGATGCTCACCCTCGGCACGGCAGCCTGCCCGCCCTACCACCTGACCTTTGTCATCGGCGGCACGTCGGCGGAGGACACCATGAAACAGGTGAAACTTGCTTCGACGAAGTACTACGACCACCTGCCGACGACCGGCAACGAACACGGCCGGGCTTTCCGCGACCTCGAGGTCGAGGCGCAGATGCTCCAGGCAGCCCGGGAATGCGGCATCGGCGCCCAGTTCGGCGGGAAATACTTCGCTCTGGACGTGCGCGTCATCCGCCTGCCCCGCCACGGCGCCTCACTGCCGGTGGGCATCGGGGTGTCCTGCTCGGCGGACCGCCAGGCGAAGGGAAAGATCACCCGCGACGGCGTCTTCATCGAGCAACTGGAGACGAATCCGCTGTCCTACATTCCCGAGGAGCTGCGCCACCGCAAGGACACCGGCGCGGTGCGGATCGACCTGAACAAGCCGATGGCCGAGATCCGGCGGGAGCTGAGCCAGTATCCCGTGACCACGCGACTGCTGCTCAACGGCCCCATCATCGTCGCCCGCGACATCGCCCACGCCAAGCTGAAGGAGCGGCTCGACGCCGGCGGCGAATTGCCGGCTTATTTCAAAGATTACCCGGTCTATTACGCCGGCCCGGCCAAGACGCCCGTCGGCATGGCGAGCGGGAGCTTCGGCCCGACCACCGCGGGCCGGATGGACAGCTACGTCGATCTGTTCCAGAGCCACGGCGGCAGCCTGGTGATGCTGGCAAAGGGCAACCGCGGCCAGCAGGTCACCGACGCCTGCAAGCGCCACGGTGGCTTTTACCTCGGCAGCATCGGCGGTCCCGCCGCCATCCTCGCGCAGGAGAGTATCAAGAGCCTGGAAGTGGTGGAATACCCGGAACTCGGCATGGAAGCCATCTGGAAGATCGAGGTCGTCGACTTCCCCGCCTTCATCCTGATCGACGACAAGGGCAACGACTTCTTCCAGAATGTCGGGCCGGGTTGCAACCTGCCGCATTGAACTGGCCCGCGCTGTCTCGCCTTCCGCCGCCATGCCCCGGTCGTCCGCCATCGTAGTCGCGATCCTCGCTGCATCTCTCGCACTTCCCCGCATCTCCGGCGCGTGGGGCTCGGGCCACGACGATGTGATGCGGGCGGTGATCGAGCGCCTGCCAGAGGATCTGCGCGCCGTTTTCACCCCGGAGCGCACCCGGCTCGCCGTGGAGAAGCACAGCCACTACCCCGACAGCTTCGAGCCTTTCCTACCCGCTGATGTGGGTGAATCCGCCATCGCCGCGCTGCTCGACGCGGGCGTGAAGGTGCGCTACGACCTGCACCACGACCACGGGCGGGTAGCCGGCTTTGCCCGGCTGGTCGAGGCACTGCGCGAGGGGAATCCCGACCACATCGCGCTCTGGATCGCGGCCCATTCGCACGTCGTGGCCGACATGGCGGCGTGCAATCATGATCCGCTCGTCCACACGGCGACCTACGGCTGGGGACCGTGGAAGGTGAAGCTGCCGAATCGGGGTGACTTTTCCCAGGTCGCACCGCTGCTCGATCTGTCCGGCTCCGCGCGCGACCCGGCGGGCGGAGCCGAGGCCTTCGCCCGGGCAATCGACCGGCTGGCCCTTCCCGATGACGGACGCGACGTCCCGCGGCAGATCCTCGACATCCTGCTCTATGGCCAGGAAGGGGCGCAGTTTTGCAGCTCCCGCGGCGTGAAGATCCTGCACGGTGCCGCCACATCGATCGATTCCGGCGATCCGAAGGACCGTGCCCTGCTCTGGGAGAACATGGGGGAACTCGGGGCCTGGGCTGTGGTGCGAACCCTCCGTGACATCGCTGTCGCGCAACGACTGGCCAAAACCGATTCCCCGATCGAACTCACCCCCGCCATCGAAACCGCCGCCCAGGAAGCCGTCGCCACCCTGCTGCGGGACCGTTCGCTCGCGGAGGACGCCTTGTACGCCACCATTCTGCGGGAACTGCCGGCAAAGCCCGAACCGGGCGTCGTCGGCGTGGTGCTGGAGCCCACCTGGGACATGAACGACGCCATGCTCGGCTTCTCCAGCCGCGTCCAGAGCACTGCCACCGTCCGCACACTGGCGCAGTTGGGCCGGCCTCATGCCACGCTCGACGTCCGCCGCCTCATCACGGATGGCTTCCCCGCTCCCGACCGGGTGCCTTTGCTCATTATCGTGGCCACCTCCTTTCGCAACTATCACTGGTTGAGTGCCGAAACCTTCGATGCCGGACTGGCAGGCTACGTGGCCGACGGCGGACGCGTCCTGTGGGTCGCCGGCACCGGCGTTCTGCCGAAATCGACGTTCCGTCCCTTTGCCGCCGCCCTGACGCGCACCGAGAAGGCCACCCTGCCCGTGCCGACGGAGCGCTTTTTCAAGGCCACGCTGCGGACCCATCTGCCTGGCGAGTCCGAGTGGGCCATGGCCAACTCTCCTGACACCCCGGCTGGTTGGCAAAAGCCGCTGTGCCCCTGGGTTTTCAAGCCCACCAACGATGCCCCGCTGGTCCCATTGATCACCCTCGAAACCGGTTCAGAGACCCATCTCGTGGGCGCGATGACACCCGATCGCCGGCTGGCCATCCTGCCCATCTATGCGGTAACCCCTTTCCTGCTGCGGGGCGATGACCGCTGCCCCTCGCCCGCCGAGCCGGCCCTCGACAGACCGGCGACCGCGATTCTCACCGGTGTCATCGACCGACTCCTCGCCCCATGAAATCGCGCCGCGCCTTTCTCCAGCAGGGCACGCTCTGCCTCGCTGGTCTGGCCGACGGTCCCGCGATGGCGGCCGATTCCGGTGCACGGCCGCTGCTGCGGGTCGGTTTGATGACCGATCTCCACTACGCGGACAAGGAACCGACGAAGACCCGCTTTTATCGCGAAGCCCTCGCCAAGCTCGATGAGGCGGTGGCGACGATGAACCGGGAAAGACCCGCTCTGGTGGTGGAGCTCGGCGATTTCATCGACCAGGCCGATTCCGTGGAGCAGGAAATCGAGTGGCTCCAGACCATGGAGTCCCACTTTGCCCGTCTGGACATGCCGCGGCACTACGTGTTGGGCAACCACTGCGTCGGCACGCTGACCAAGGCCGAATTCGCCCGACACACCCGCGCCACCGGTGGACATGCCTCTGTCGAGGCCGGGGGCATCACCTTTCTCCTGCTCGACGCCTGCTTCCGCTCCGATGGCGTGGCTTACGAACGAAAGAATTTCAACTGGCGCGACGCCAACCTGCCACCCGCCGAGTTGGCCTGGCTGGACAGCGAACTCGCCAAGGCCTCCGGACCCGTCATCGTCCTGACCCACCAGAGGCTCGATGGCGATGCAGCCCATGACGTGAAGAATGCCGCCGACGTGCGCGCACGTCTGGAGAAGTCGGGCAAGGTCCTCGCGGTTTTTCAGGGTCACGCCCATCGCAACGACTATCAACAGATCGCCGGCATCCACTACACCAGCCTTGTGGCCATGGTCGAGGGTAGCGGTGCCGAAAACAGCGGCTACTCCCTGCTCGACGTCCTCGCGGACGGTTCGCTCCGACTCACGGGTTTCCGCCGCCAGGAGGATCGCGAATTTGGGGTGGGCAGGGTCACGAATTGATCTGATATTCAAAGCATTCCCAACAAGCCGCCCTCCCATGCAAAGCGCCGCCGCCACCGTCTCCGAATACCTCGCCGAGCTCCCGGAAGACCGCGGCGCGGTCGTTGCCGCCTTGCGTGAGGCGATCCTGCCGCACCTCGACGACGGATTCGAGGAAGTCATGCAGTATGGCATGATCGGCTACGTCGTGCCGCACCGCCTCTATCCGGCCGGTTACCACTGCGATCCCCGGCAGCCGCTGCCCTTCGCGGGCCTGGCCTCGCAGAAAGGGCACTTTTCCCTCTACCTGATGTGTCTCTATGGCGACAATCCCGAGACCGAACGCTTCCGCGAGGCATGGACCGCCACGGGGCGGAAGCTCGACATGGGCAAGTGTTGCGTGCGATTCAAAAAACTCACCGACGTGCCGCTGGACGTCGTCGCCGATGTCTTCCGGCACATGACCGCCGACCGGTGGATCGACCTCTACGAGGCCTCCACTGCCGACCAGCGAGCCAAGCGCAAGGCCGCCCGAAGACCCGCACCACCCTCGCGGGAGGCGTGACAGCGTCCGCTTCCTTTGATAAAAAGGGAGTCATGAGACCACCCCATCTACCCAATCACTTGGCCCTGATCCCTCTGGCCTTCGCATTGGCCGTCGGCACCCTGCCCGCCCAGGAAACCGCTTCGGTCGAGCCCTTCCGCGTCGCCGTTCCCGACACCGTGCTGACTGATCTGCGCGAGCGCCTCGCCCGCACCCGCTGGCCCGCCTCGGAGATCGACGGTGCCGGCTGGGACTACGGGGTGCCGATGGCCTACCTGAAGTCCCTCACCGCCTACTGGGCCGATGGCTACGACTGGCGTCGGCAGGAGGCGGCCCTGAATGCGATACCCCAATTCCGCACCCGCATCGACGGCGTGGACCTGCACTACTTCCACGTGCGTTCGCCCCACCCCGATGCCCTGCCGCTGGTGCTCGTCCATGGCTGGCCGGGCAGCGTGTGGGAATTCCACCGCCTGATCGGCCCCCTCACCGATCCCGTGGCTCATGGCGGCCGCGCCGAGGACGCCTTCCACGTGGTGTGCCCATCCCTCCCCGGCTTTGGCTTTTCCAGCCAGCCGACCGAGCGGGGCTGGAGCAGCCAGCGCATGGCCGAGACGATCGCCAAACTGATGGCGCGACTCGGTTACGACCGCTACGGGGCCCAGGGCGGCGACTGGGGCGGCAACATCGTGTCCTGGCTGGCCTCCGGCGACGCCGCGCACTGCATCGGCGCGCACAGCAATTTCCCCGGCGCCAGCGCTCCGACCGACGATCCCCGGCGCGACGTGACGCCGGCGGAGATCGCGCGGATGGAGAGTCGGCAGAAGGAACTCGCCGATCACCGCGCCTACGGCGCCATCCAAGGCACCCGGCCGCAGACCCTGGCCTACGGGCTGAACGACTCGCCCGCCGGCCTGTGCGCGTGGATCGTGGACAAATTCTGGGCTTGGAGCGATCACGACGGTGATCTGGACAACAGCTATTCCCGCGACGACCTGCTGACCAACGTGATGATCTACTGGATCACTGACAGCATGCCCAGTTCGGTGAGGATCTACTACGAATCCCAGCACAATCAGGAGCGTCCGGCGTCGATGACGCCCTTCACCACCAACAGCCGCGAGGGAAAGCCGGCACCGATGGGTTTCGCCTTGTTTCCCAAGGAGATCAACGTCCCACCCCGCGCCTGGGTCGCCCGCGCCCGCGGCGAACAGATGATCCACTGGACCGACATGCCGCGCGGCGGTCATTTCGCCGCCCTTGAGCAACCAGAGTTGCTCCTCGAAGACGTGCGGACCTTCTTCCGGCTGGTTCGCTGAAAACCGCCGCCTGGCCCATTGACCCTTCAACCGGAAACGCCGGAGCAGTTGGCCAGAGAATTGGGAAAAATGCGGGACAGCGGTCACCCCGCATCGGACAACCCCATCCGGGGTTGCCGTTTGGAGGGGCGATTAGCCCGGAGTTTCACTCCGGGCTATTCACGGAACGTCCCTCCGGGACGATTCCCCGGAGATCACCCCGGCATCCATCTGCGCCAAGCCAACAAAGTGGCTCGGGATTCAGCCCGAAGCGCATCGACCCCATCGCCCAAAATCGAACCCATGCCGAACCGCGGAGCGGTTCTCCATGAATAGCCAGGGGTCGCAGACCCCTGGTATCCGACGCGATTCCCGGCAACCCCGGATGGGGTTGTCCCATGCGGCAAAGCCACCGCAAACCGCAAATCACCCCTCCACCGGATTCACCAACGGCAAAAACGGCGCACCGAGAATGCGGCATTCCAGCAGATCACCCGCCGCCAGCACCGTGGCACCGGGCGTCCCTGTCGAGATGATGTCGCCTGGCAGCAACGTCATGATCCGGCTGTGATAGGCGACGAGGAAATCGGGAGGAAAGGTCATGTTGGCAACCGTATTCTCCGCCCGCACCTCGCCGTTGAGCACCGTCTGCACCGTCAGGGCACTCACATCCCGATTCGGTATCTCGTCCGGCGTCAGAAAGACCGGGCCGAAGCTGAAGAACGTGTCAAAACTCTTCGCCTGGGTCAGATTGCGCGGATTCCGCCGCAGGATGTCCTCCGCCGTCATGTCGAGCACGGTGGTAAAACCGGCCACGACCGAGAGCCAGTCCTCTCGCGGCACATTCCGGCACTCCCGGCCGATGATGATGGCCAGTTCCGCCTCGCCCGTCACCCGCTCCGAGAGATCCGGCAGCCGGATCGCGTCGCCCGGGCCGATCAGGGCCGTATCGGGCTTCATGAAACTCGCCGGCTCCGCGCTGGGCGGCGTCTCGTCGAGATCGGCGGCATGGTCGCGGTAGTTCAGGCCGATGCCCCAGATCTTCCGCGGCCGGCGATAGAGAGGCCCAAAAACCGCCCGCGACTCGTGCAGGGAAAACTCCGGCAGACGCGGCAGCCGCTCATCCGCCTCCCGGTCCCACCACTCGATCATGTCCGGCAGCGCCCCCTCCTCCAGCACCGTTTGCAGATCGGTCGGGAAAAACGCGCCAAACACCGCCGCCACATCCGACACCGGCAGGAAATGGCGGTCGTGATAGTAGTGGAGCGCTTCGTCGCCGTATTCGTTGCGGAGAGTGGCCAGTCGCATATTCCTGCCACCTTGCCCCAAACCGCCCGGCTTGGCGACACGGAAACCCCGGCCGATCACCCGGCACCTCAGGAAAAATCGCCCTGTCACGACCCCGACTTTCGGGGCAAATTGCCACCGTATGATCGGAAAGGGGACAGGAGGGCTCGCACTCGGGCTCATCGCTTGGGCATTGCAACCCGGTGGACTCGTCGGCCAGGAGGCTCCGTCTCCGGTGGTCGGCTTTTCCGAAGTGCTCATCGAGCCCGGCGCCCAGATCAGCCTCGCCCCACTCTTTCACGCCCCGCCCGCTGCCAATGGCCACATTCAGGCAATCGCGGCCACCGGGGGTGATCTCACCCTCGCCTGGGGAGGTTCGACCTCCGGCTGGGCCGATGCCTGGGCACTCCCCCTCACGCCGGATCTCGGCGGACGGCCGTTTTTCCTGAGTCCCTCGGTCACCGCACCGTTTTGGAATTACCGCACCGACTTCGGGGGGGCGATTTTTTCCGGCGAGGCGTCGGCTTCGCTCCTGACGGTCGGCTCCCGGCTCCAACTCATTCCTTTTTTTACGGTGAATGCCCTCGCCGGGACCGCCTCCGACGCAGCGGGCGCGGCCCTCATCGACGATGCCGACCAGTTCACCGCCGGCACCCGGCTGTTCTGGGCCCGCGACGACGGCACCGTCCGCCAGTGGGAAGCCGAAACCCAAGCCGGCGCCGATGCCGGCCCGACGCCGCTCAGCGACATTCGCCAGCCCCTCGCCTACCGACGTGCCGATGCGGCCGCGGCCCGCCGCTGGGTCATTCAAGGCACCCTTTCTGCCCGGACGGTCGAGTTCACCGTCGAACCCGGAGCCACCCAGCCCACCCCGCTCTTCCGGCTCGATGGTCGGGTCCTGCCCGTCTATCAAACCGTCGCCCAAGGCGGCATCTGGAGCGGTGTCGCGACCACCGGCATGGTCGGCGGGCCGAATGAAGCCAGCGCTGACAAAGTCATCGTCTGGTCGCCCGCGCGGCAGAACTGGATCGGCTACTACTACCACACGATCGCCAAAAAATGGATGACCGCCACCAACCCACCGGTCGCGGTCGCTCCCTCCTCCTTTTTGCTGGGCGGCTCTCAGCCGTTTTACTTCCAGCGGCCCGCCTCGCTGCCCCCGGTCCGGTTCCGCTTTTCGCCCGTGCCGAATGCTGTGGCGGCGGGAACCGCCATCGCCGCCATCATCGATGCCGACCGCGACCGCATCGCCGACGGCTGGGAGGCGGCCCGCGGCGGCGACCTGATCCCCACTGACGACGCCGATCTCGACGGCTACACCCACTTTCAGGAATACCTCCTCGGCGGCGATCCCCACACCCACGACCAGCCCGCCCAGCCCCGCGTCCTCTTCCGCACCCATCCCACCAGCGGCGCCCGCGAGGCCTGGGTCGCCTTCGACACCACCGCCGGCTGCCGCTACCGGGTGGAGACCTGGCGCGCCTCAGACGGCCGCTGGCTGGCGCTCCACACCAGCCTGCCCGGCACCGGCACCACCGCCGAAGTGCGCGACACCCTCTACCGGCCTTCCACCGGATCCGCCGCTCCTGTCACCCGGCTTTACCGCGTCATCGGCCTGAGCCCGCTCGACACCGATGGCGACCTCATCTCTGACTGGGAGGAAACCCACGTTTACCAGACCCTGCCCACCCTCCGCGACAGCGATCGCGACGGCCTGACCGACGGTGCGGAAATCCGCGCCGGCACCGATCCTCTGGAGTTCTACAACCGCCGCGCCGTCACCCTGACCGCCGACACCACCTCCAATCGCCAGGTCGGCCCCGTGTCCGACTGGCTGCGTCAGGCCGTGGCCGTCGTCGTCATGCGCGGGCGGACGCCCGTCGCGAATGCCCCCATCACCTTCGTTGCCACCCACGGCACCGCCACCTTCTCCAGCGGACCCGGCGGCAGCGGCGACACCGGCCCGGTCATCACCGTGCGCAGCGATGCCGCCGGCGTGGCACGGGCTTTTGTCCGCCTCGGCGACAGCCCCGGACTCGTCCAGGGTCTGGCTTTCGCCAAAGTACCGCGGGAGCAAATCAGCGGACGCGACCAATTCTACGCCGCGCCCTTTGCCGCCCACGCCACGCCTCACCTCACCCTGCCCCAGAGCGGTCTCGCCGCCCATTTCCGGCCCGACCTCGGCCTCACCCTCGACTCCACCACCCAGCGGGCCACCGGCTGGACCTCCGTCGGGGGAGGCACCCCGGCACCCGTCGCCACTGCCGCCCTGAATGCCGGACCCGGCCGCGCCATCGTCGCGGGCCGCCCCTGGCTTACCTTCAACGGAAGCCAGAAACTCGACCTCGCCGCCGTCGGCCTGCCGAACGACACCTTCAGCGCCTACTTCCTCGCCGCTCCCACCGCCCCCACCGCCACCCGGACCCCCAGCATCGCCGGGAATGCCCTCAGCGCCGGTGCCTCCGGCCAGCGCTACCTTCTCGCCTCCGCCATCGAGCCCGGCGCCCCCGTCACCGTTTACGATCCCCCCGCCCGGCCCACCCCCGCCTACTACTCCATCTGGAAAAAGCTCTACTTCGACAACGATCCCTTCCGGCGCTACTCCATGCCTGCCCTGCCCTCGTTGCTCAAGCCCGGCCTGCCCACCGCCGTTCAGCCCTCCCTGCGCTACGACAACACCACCGGCCAACGCATCTCCCCCGCGCCCGCCGGCAAACGCACCTCCCAGGAGCCCAGCGCCTTCGCCGACGCCTTCCTCAAGCGCCTCACCGGACAGAACGCCGCGTGGAAGAACTGGAACACCCGCGCCGTGAATTTTGACGACTACGACACCACCTATCTCGGCCGCGACATCGCCCACGAGGACTACTACCGCTTCGAGACCACCACCTGGAAGGGCAATTCCGGCAGCCCCGGCTTCGGCGGCGTCGGGCGGCTCGACTACGGCCGCGTCGATGCCGCCGGCTTTGGTCTGTCCGTCGGCTCCGGCGCCATGCAGCCCTTTGAGATCCGCCAGCACTGGTATCCCGCCACCGCCGCCGCCGCGCCCATCACCAGCGGTGGCTTCCTCGGCGGCCTGCGCGTCATCCAGCGCCTTCCCCACCTCGCCGTCAATACCGTACCCCGCAGCACCGGCTCCACCGCCCTGTTGAAAAGCACCGCCCTGCGCCCACCCCGCTACCTTGGCGGCTGGTCCAGCAGCGGCAGCGGCTACGCGGGCTACCTCAGCGACCTGCTCCTTTACGCCCGCGATCTCTCCGCCGATGAGATCCGCCAGGTCGAAGATTACCTCACCGCCGCCCATCGCGAGACGACCCCGGGCCGCGCCCCCCGCGATACCGACCGCGACGGACTGCCCGACTGGTGGGAGCGCGCCTTTTTCGGCGATTTCACCCGCACCGCCACCGCCGATCCCGACGCCGACGGGTCCAATGCCCTCGATGAATATCGGCAGGGCACCCATCCCCTCGTCGCCGACACCGATGGCGATGGTCTCACCGACGGCGCCGAAAAAGCCGCCCGCACCAACCCCACCGCGGCTGACAGCGATGGCGACGGCCTGCCCGACGGCCTCGACACGACTCCCCTCAGCGCCGCCAACGGCCAGGCCGATGCCGATGCCAACGGCCGCTCAGATGGACTCGACGCCATCGCCGCCGCCACCGGTCTCACCGACACCGACGCCAACGGACGCAGCGATCTCGCCGAAGCGCTGGGCGTGAACTGACCGACCCTCCCGGAGTGGGCGGCCCCATGCGGTCACCACGCCGCCGGCACCCTTTCCTCCCCCCCGATTGGACAACCCCATCCGGGGTTGCCTTTTCCCTGCCTGGCCTACCCGGAGTTTCACTCCGGGCTATTCACGGAAGATCCCTCCGGGATCTCTGCGCGGCGGTCCAATAGCGAGGATCGGATCTCGCACCGGTTACCGGAATCAATCGTACTCGTTTCGATTCCGATCAGACCCGAATGCCACGGGATTAAGACGGCTCTTCGGTCCAAACGGGTGTTTCGAGCGAAATAGATGCCGCAGGCATCACAGCTATTAGCCGGTGGTTGAGGAGCGTAGCGACGACACCACCGGATCA
>JAEUHH010000056.1 GCA_016795505.1 Verrucomicrobiales bacterium | reverse complement strand
GTCTCGGCGAGGAGGAGGCGAAGACGCTGCGTGCGAGCGGACCGGGCGTTGGGGATTTGGTCAGGGTGGCTCCGGACTCCGATGAATGGGACATCCGCTTCCAGCGCCGCCTCATCGGCGAGGCGCGCGTCTCGATCGAATTCGAACGCCGTGGCGAGCGCGAGGGCGGGACCGAGTCGCTCACCCCGGCCGGGTTTCCAGCGGTGCGCCAACCCGCCTACTTCTTCGCGGTGCGTTCGGCGGGCAGGCTCGAGCTGTCCACCGGTGTCCTTCCCGCCGGATGGCAGAACACCGAGTGGAGCGCCGTTCCCTCGCCCCTGCGCGAGGCGGCCGGAGACCGCTCCGCTCCCGCGATCACCCTGCGCGCCGCCACGCCGGAGGAGCCGGCGGTGATCGAGGCGAAACGGCACTCCCTCGCCGAGGCGTTGAAATTGCGTGTCGCCGGAGGCCGTGTCACGACCTTGCTGTCGCCGGCGGGCGACGAACTCACCTCGGTCGACCTGACCATCGAGGTGGTGCAACGCGGCAGTCTCACCGTCGGATTGCCGAAGGGCGGCGAGCTCTTCCACCTCTTCGTGAACGGCGAGAGCGTCCACTTCGTTCGCGAAGGGGATGCGTGGCAGTTCTTCATTTTGCCCGGCACCGATGACCGCAGCGCCCAGGTGAGTTTCGCCTACGTCGTGCCCGCCTCCGTCTCGGGGGCAAAACCCGGCCGCGTCGGTCTCGCGAGTCCTTCGCTCGGGGTGCCGATGGAGAATCTCGTCTGGGACGTGGTCCTGCCTCCGGGGATGGAACTGACCCATGACGAGGGCGACCTCGAGCCCCGTGCGATCGAGCAGCGCGGCCTCTTCGACCGCAACCGGTATCTCGCCGAGTCGCAGGCCCAGCGCGCCGACCAGAATCGCCGTGCCACCGCCTTGTTGGATCAAGCAAACGTCCTGATTCAGAGCGGCGACAACTCGGGGGCGAGCAAGGCGCTGAGCAGTGTCGCGAACGGATTCGCGATCGACCAGGCCTCGAATGAAGACGCCCGCGTCCAACTCGAAAACCTGCGCACCCAACAGGCCGTTGTGGGGCTCAACACCCGTCGCCAGCGTCTTGTCCTCGATCACGAGAGCGGCGGGGGCGACTCCGTCGTGAACGACCAGCTCAAGCAGGGCGCGGCGGTGAACCGGGTCTTGAACGAGGGCGACCTGAATTACCGTCCCGAGGAACTGCCGCAACTGCTCCAGGGCAACAGCAGCGACGACAACGCGAGCCTCCAGCGCATCGCGGGCAAGATCGTGCGCCAGCAGCAGGGCACCGAGGCAATCGCCCGTCCGATGGGCCTGGTTCTGCCATCGGAGGGTATGGTCTACCGTTTCGAGCGTCCCCTCCAGGTCGCCGAGAACGCGCCGCTGAATCTCGAGCTCGGCTACGCGCCGCAGGCGCGGCTGGCCTGGTGGCGCCTGGCAGCCGGCTTCGGCCTGCTCGCCATCTTGGGCCTGCTGGGTGGTTACCGCTTGGTGGGAGGGACGAAAGAAGAGGCGCCGGTTGCCTGACGTTTCGATCGAACCCTGTCTGATCGCTGATCAGACAGGGTATGATCGGAGCAGCCAGGCTGTCAGTCCGCCACGTCCGTATCGAACACCATCACGGTCTGGAACCACGGCTTGAAGATCACGACGAACAGGGCCGTGTGGGTCGGCATCGAATGATTCCTCTCTTCTGGTGGAGCGTCGGTTCAGAAAGGTCCTCAGTCCGGGAAGGTGAAAATCGCTTTGCCGGAAGGGGGGATGACAATATTGTCTGGTCGTGAAAACGATCACATTAAAAGTCACCGAAGATGAGGAGCGTCTCATCCGGGAGGCAGCCCGCCAGGCCGGGATGACGGTGTCGAGCTACCTGAAGCGGAGAATCCGCGGGGCGGAACCGATCGGGATCGTCCGTAGCAGCGCCACGGGAGCGCCCGCCTTTTCTTCCCAAGCGCAAAGCGCACCCCTGACCACTGAATCTGTGGGCGCGATGCTGGCAGATTTTCCATGAAGTATCTCCTGGATGTGAATGTTCTCGTTGCCTGGGGATGGGCGGATCACGTGGATCACGCGCGGGTGGATCAATGGTTGGCGGCCCGGATCCAGGAAGGGGACCATGAATTGATCACTTCGGCCATTCCGGAGTTGGGCTTTGTGCGGGTTTCCGTGCTGAGGGGTGGCGGGCAGGTGACGCCGCAACAGGCCAGTGCCGTGCTGGCCGGGATGTTGCAGGCTCTAGAGCAAATTAAATTGATCCGTAGCCGCGCTCGCCAGAGCGTGGAAGCCTGTCCGGCCCTTCTACCGCTCTCGCGCACCACCGTCTGGCGACGGCGGCTACGGGATGCTTCCGAGAGACGGCTGATTTCCATCGGTAGCCGCGCTCGCCAGAGCGTGGACCAGAGCATCGAGCCACCTTCTGGCGAAGGCGGCTACGTTTTTTGTTAAAACGCTCTAAGGTGTTTTGCCGGTGGCTATCCCACCATCATGAGATAGCAAAGCGTACCGTCACGCTGATGATCAGGCGGGGGCTGATCCCGAACGAAACCAAGGTGTGGGGCTCAGGCTTCCGAAAATCAGTCCGCCACGTCCGTATCGAACACCATCACGGTCTGGAACCACGGCTTGAAGTTCACGACGAACACGTCGTGGTCGGGGTGGTCCTGGTAGATGTTGTGATCTTCCACGGAGTCGAAATCGAGGAAAAGGGCGTAGTCGTAGTCGTTTTTCGTCACCGGGCGCGGCGGGGTGCCGGCGGGGGTGCCGTAGCTGCCGGCGCGGACCACGTCGATGTCGAACAGGGCGCGCAGGCCGGCCTCGAATTGTTGTTTTTGTTCGGCGGTGAGGCCGTCGATGAGCCAGAAGTAAACGGTGTGGCGGATCATGTTCGTAAAAGGCAAAAGGTGGGAAAGTAAAAAGGGGGCGATGCCTCAGCGGATCTTGCCGAGCAGGAACATCGGCAGGTCGGCGATCTTCATGCGCTCCTGGCTCATGCTGTCGCGCTCGCGGACGGTGACGGTGTCCTTCAACTCGGGGCCGTTTTCGCCGAGGGTGTCGAAGTCGATGGTGATGCCGTAGGGGGTGCCGACTTCGTCCTGGCGACGGTAGCGCCGGCCGATGGCGCCGCTCTCGTCATAGAAGACGGTCATCAGGGGGCTCAGCATCTGCTGGACTTCGCGGGCTTTGGCGACGAGTTCGGGCTTGTTCTTCAGCAGGGGGAAGATGCCGGCTTTGATGGGCGCCATGCGGGGGTGGAAGCGCATCACGATGCGGGTTTCCTCCTTGCCCTTTTCGTCGGTCACGGTCTCCTCGTCGTAGGCTTCGCAAATCAGGGCGAGCACGGTGCGGTCGCAGCCGGCGCTGGGCTCGACAACGTGGGGGACGAGTTTTTCCTTGGTCTCCTCGTCGAAATATTCGATCGGCTTGCCGCTGCCCTTGGCATGGACGGACAGGTCATAGTCGGTGCGGTAGGCGACGCCCTCGAGCTCCTGGATGCCGAAGGGGAACTCGTACTCGATGTCGTAGGTCTTTTTGGAATAGAAGGCGCGGTCGCCGTCCGGCACGTCGAGGATGTGGAGGTGCTCGCGGGGAATGCCGATCGCTTCGTAGAATTTCAGCCGCTCCTCCAGCCACTCGTCGGTGAGGCGCAGGCCGTCTTCGGGCTTGCAGAAATACTCGATCTCCATCTGCTCGAACTCGCGGGAGCGGAAGGTGAAATTCCGTGGATTGATCTCGTTGCGGAAACTCTTGCCGATCTGCGCGATGCCGAAGGGCAGCTTCACGCGGGAGGAATCGAGCACGTTCTTGAACTGCACGAAGATCGACTGGGCGGTCTCGGGACGCAGGTAGGCGACGGCGGATTCGTCATTCTCATCCGACGAGGCGCCCATGCGGGTCTGGAACATGAGGTTGAAGGCGCGCGGCTCGGTGAGGTCGCACTCGCCGCCCTGGCCGGGGTGGCAACTGGGCTTTTTCGGGCACTCCAGACCGGCGAGGTTGTCGGCGCGGAAGCGGCCCTTGCAGGTGCGGCAGTCGACCAGCGCATCGGAGAAGCCGCCGAGGTGGCCGGAGGCCTTGAGCACTTCGCGGTGGGTGAGGATGGCGCCGTCGAGGCCGACGATGTCGTCGCGCTCCTGCACGTGTTTCCTCCACCAGTAATCCTTGAGGTTGCGCTTCAACTCGGCACCGAGCGGACCGTAGTCCCAGCAACCGTTGAGGCCGCCGTAGATCTCGCTCGATTGGAAAATGAAACCGCGGCGCTTGCAGAGGGAGACGATTTTCTCCATCAGCGCGGCTTTGGCTTTTTCGGCGGCTTTGGCGTCACTCATTGGGTTGGGAAGGGGGGGGAAGGGCTGTTTCCGGCCAGATTCAGATTTCCAAAAGGGTGGGGGGCCGGAAAGGCGAGCAAGAAACGCCCCGGCGCCTTTTTCCGCAAGGCGAAAGTCGGCTTGGCGCCGGTGGGTCGGTCGGTGATGCGGGGCGCGGGTTGCGCTCCGCAGTAACCCTGTCTGATCGGAGTGGCAACCCTGTTTGATCGGAAAACCGGGTGCCGGGGCTGATGGGGGCCGGCTGCTCAGGGCTGGGGCTGGCGCTCGCGCTGCCAGTAGGCCATCTCGGTGGAGACGAGCAGGGCCATGGCGCCGCCGCGGTCGTCGGGGCCGAGCAGGGCGTCGCGGTCGTAGTAGTCGCGGCGGCTTTTCATCTTGCCGGTGCCGGTGCAGACGTCGACGAGGCGTCCGTCGGGACCGATGCGGCTCTGGAGGGCGGTCCAGGCGCGGGTGGCGACGGGCTCCCACTCGGCGGGGGCGAGCCAGCCGCGGCGCAGGCCGCGCAGGATGGCAAAGGTGATCATGCAGGTGGAGGTGAACTCGCGGTAGCTCTCGGGGCGATCGATGAGCTGGTGCCACATGCCGGTGGCATCCTGATGGGGGCGAAGGGCGGTGAGGTGGGCGCGGTAGTCCGTGAGGAAGGCCTCGTGCTCGGGGGCGGTCTCGGGCAGGACGCTGAGGGACAGGGTCAGGCCGAGGGCGGCGAAGCCATTGCCGCGACCCCAGGCGGACTCGTGGAGGGGCGAGTGGCGGTAGATGCCATCGTCACGCAGGCAATGGCGCTGCATGAAGCGCAGGTGGGCGAGGCACTGGGCGGCGTAGCGGGCCTCGCCAGTGAGGGCGGCGGCCTCGGCCAGGGGGGCGCAGCCCATGAAGATGGAGTCGCTCATCTCGCTGTGAAAGGGCATGGACTCGCGGGGGCTGCCCTGGGGATCGAAGCCGTAGTCGGCGGCTTTGCGGACGAGGGCGAGGTCGCGGGGATCGCCGGTGGCGCGGGCGAGGTCGGCAAAGAGGAGGTGACCGGAGAGGTTGCTGCCGTTGGCTTTTTCCCCCATGGAGTCGCGGGCGCCGCTGCGGTAGGGCTCGGCGAGGGCGGCGGCGGCGGGGAGATACTGGGGATCGCCGGTGAGATCGCCGACCCGGAGGCGGCCCATGACGGCCATGGCGGGAATGTAGGCGACGGGATCGAGCTTTTTGCCATAGACGGCGGCGAGCTCGGTGGCGATGGCGACGGGGGTGCGGGCGATGCGGCGCTGGATCTCGCGCCGGGCGGGAGAGGGCGGGGTGCTGTCGCGGAGGCTCTCCGAGAGGCGGCGCCAGCCGTCGGGCTGGGTCAGGTCGGTGCTGGGGACGAGGCGGGCAGGGATGGTGCCGGTCTCGCAGGGCGGCGTCTGCCCCAGAGCGCGGGCGAGGGAGGCGGCGGCGGGTCCGCCGTCGCTGACGATGAGGACGGTGTCAGGGGCGTGCATGCCGATCCAGCGCCAGAGGTAGTGGGCGGCGTCGGTGGCGGGGTCTTTGTAGGCGGGTCCGGCGGGGGGAAAGGGATCGGTGGCGGCAGCCGGTGCGATGGGCGTCTCTCCGAGCCGGTCAGGCTGGGCGCAGGGCACCGCGGACAGGGCGATAGCGGGATCCGCGGCGGCGGAGAGGCTCTGGAGGACGGCGCTGACGGTGGCCGGCTCGCCATCGAGGCCGCCGATGAGGAGGACGCGGACTTTGGCCGTGCCGGGGTCGAGGTCGTCGGGTGACAGGTAGGCGGGGATGGGCGTGTCGCTGCGGGTGACGCCGACGGGGAAGCGGAGGGCGGTGGCGGGTGGCTGGTGCCGAGCGATCAGTTCATCGAGCCGGGCGGCCCCGGGCGTGGCTTCGGCGGCGAGGGAACCGGAGTCGGGGAAAAGAAGAAGCAGCAGGGCGAGGCTCGGGATGAGGGAGGGGAGCGGTCGGGTCATGGCAGATGGGGTGGGGGAAAAATCGGTGGTTGGAGCCGGGTGTCGGCTGGAGGGGGTGATCAATCGGCGAAACGGAAGCGGGCGCGGATGTCGCGGAGGCTTTTCCACAGGGCGCCGGCATCGGGCGGGATCGGGGAGACGCAGGAAAGGACGACGGGTCGGTCGCGGTGCTGCCAGGTGTGGATTTCGAGGTGGAGCGTCTGGTCGCGCTGGGTGGCGAAGGGCTCGATCCAGCGAAGGGTGCCGGTGTAGGCAGTGACATCAGGGGCGGCGGCGGGTGGGGACTCGGCTTTTGCCTGCGGGCCGAGGGCGACGGTGAAGGGCCGGGTATCGACGGTCTGCTGGCGGCCGCGCATCACGGCGGCACTGAGGCCGCGGTAATAGGTGAGGAGTTCGCGCTCGAGGTCGGCTTCGGCGATGGCAGAGCCGGGTTGGAGGGAAAAGACGAGGACGTAGGAGAAGAAGTCGGGTGCGTCGGCCTCGAACATGCCGGGGGCGAAGCGGATCTCCTCGACGCCTTTCCACCCGAGGTCGGGGGCAAAGCTGGGCGGCAGGGGGATGCGCTCGCCTTTCCAAGGCGGATTGCCGGTCTCAAATACGAAGACGGGCCCGGCTTCCTCGGCCGTGGCACCGGGATGGGGGCCGGCGGTGAGGAGCGCCAGCAGCGCGGGGGAAAAGTGGCGTCGGGTCATGGGGAAACGTTGTATCGGGCGGGAGCAGGGCCGTCAAGGTGCGGGGAGGGCGGGTTTCGGTATTGGGACTCTGGTGAGCGAAGGGGGGAGATTTTCGATGCGGTTGGTTTTGAGGAAGGTGCGAGACTCTGCACGACGATGATGCCATTTGTTTTAATCGGATCGATCTGGCTGGCGGTGGCGGCTTGGGCGGCAGTGACGGCCGGGCGGATGCTGGGTCGGGAGGACCGGGGGTGGCTGTGGCTCTGGATCGGGGGCTGCGTGGCCTACTGGGTGCATGTGGTGGCGGCGTTTGCGGGGCCCTACCGGTGGAGCGTGGCGGTGGCCTGGGCGGAGACGGCGCGGCAGACAGCGGAGCTGACAGGGATCGCGTCGGGTGCGGGGCTGTGGGCGAATGCGCTCTTTGGCCTGGTGTGGGCGGCGGATGGTTGGCGGTGGTGGCGCACGGGACGATCGGTGCCGGTGGGCCGGGGGCGCGGGAGATGGCTGGCGGGGCAGTGGTTCTTGGGCATTTTGGTGTTCAACGGCACGGTGGTCTTTGGCGAGGGGGCGGTGCGCGCCTACGGCGTGGGCGTGTTTGCCCTGCTTGCGGTGGTGTGGGTTCGTGCCACACTGAAACCTTCATCCCCCCGGAATCCCTGAAAGCATTACCCAAGATCGTCTATCTCACCGCCGGCGCGGCGGGCATGTATTGCGGCAGTTGTCTGCGGGACAATGCCGTGGCGATGGGGCTGCGGAAGCGGGGCCTGGATGTGGCGCTGGTGCCGCTCTACACGCCGATCCGCACGGACGAGGAGGATGTGTCGATCGACCGGGTGTTTTTTGGCGGGATCAATGTGTATTTGCAGCAAAAGGTGCCGCTGTTCCGCTGGCTGCCGGGATTGTTCGACCGCTGGCTGGACCACCCGTGGCTGATCCGGCGCGTCGCGACGGGCCGGATGAGCGTGGATGCGAAGGAACTGGGCTCCCTGACGCTGTCGATGGTGCGCGGCGAGTCGGGCCACCAGCGCAAGGAGGTGCGACGCCTGGTGGGCTGGCTGCGCGAGGAGATGCGGCCGGATCTCATCTGTCTGACGAATTTGCTGGTCGGTGGCAGCATTCCGGCGATCCGCCGGGAACTGCCGGGGGTGCCCATCCTGGTGACGTTGCAGGGGGACGACGTCTTTCTCGACGAACTGATCGAGCCCTGGCGGGACAGGGTGCTGGCGGAGATGCGGCGGCTGGCGGGGCTGGTGGACGGGTTCATCGTGTTCAATGCGTTCTATCAGCGCCGCATGGCCGATCTGCTGGGTATCCCGGCGGAGAAGTTCCACCGGGTGGCGCTGGGGGTGGAGGAGGATCGCTTCGAGCCGGTGGTGCGCGAGCGTCTCGCGGAGCCGAAGCCAGAGCGGGCGCCGAGGACGGTGGGTTACTTCGCGCGGCTGTGCCCGGAGAAGGGGTTCGACCTGCTGGTGGACGCCTACATCGACTTGGCTCGGCGGCCGGAGTTCGGTGATGTGGAGTTGAAGTGCGGCGGCTGGCTGTCGGAGAAGGATCGGGCTTACCACGAGCGGCAGGAACGGAAGATCGCGGAAGCCGGCCTGCTGGGCCGCTATCGGCCGGTGGGATCGCCGGACGGGGAGGGGAAGGTCGCCTTTTTCCGCGATGTGGACGTGTTCTCGGTGCCGGCGCGCTTTGTGGAACCGAAGGGCATCTACGCGCTGGAGGCGATGGCTTGCGGGATCCCCGTGGTCGAGCCGGATCACGGGGCGTTTCCCGAGATGCTGTCCGCCAGCGGGGGGGGGCGTCTGGTGCCGCAGGGGGACGCGGTGGCTCTTGCGGATGCCCTCGCCGGATTGCTCACGGATAGGACCGAGCGCGAGCGCCTTGGCGCCGCCGGCCGCGACTGGGTGGGTCGGTCCTGCGGGCGCGAGGCGATGGCGCGGACGACGGCGGAAGTGTTCGCGCGGTTTTTGGAGTGAGGTGGTGCGGGGCCGACGGACGGACTTTTCAGAAGGGGCGTGGTCGTGACTCCGCTGCGGTGGATCGGGAGCAGCCGAAGCTCAGACGAAATTTTTCGCATAGTAGAAGCCCGCGATCGCCTGAGCACCGGCATAGGCCGATTGGAGTGACCACAGACCGATGACTTGGCGGCCTGGCCAGCGACCCAGCAGAGGCAGGGCGGCCACAGTCAGCCACAGGGAGCAAAAGGCGATGACGAGGACTGCGGTGAAGGTGGTCGATACCGTCGGTGACAGGGCGCCCTGGACGGCGGCGATGGGATCCCACAACAGCACCCAGAACAGGCCGACGACATAAATGACGTAGTCGAAATCGGAAGTGGAAGGCGATCCGAGAGGTTGGAGCAAGGCCGCGCCCAAGGGCCAGGGAAACATGAGGGCAAAGCCGATGACGGTCTGAAGGCTGCGGGACAGGCAAATGGAATCGGAATCGTCTGGGGCGGGGAGGGGCATGCTCGCGATCATTGTGGCGCATTGTGGCTTGACCGGGCAACGGGAAAACTTAGTTTTCCGCCCTTCCCGGCAATCGACATCCCACACTCCTGACCCATTCTTGGCTCCGATGAAAAAGACGACTCTGCTCCTGCCCCTGGCGACCCTCGCGGTCACTTTGTCCGTTTCCGTGGATGGCCTTGCACAAACGGCCGCCAGTTGGTCCGCCTATCGCGGCCCCGGTGGAGATGGCCGGTCGGCCGAAAAGCTCGGGACGAAGACCGTGCCCTCTGATGCGGTCTGGAAAGTGCCGACGGAGACCGGCTTCAGCTCGTTTTCGGTGGCGGATGGAAAGGCCTATACGTTGGTCATCCGCGAGATTGATGGCAATCCCATGGAGGTCTGCGTCGCTCTCGATGCGGCCACGGGCAAGGAACTGTGGGAGGCCGGTCTGGGCATCGGCGGACGCTACGGTCACGATGGTGGCAACTCCGGTGCCAAGGGCAACGAAGGCGGCGATGGCCCGCGCTCGACTCCGGTAGTCTCGGGGGACAAGGTCTATGTGCTGGACTCGCACCTCCGCTTGTTTGCCCTGAATGCCGCCGATGGCGAGGCGGTTTGGTCGGTCGATCTGGTGGCCAGCCACGGGGCGAAGAACATCAAGTGGATGAACGCCGCCTCGCCGGTGATTGATGGTGACCGCGTCTTTGTTGCGGGTGGTGGCAGCGATCAGTCGCTGCTGGCTTTCGACAAAAAATCGGGTGAGGTGCTGTGGAAAGGTGAGAGCGATGCCATCACCCACGCCACGCCGGTGGTGACCGAACTGCACGGCGTGCGGCAGGTGATTTTCTTCACCCAGTCGGGGCTGGTGGGCGCGCGGGTCGACGACGGCAGCGTGCTGTGGCGCCAGGAGTTTCCCTTCAATGTGTCCACCGCGGCTTCGCCGGTGGTGTTTGAAGACATCGTCTATTGTTCGGCTGGCTACGGCGTCGGCGGCGGTGCCTATCGGATCGCCAAGCAGGGCGACGCGTTTTCCTCCACCCAGATCTGGCGCACGGAGAACGACAATTTCAACCACTGGAGCACCCCGGTGGTGAAGGACGGCTATCTCTACGGGATGTTCGGCTTCAAGGAGTACGGCGACGGACCGCTCGCCTGCCTGGACATCCGCACGGGCGAGAAGAAATGGAGCGAGAAGGGCTTTGGCCCCGGCAACGTGATTCTCACCGCCGACGGCACCCTGGTGGCGCTTTCCGACGCGGGTGAACTGGTTCTGGTCGACGCCAAGCCCGACGCCTACACGGAGATTTCGCGGGCCGATGTGCTGGATGGCAAGTGCTGGAGCACCCCCGCGCTGGCCGATGGCCGCATCTACGTCCGCAGCACCAAGGAAGGCGCCGCGGTGAATTTCGCGAACTGATTTCTCCGAAGGGAAATCAGGGGGCGTGCCGGCTGCCGGCCACGACGGCCAGGATAACCGCCGTGGTCAGCAGAATGGTGCCCGCGACGCGCCACCGGAAGGCTTTGCCCGACGTGTGGCGCTCGTGGTTGCCGAATCGTGGTCCGATGAGTCCCACCAGCAGGATGGCCCACAGACCGCGCGAGGCGTAGGCGACATTGATGCCGGTGGCGTCATCGATCAGGCTCAACGCCACTCCCATCGCCACCGCCTGGATGCCGATCAGCAGCGAGGCCCAGAGAACGAACCGGCTCGAGCCTCCGGACATCCGCAGGCTCGGCCGGCCCTGGGCGAGCCAGAGGGCGAACGAGACGACGCCGATACCCATCGACGACACGGCGAGAAAGGTCATCGCGCCGAATGCCTGGGACCACATCCGCACCCACACATCGCACACCGCAAAGATGGCGGCGCTCATCAGCGCGGCGATGACCGAGCCGGCATGGCCACGGGCCTGACGAGTGAACTCTCCGGCTCCCATCAGGAAAACGCCTGTCGCCGTCAGCGCCGCCGCGACCCAGAGGATCCAGGAGGGCATCTGGCGGGCCAGCACCGCCATGCCGAGCGCGACGAAGACCACCTTGGTGCCCATCAGGGGCGTGACCAGAGACACGTCGCCGTGCTGGATGGCGAGAAAGGTCAGCCATGTGCCGACGAAAAAGGCCGCCGTGACCAGCAGGGGATGCAGCCATTGCTCCCAGTGAACCTCGCCCGTCTCCAGCAGCAGCAGCGGCGCGAAGACCAGGCTGACGGCGAAGTTGGAAACGTGGAAGGCCTGCTTCATCGTCGCGCCGTCGCGCAGGCCGCGCTTCATCAGCAGCGAGCTGAATGAATACACCGCCGCGGCGGCGACGGGGATGAGCAGATACCAGGGCACGGGGCAGTGTGGGGAAAAGAGCAGACGATGGGCGGGGCGGTAGCTTTCGCGATCCCGCCGCAAAAGAAAGGAAAATGGGTGGACCTGTTGAATGAGCCGGGTTTCCTTCGCCGACGACTGGCCCGCCATGGCAGACTCCCAGACCCAGATTGTGCTCGCCGAGCCGGGCCGCTTCATCGCCGCGACTGCTCCGGTGCCGACCCCGGCGGCGGGAGAGGCGCTGATCCGCATCCGCCACATCGGCGTGTGCGGCACGGATATCCATGCCTATCACGGACGGCAGCCCTTTTTCGAGTATCCGCGGATCCTAGGCCACGAACTCGGAGCCGAAGTCGTGACCGCGCCGCCCGATAGCGGGCTCGCGCCCGGCGACCGTGTCGCGGTGGAGCCCTACCTGAACGACCCGGCGAGCCCGGCCTCGCGGCGGGGAAAGACGAACTGCTGCGAGCACCTGCGAGTCCTCGGAGTGCATGTCGACGGGGGAATGCGGCCGTTTTTGGCCGTTCCGGCAGAGAAATTGCACCGGTCCGCTAGCCTCAGCACCGAGGCCCTCGCTCTCGTCGAGATGCTCTGCATCGGGCGCCACGCGGTGGATCGCGCCCGGGTCGAGTCAGACGAGTTTGCCCTCGTCATCGGCGCCGGGCCGATCGGGATGAGCGTGCTGCAGTTTTTGCTCACCCGGACAAGCCGCGTGGCGGTGGCGGACGTGTCGGAGAGCCGGCTGGCTTTTTGCCGCGAGCGGCTCGGGGTCGATCGAACCCTGTTGGTCCGCCGATCAGACAGGGTTGCATCGGAACTGCGCGACCTCGGTGGGACCGGAAATCTACCCTCGGTGATCTTCGACGCGACGGGTAATGCGGCGTCGATGATGGGCACCTTTGACCTGGCCGCCCACGGGGGCCGGATCGTCTTTGTCGGGCTGTTTCAGGGCGAGGTGAAGTTCGACGACCCTAATTTTCACCGGCGCGAGTTGACCCTGATGTCGAGCCGCAATGCCACGGGCGAGGATTTTCGCCAAGTGATCGAAGCGATCGAGCAGGGCATCGTGGATACGGCACCGTGGATCACTCATCGGCTCGATTTGGACGAGGTGCCGGGGCGATTTGGTGAGGTGATCGGATCGCCGGAACTGAGGAAAGCGGTGATTTCGGTCAAGTGAGCCGTCAGGAGCAGATAATTATAATAATTATTGAAATTATGCGAGTGCCGGGCTATCTTGGGCTGTTTCGTATCCTGCCGCACCATGTCCCGAGGCCGAATCCTGCTTGTCGATGACAACATCAACCTGACCACGCTGCTGGCGACGGCTTTGCAGCGTTTTGGCTTTGATCCGGTGGTGGAGAACGATTCGATGAAGGCGCTGGCCACCGTGCAGAGGGTCCAACCGGACCTGATCCTGCTCGATGTGATGATGCCCGGCAAGGATGGGGGCGATGTGCTGGCCGAGTTGCGGGCGGACTTTCACCTCAGCCGCATCCCGGTGATCCTCCTGACCGCACTGGCTCGCGAAGCCGGCAGCCTCGCCCGCATCGGAGGAGGTCTGTGCCCCGTGATGGGCAAGCCGGTGGAACTCGGTCTGCTCGTCCGGGAGATCGAGCGGATGCTGGGCCGGGTGGGCGTGTGAGTGGGGGCGAATCGGTGATTCGCTGAGCCACCGTTCCCAGAATGCCGGCGATCCTCAGAGGTGCTTGGCAAACTCCGCCAGAGAGGCGGATTGGATCGCGGCGCGATTCAGCGCGCGCAGTTGCCCGTCGCTTTCGACACGGGCCACGGCATCCCGGATTTCGGTCGGAACGGATCCGAAACGACACTCCAGAGTTTCCAAGATGGAGGCCTGCCGACCTTTCTGGTGTCCACGCTCCATGCCTTTCTCAAGGCCTTCCTGCCGATAGACTTGTGCGAGGGTCATGGCTGTGCTGCGAATCTGGGGATTCGATATCTCTTCGATTCTAGCCTCGAAGGTCCCCTTGTCAATGTCCCGGCCCAGGATGTAACGCAGGACCATCTCGAAAATTTCCGGAGGCACGGCTACCAGCAAACTCTCATCCCACATCGGATCGCTGAGCAGTTCACCGAGGCGTTCGGCTTTCATGACGCGGAGGACCAAAATCCCGGAACTGGTTCCTGGGATCGTCTCGTAGTCCATCGCCGCCAATTGGAGGTGGCGGTAGTGGAAGTCGGGAATAAATGGCCGGAGAATGTCCTTGAGGGCTCTTGGCAGATCGAGCAATTCGGCAAGGCATTCAGGGACATCCCAAAGCTCGGCGTTCTGGGAAATTACCACCGGAAGGATCGGAGGAAGTTTCATCAAACCAGATCGACGTCGATCCATCTGATCCCAGATATTTGCCATGTATCCCAGCAGGCGCAGGGGAAGACGGGGATCTCTTGAGCTTTGGTGCTCGAAAAGAATGTAAAGGAGGGCTTCGCTCCCTCCAATATTGGCGGAAAATAGCAGGTCGGTATGTGATTGCCTGAAACGGGCGTCCACGAAGGACCCCGGCTCAAGTCTCAGCGAGTGCCAATCAATGGCGTCAGCCAACTCGCGCGGCAGTTCTGACCGCAGCAGGGCAGCCGCGTTCTCAGGTACCCCAAAGGCGGCCGTGAAGAGCTTGTCGTGAGGCTGGTGCAGCCGGTCCCCAGAGAATTCTTCGCCGTCGGTTGAATGGCTGGCTGAATCGTCAGGTGTCATGCGACCGAGTATGAACGGCATGAAGGTAGAGGGCAATTCCGGATACCACCGGCAATCAGACTCGCACCGTGCAACTGGGAGGTTCGGTCAATTCAAGAACCCAGCTGTTGGAAGAATGATATCAGGACCCTCGCGGGGCCTACAGTTCATTGATCTGTCCAGATTTCGGCTTACGACTTCTTCGGTTTTCCCAACTCCACCCAATCCACATTCATGAGTCCGCCTTTGCCGGGGTTCACGAACACGAGGTAGAGGTCGGCCCGATCAGTGCCGGTCGGGGGAGTCAGATCGGCTTGGTGCTCCTGGAATTTGTCCCAGCCGCCCGTCACGGGCACGTCCACGGTGCCGAGCAGCGGGCCATCCGGGGCGCCGGAGCGGACTTCGATCTTGCCTCCGGAGCCACCCGATGACGCGAGCACTTTGATCGAGCCAATTTCCGCGAGCGGCACGGAGGCGATGCGGGCCGTGTGGCCATGCGCGATGGAGCCGATGACCTTGCCCTGGACGCGCGGACCGGTGAGCTGGTCGGCTTTTTCCGCTTCGATGCGACGGGTCCGCAGCCGGACCTGGGCCTTGCCGGAGAGCGGTCCGGCCGGAGTCCGGCCGAGGTCGGTGAAGGTGGCTTCGACGATGCCGGTGGCGAGTTTGTTGTCCTTCGGCGGCACGATGGTGCCCTCCATGCCGCGCGACACGGTGGGGGTGGCCTGACCGCCGGCCAGGCTGTAGATCCACTTCACCATCATGTGGACTTCGTCCGCGGTGTGGTTCGGGTGAGGCAACATGGGTAGTGGGCTCCACACGCCGGTCGATCCCTTGATGACGCGCTCGACTGAGAGCTCGACAGCACCGGGCTGGCCCTGGTAGCGTTTGGCGATGTCCATGAGGGAGGGACCGACTATCTTCTGGTCCACGGCATGGCAATTGAAGCAATCCGATTGCTTCATCCGCGACAGGCCCGGATCCACATCGCTGAGCTTGCCGTCGCCGGCCGCCCACGCGGAACTGATCAGGGCGCGCATGGAAAACTCCACCTCGCGGCCCTTGCCATCGCCGTCCTCGGGGTCGCTCACGGCGATGCGGTAACTCACCGGCTCACCCGGCGTGAAGAAGTCGCCGTCGCGGGGGGAGAGGAAGGTGACCCGGGGCGTGGAATTCCCCACGGTGACCGGAATGTTGGTCCGGCCGACGGCGCCTTTGTCATCGGTGACGACCAACTCGATGCGAAAATCGCCGGCTTCCTTCAGCGTAACGGTGGCCTCGGCATCGGTGGAGAGAACGGTGTCGCCGAGTCGCCACTCGTGGCGGATGGCATCGCCCTCATGATCCAGCGAGCCCGCCGCCGAGAGGGTGACCTGGAGAGGTTCGCGGCCCGAGGTGGGGGAGATGGTGGCCTTCGTCACCGGGGCGAGATTGCCGCGCTGATAACTCATCCGAACAAGCCGGGAATCGGCATTGGCGCCCCACGTTTCACCGTAGTCCATGATATAGAGGGCACCGTCACGACCGAAGAAAAAGTCCACCGGCCGCTTGATCTGAAATCGTCCGCTGCCATCATCGTCGCCTTGGGCGACCCGCGCGGCGCCGGTGAATGGCAGGATCTCGATCAGTTTGCCCTCCTCGTCGAGTCGCGCCCAGTGGATGAAGGGGCGCTGCCAGTCGTAGAACAGCAGGCAGCCGTCGTAGTAATCCGGCAGGCCGCCTGTTTTCTCGAAGGCCGGGTCGTAGTGGAAGACCGGCCCCCCGCAGGCGGTGCGGCCGCCTTTGCCGAGGATGGGGAAATCCTCCGAATCACCACCCGGGTACCACACCAGCGGCGCCTGCACCGGCGGCAGTTCGGTAAGACCGGAGTTGTTCGGGCTGCGGTTGATCGGCTTGGCCTTGTCGTAAAGCGTGCCGGGCATCTTGGCGGCGAAATCGAAGTCGACGTAGACCCGGTTGCCCCGCGAATAGGGCCAGCCGTAATTCCCGGCCTGACGAACCTGATTGACCGTGTCGTAGCCGCGAGGGCCGCGCTCCTCCTTGTCCCCGCCGGCGTCGGGGCCGACGTCGCCCACGTAAACGAAGCCGCTTTTCGGGTCAATGTTGAAGCGCCAGGGGTTGCGGAAGCCCATCGCGTAGATTTCCGGCCGGGTCTTCGGGGTGCCGGGCGGGAACAGATTGCCCTCGGGGATGGTGTAGCCGCCTTCCGGCGTGGGCTTGATGCGGAGGACCTTTCCGCGCAGGTCGTTGGTGTTGGCGGAGGATTTCTGGGCATCCCACGGGCCGCGATCCGGACGCTCGTCGATGGGCGCGTAGCCTTCGGAGTCGTTGAAGGGATTCGTATTGTCGCCGGTCGAGATATAGAGGCAGCCGTCGGGACCGAAACGCAGCGTGCCGGCGTGGTGACAGCATTGTTCGCGCTGCTCGGGCCAATTCAGCAGATCCTTGCGCGTCGCCGGATCGAGTTTCCCATCCGTCAGGGTAAAGCGGCTGATGTATTGCCCGTCATAGTCCGGGGGCGAGTGCATGAAGTAAATCCACCCGTTCTTCGCGAAATCCGGGTCGAGCGCCATGCCGAGCAGGCCGTTTTCCTGGGCGGTGGTCACGGCGATCTCGCCGATCTCGGAGACCAACTTCGTTTTCGGATCGAACACCTTCACCTTGCCAGCGATCTCGTGGAAGAAAATGCGACCATCCGGTGCCTCCTGCATCGTCATCGGCTGCGGCAGGCCCTCGGCGAGCACTTCAAAGTGGAATCGATAGTCGGGCGGCGCCGTTTCCGCCGTCGCCAGCGCGAAGGGCAGGAAGAGCGACGCGGTGACGGCGAGGAGGGAGGCAGGGGCGGTAGAGCGGAATTTCACGGCGCGAACGGTAACCGATTCCCGCGCCCCGTCCAGAGGCGTCCGCATGTAGCCGGCGCGGGTCGATTGCGGGCGGCCCGGAGCCGGACCATAGTGGGGTGACGTCTCTCCCACTCCCCGTTCATGAAAATCCTCGGTCTCGAAGGCGGTGCCACGCGGACTTCCGTTCTGCTCGTCGAAGGCGCTGACAATCAACCTCTCGCCGAATTCACGGCGGGACCGGGCAACATCCACCTGCTCCCCGGCGAAGCCCTCGATGCTCATTTCGCGGGGATCCGCGACCGATTGCCCGCGATGCCCGACCGGATCGGTGCCGGGCTCGCGGGAGTGCGATCCGAGGGCGACCGCGATCGCGTCCGAGGCGCGTTGGGACGGATCTGGCCCGGGATTCCCGTCGCGGTGGGCGATGATCTCTCCCTCGCGCTGGATGCCGCCGGCTGGGAGTCCGGGGCGGTCGCGCAGGTCCTCCTCGTCAGTGGCACGGGATCCTGCTGCCTGGGGCGACGGTGCACGGGCGAGACGGTCCGGTTGGGCGGCCGCGGTCATGTCATCGGCGACCGGGGCAGCGCCTGTGACATCGCCCTCCATGCCCTGCGATCGGTCGTCACGATCTCGGACATCGACGCGGACTGGCCGGCGCTCGGTGGCGATATTCTCAACTTCCTCGCCATGAATGACCCTGAGTCGCTCATCGAGTGGTCCATGTCGGCGAGCAAGACCGAACTGGCCAGCCTCGCCCGGGTCGTCTTTGAGGCGGCAACCACCCGCAATGACGAGATCGCGCGGGCCATCCTGCGGCGGGCTTCCGAGCGACTGGCGAAGGATTCGGTCCACTGTGCCGCCCGTCTGGCCGAACCGGGTGAGAATGTCCGCTTTTTCTTCAACGGCTCCGTATTGTTGAAGAATCCCGCCTTTGCCGAGACAGTCGCGTTGCGGATTCGTGAGGCCTGGCCATCCGGAGACGTGTTGCCACTGCCCCGGCCCGGGGTCTGGGGAGCCATCGAACAAGCCCGCCGACTCCCCGATGCTTGTTCCAGAGAGCTATCCAGAGGAGATGATTTGGCTGAGACGCCTGGTCAGACATCGCTGCCCTCGCGGCCGGTCGCTGCATCGCCCACCGAGGGGAGGCATCCGCGATCGACGCGATTTTCCGAGATGCCCCTCGGCGACGACATCCGTCTCATGCTGGAGGAGGACGCCACGTTGCCGGGCAAGATCCTTGCCGAAAGCGAGCGGATCGAGTGGACCGTGCGGCGCGTGGTCGAGGCTTTTGAGAAAGGCGGGCGCCTGCTCTATTGCGGTGCCGGGACCAGCGGGCGGCTGGGCGTGCTCGATGCCAGCGAATGCCCGCCGACCTTTCGCACGCCGGCCCGTCAGGTGCAGGGCATCATTGCCGGCGGTCGCACCGCCCTCTGGAGTGCGGTCGAGGGCGCGGAGGACGATGACGCCGCCGGTCGCCAGGCCATGATTCACCGCTCGGTCGGTCCGACCGATGTGGTGATCGGCATCTCAGCCAGCGGTCATGCCCCATTCGTGTGGGGTTGTCTCGACGAGGCGAAGCGCCGCGGGGCGATTGTGGTGCTGGTCTGTTGCAACCCAGCCTATCGCGACCATCCGCTGCTCGATCAGGCGATCCTGCCAGACACGGGTCCCGAGATTTTGACCGGTTCCACCCGTCTGAAAGCCGGCACGGCGACCAAACTGGTGCTCAACCTGATCACCACCCTCGCCATGACCCATTCCGGCAAAGTGATGGGCAACCTGATGATTGATCTGAATCCCTCGAACACCAAACTCCGCGGCCGGGCCATCCGCATCGTCCGCGATCTGACTGGTGCCGACGAATCGACTGCCCGCGAGGCGCTGGAACGCCACGGCTGGGTCGTCCGGGCGGCGTGCGAGGCGATTGGGCAGGACGACGGGTGAGACGGGGATGGCTTCTATACGATCCAACCCTCTTTCATCGGACTCGCCCCGGCCCCTCTCCGCGGCCTTCAAAAAAAAATCGCCGGTGCCAACTTTTTTCGTTGACCCTCGGTCGGCCTCTTGGGTAAAACCGACTCACGATTCACAGCGTGATCGCTTTTCCCTCCACGAAAACCTCTCCCGGTCTCCCCACATGAAGCGTTTCTCTCCTCCGACGCCCGACTCCGACGCCCCGGCTTCCCCGCTCATTGAAGATAGCCGGGGGGGGGGGTACGTCATGCCCACGATGATGCCGCCACGCCGCCGCCGGTTCCTCGCCGCCGTTCCCGCTCCCGGCGCTTTGGGCTGTCGTGGCCGGCGACGGTCGCGACGACGATCCTGATGTGCCTCGCAGGCAGTGCCATTTTCCGGGCCGAAGACGAGGGCGGTGGCGGCGACGGCGGACCGGGCGAGCCGGAGCCGTTTGCATTCCAGCGGGTCGAGAGCTATCTGGAGTTGTCTCTGGAAGCGCCGAATGGCGCCACCGACCTGCTGCCGGGCACCACGCGCCCGTTGGTGGCGGCGGTCAACCGCATTGCCTGGGAAATTTGGCAGCGTCCCTCGACCGGGGAATCGGAGATTCGGAATAGCAGTGTTACGCCGGAGCCGGGAGTGACGGTGAGCTTTGCGGTGACCGTTGGCGAGGGCTCTCTCTCGATGGATTCGGTCACCACGGGCGAGTCGGGTGAGGGCGCGATCGTTTTCACCGCCGGCTGGGCGCCCCAATCGGCCACGGTCACGGCGACGATGGCGGCGGGCAGCACGGCTTCGCTGACCTTCGATCCACCGGGCGAAGCCTGGGCCTATCATCACAGCGAGGCGACGCTCACGGCGACGCTGGGTTCCTCCAGCTCACCGGCGGAGGTTCCCACCGGGGAGGCACGCGATCTGGTGGCCACGGTGTCCTACGTCACGTGGGACGTGATGGAGAGCAATTACGGCAATCAACGGGTGGAAAACATCTCGACCTCCCCGGCGGATGGCGCGCAGGTCACGTGGTCGGTGGCGAGCGGCGATGGCTATGTGACGGGTGCGGGCACGGCGGGGGCGGATGGGGTGAGCTTGGGCTCACTGACGATGGGATCGGTGGATTCCGTGGCGCGGGTCGATGTCGCCTATGCGACCGGCCAGGCGACGTCGGCGCAACTGCTGTTCACCGTCGCGCCGCCCGCGCCGGACCCGGCGGAGACTTGGACGCTGGATCGCACGGAGATGGAGCCGGTGATGACTTTCCTGTGGGCCGAGGGCGGTCCGCAACAGCCGGCAGGCACGGCGGTGGCGGTGACGGGATCGGCGCAGATCGATCGGTGGGACGTGTGGGTGAATGGCCTGGGCCAGGAGGACCGGCGCTACAATTACTCGATGCCGCTGGCGTATCGGTCGGTGGCTTTCACGGTCGAGTCGGGCGATGGGTCGCTGTCCTCATCGTCGGTCTCGACGGATGGGACCGGGAGCTTTTCCGTCACCTATTACCTGGGCAGCGTCCCTTCGCGGCTCGCCGTGGCCGTGGATGCCGACCCGGATTCGACGGTGGACGCGACGGGAGCGCTCGATTTCATGATCGCATCGCCGACGGGTGGCGGCGGCGGAGGCGGCGGAGGCGGCGGAGGCGGCGGAGGCGGCGGAGGTGATCCGGGTAATGGCGGTGGCGACGGCGGTGGCGATCCGCCCCCGTGGAGCCTGCTCCGCACCGAGGGGGAATACACGATCAGCGGCCTGTCGGTCGATGGCCCCACCTACGATGTGGAGGCAGGTGCGAC
>JAEUHH010000055.1 GCA_016795505.1 Verrucomicrobiales bacterium | reverse complement strand
GTCAAAGCGATCTGGATCGTGCTGTACTACGGGCCAAAAGCCCGAGTCTGATTGGAACCGCCCTGTACGGAGCCGTACGCAGGGTGGTGTGGGACCCGTGGCTGGCTGGGCAAAGGCTCAGTCAGTCGCGGGGACCCGATTCGGCGGTTTGGTTTATGATGGACTTTGCAAGGACTTGAAGAGTGCCGCAGGCGTTGAAATTGAGTCTGTAGTGAAGATACCCCTCATTTTCATCTATGGATCGTTGGATGACGTGTTCGCGCAACCATTCCGAATTGGCAATTACATGCGTCGAATCAAAACGCTCGCCTTCCAGAAAATCCCAATCTATCTGATCCCAGCGATAAGAAACTGCATCAACGAAAAGAGCTTGAATCTGCTCTTCCTGCCAGTTCCTAAACTGAAGAATAAGGCCTTGGTCACCTTTGGTGAGACGCACGTCTTCGCCATCAGCAACCGAAAAGCCGGGATCAATGATTTCCGCGGTTTCCATCTTTCTATGCCGAACGATCAAAGTGTAGGCAACCAGCGGGCTGAGGTGGAGCCGGAATTCACCACCGGAGCAGACCAGCCCGCGGGGTTGCCTACCATGGCTTGTTGTGCATCTCGATTTGATTGGGGCGGCGTCAGTGCTCCGGCAAGAGCTTCGGCAACCAAGTCCTCCACGGATTGGCGACTTGTGGCAGATTCTCAGTCCATCCCTTCTCGGCACTTGTCACCGTATGGCGTGACCCGTCGTAGTCGATGCGCAACCACGGCGTCCTGTTCTTGGCGTGGAGAATCGTGAGTGAGTCCTTCCCGCGAACGATGGGGCCCATCGGATCCAAGTCTCGGTGCCCAGGGCAATTCTGGTAAGCTTGGGTCTCGTCAAGGTAGAGAAAGATCTCGTGACCTCCCATGCATCGAAGTCCCATGTTGAAATTACCGTAGAGGGGACGCGCCTTCGACGCAGCAACGACGCACGGAACAAGGTATACGAGCGCTCCAAGAGGCACGATCACAGCGGCCGTGATCAGGAGTCTTCGTTTCATTGCACAACAGTATATTATCCGATTTTGCTATCGCCCCGCTTTTCTCCCGGCGGCAGCGATAATGATATCACCGAAATTCCCATCCCTCTCTCTGTCAATCACTTTTGCCCCCGGAGCGGGCTGGTGTTTTGTACGATCGGGAATCTTGGTTTTCCAAAGCATCAAGCGAACCGGATCGTTCTGGATATCGACTTTTCAAGCACTTGCGGCGCTCTTTCGGTCGGACCGGGGTTGCCGCCGGTGACCTCCATGGGTCGCAATCCGGGCGCCTCTTTCGCGATCACACCCTCTTTCCTCGCCGATCCAACCGGGTCTCATCTCCGATCCAACCGGGTCTGATCGGAATGGGCACGGGATGAAGACGGCTGGTCGTTGCCCATGGATGTTTCGAGCGGAATCGATGCCGCAGGCATCACAGCCGATGGTTGACGAGCGTAGCGACGATACCACCGGACGAAATGGAGACGAGACCGAGCAAGCCGGAAGGATGCCAGCGGGCGAGGCGATGGCGGGAGTGGCAAATGGCTGGCATCCCTGCGGGATGCTCGAATGAGGGTGGATGGGCCCCGGTGGTATCGGTCGTGCCTCGCTCAACCACCGGGATCGCCACTCCGCAACGGGGTAGTGGGGCGCCATCGGACGGTCGGCAGGCTCCGGAATGCGGCCGGGAGGCGATTGCGGCGGCATGAGGAGCGTTTGATTCGGCGTGAGAGGCGTTTGATTCGGCGTGAGTTCCGCTAGGGGGCAGGCAAAGACGGTCTGTTGCCCAAATGATTGACCTCACAACTCTCAATAAGGCCGGCTCCATCGCGATGCAGCCCGGAAAACGTCTGTTTCACCGGACCGGCTCCGGTCGCAGGGCGGCGAGGCGGCGGCTGAGGAGGAGGCAGTAGGCGAGGGGCAGGGCGCCGAAGACGCCGAAGGCACAGTCGATGAGGCGCCAATAGACAGGGATGCCGCGGATCTCGCCGCAGATGAGGGCGAGGGGCACGATGCCGGCGCAGGCGACGAGGCCGGAGATCAGGGTCCAATCGTGCCGGTCGGGCTGTCGATAGGGGCCGATGAAGAAAACGGCAATGACGAGATGGGCAAAAGCCAGCCAGTCGGTGCCGTAGGCGAGGAAGGGATAACGTCCATAGGACTGGTCGAGCCCCTCGCGGACGAGGGCGATCCAGTGGCGCAGGCCGTCGTAGGCGGCGGGGTCGGCATCGGGCGGAAGGCCGAGCCAGGTGGCGAGGAGGTTCAGCTCCCAGCGCAGGGGAAAGGCGGTGAGCCCGCTCGCCACCAGAGCGGCGATGAAGAGACCCATGACGACCCGAAAGCGCCGGAGGAGGGGAGCGGAAGAATCGGTTGACATGTTGCTTTGTGTAGCAAAGTAATGGCTCATGTCAAATCCCGACCTTTCCCGATCGGCCGAGGAGCACCTGCGCACGATCCGTTCCCTGATGGAGCGGGCGACGATCTATCGTGCGATCTCGACGGGGCCGGCGCTGGTGGCGGGCCTGCTGGGGACGGGATTGGGCATCTGGCAAATGCGGGGCGCGGAATCGCTGTCGAGCCGGGGTTTTCTGCTCTGGTGGCTGGGGGCGATGGCGGTGGTGGGGGCGGTGAACACGTGGGTGCTGCTGCGGGAGGCGCGGGGGCGGGGCATGCCGTTTCCCTCGCCAGCGACGCGGCAGGGGATGCGCACGCTGTTGCCGCCGATGCTGGCCTGCGGGGTGTCGGGGGTGGTCCTCTGCGGCTGGTCGGGCGAGCCGGTGACGGGGGCGCTGCTGTGGGTGCTGGGATACGGTCTGGGTCTGGTGGCGACGGCGGGATTTGCCCCGCGGTCGATCAAGGCGCTGGGCTGGGCTTTCGTGGTGGCCGGGGTGGCGGGCTTTTTCTGGCGGGAGCTGCGTGGCATCGAGCCGGGAGATGCCGGTGAGGCGGCACGGATCATGGCGGTGACGTTCGGGGGATTCCATCTCGTTTACGCGGTCCGGACGGGCTGGTGGAAGCGGAGCGGACAATCGGAGTGAGCCATGATCGACTTCGACAAGCTCGACAAGCTCATCCACGAGAAGGGACGGCTCTCCATCATGACGCTGCTGGCGGCGCGGCCGGACTGGAAATATCAGGATCTGAAGGCGGAACTGAACATGAGCGACGGAAATCTGATCACCCACCTGCGCACGCTCTACAAGGCGGGCTATGTGTCGATGACGAAGGAGGTGGAGAAACGTCCCCAAACAAGCTATGCCCTGACGGCGGCGGGCCGGAAGGCATTCGAGGACTATCTGGCGGTGCTGGAGCAGATCCTAAAGTCGGGACGGGGCTGAGCGCGATACTGCCGCCTCCCTTTTTTTGAAAGAAAGCTTTGTGAGACAAAGTAAATGACCTCATCGAAACCATGAAAATCGAAATCGCAAGACATCACGGCATGTGCTTCGGCGTGCGCGACGCGCTCCGGAAGACGCATGATCTCGCCCAGTCCCAACCGGTGACGGTGCTGGGGGAACTGGTTCACAATCCCCTGGTGCAGGCGCACCTGTCGACGCTGGGGGTGCGGCATGGCGACCTGGACTCGCCGGGCGAAGCGCCGACGGAGGCGGTGGTGATCACGGCACACGGCGCGTCGGATGCCCGGCGCCGGGAGTGGCGGGAGCAGGGCCACGCGGTGTACGACACGACCTGTCCGCTGGTGCGGAAGGCGCACCGGGCGCTGGAGTGTCTGGTGCTGGCGGGCTACCACCCGGTGGTGATCGGTCGGCGCGATCATGTGGAGGTCCGGGGGCTGGTGGGAGACTTCCCCGAGGCGGTGGTGGTGCTGGAGGCGGCGGATCTGGAGGCGATCCCGGCGGACGCGTCGCGGATCGGGGTGATTTCCCAAACGACGCAGCCGCTGGACCGGGTGGAGGCGCTGGTGGCGGTGATGCGGGATCGCTTTCCCGGCGCTGAAGTCAGGCTGGTGGACACGGTGTGCCAGCCGACAAAGGACCGGCAGGCGGCCCTGGCCGACCTTTGCGCGCGGAGTGATGCCATCGTGGTGGTGGGCGGGCGCAACAGCAACAACACGGCGCAACTCGTCGAGACGGCGCGTCGGCTGGGCTGCCGGGCCTGGCAGGTGGAGCGGCCGGAGGAGGTGGAGGCGGGCTGGTTCCGCCGTCAGGACCGGGTGGGGGTGACGGCGGGGACATCGACGCTGGACGAGACGGTCCAGGCTGTGGTCGAGCGGCTGCGCCAGGTGGCGAAGGAGCAGGAAAGCCTCGGGCTTTTCGACGCGCTGAAGGCGATCGCCTGATTTCATCGAGCTTTATCCGAAAACAAGACCATGAAACGAACGATCCACGATTGGCTGAGGCATTTTGAGAATCACCGCGCCGGTTGGTCGGCTCCGGACTGGGAGCATCTCCCGCCCTGCCGGCTCGATCCGGAGCGGCGGCGCCTGTTGGCGGAGTCGCTGGCCATCTTCCAGATCGGTGAGACGGGCGGCGGCACGAGGCTGAGGCGGTTCGTCACCGAGTCGGCCGGTCTGGGGGGCCGGAGCCGGGAGGCGGTCTATGCGCGGGCGGTCGACCTGTTCATCGCCGAGGAGAATGATCATGCGCGGCTGCTGGCGGGGCTGGTGGGCTACCTCGGCGGGGAACTGAAGCGGAAGCACTGGGCGAATTCGGTGTTTCGCTCGGTGCGGACGTGGCTGGGGCTGGAGTTCAACCTGCAGGTGCTGTTGACGGCGGAACTTATCGCCGATGCCTACTACGGTCTGCTGGCGCGGGCGGTGCCGGATGCGGTGGTATCGGAGGTGTGCGGCCGGATTGTCCGGGACGAGGCGGGACACATCGGATTTCACCGCACGTATTTCTCCCTGCGGCACCGCGGACGGCTGCCGGTGGGTACGGCGCTGTGGGGTTTGCAGTTCCAGATGCTGTATCTGATGGCGGAGGGGCTGGTCTGGCGGGAGCATGGCGCCTGCCTCCGGGCCTTCGGGATCGGCCGCGCGCCTTTCCAGAGCCGGGGCCGGGCGGCGTGCCGGCGGTTCCTCAGCCTCCCGGATGGCGGGGCCGGGGAAGCGGACGTTGCCTTTCCGGCCTCTCCGGCGGTAGACTCGGCGTCATGATCGAGACGGAGATAGAAGTGATGTTTTTTGACACCGATTGCGGAGGGGTGGTGAGCAATATCGCCTACCTGCGTTTCTTCGAGGTAGCCCGCACCCGGCTGACCGATGCGCTCGGGCTGACGCTGGCGGAGATGTCGGAGACACAGCTTTTTCCTGCCGTGGCACGGACTGAGGTGGACTACCGGCGTCCCGCGCGGCTGGGTGACCGGCTGCGCATCCGGGGGACGGTGGAGCGGTTCGAAAAGGTGCGGATGCACTGTCACTTCGCGATGTACCGCCAGGAGGTCGGCGAGCCGGCGTCGCTGATCGCCGAATGCCGACAGGTCGTCGTGCTGGTCCAGATGCCCGAGGGCCGCCCCCGGCGCATCCCGGAGGCCTGGCTGGATCGCGTCCCCGGAGTGGCTCGGGGTGGTGCGACCGATTGAGCCGAACGGGGTTCAAATCCGAGTCGATCATGGCCATTGCCTATTCATTTTATTGACAATGTAAATACAGGCGGCTAATTTCGGCTTGGTTTTCACCCACCCTGCCGCCATCATGACGACGACCATTGCCGCAGATTTCGACCCTCTCGTGATGAGTGAGACTGAATCCACCGAAAACGCCGGGGAGCCGGAGGAGATCCTCTTTTCCGTGATGCGACGGGGAGAGGCCGAGCCGTCCGGGCCGCACACGCAGGAGGAGATCCTGCAAATGCTCAATGACGGTCTTGTCGCAGCCGATGACTTCGTCTTTTACGAGGGCATGGCGGACTGGCAGCCGATCGAGGAGGTCTTCGAGATCCAGGAGCAGATCAGCCATTTCATCGACGACGGCCAGGACCGGGAAAAAGTGGCCGAGTGCTTCCGCGAAGTGTCCCGGGTGCTGGCCTCGGGCGAGGACATCTACTACATCGCCGCGCAGGAGAAGGCCGGCCTGCTGAGCAAGGCCCGCACCTGTGTGATCATGACCAACAAGCGCCTCTTTCTGCTGCACGAACGGCGTGGGGGCAATGAGTTGGAGTCCTATCGCTGGGATGCGGTCACCAACACCCTGATGAAGGACGAGGGACACGGTCTGGCGACCTTTTCCGTGCTGCTGCACCGGGAGAAGCGGCTCGACGTGCCCCACCTGCCGCTGGCTCAGGTCCACCGGCTTTTCAAGTTGTTCCAGGAACTCAGTGACGGCGTGGCGAGCTGATCGAAATCACGCTCCGATCTGATATCGCCGCAGCCACTCTGCGACGGCGCGTTCGGTCCGCTCGCTGGCGGGCGTATTGAAGCGGCCTTCCAGTTCGCTGATCCGCCACGGGGCGCCGCTGGCACTCTGGACGATGGACAGCGTAGCGCGGTCGGGTTTCAGCACCCGGTAAATGTAGGTGTGCCCCCCGGCGACCCGCGACGCATAGCTGGCCACGCAGTTGCCCATGATGTCTCCTTCCGCCACCAGTTCATCCGGTGTGGTGAGGGCTTCGATCTCGCCGGAAACGGGCGGAATGGGCGGGACGCGGAAGTATTGCCGCGCATCCCGCCGGGCGACGGCGATGCGCAGTTGTCTTTCCTGATAAGCCGCGAGGGTGAGGGCATGCACCTCCTCGAGCCGCTCGCGATCCGGAAAGACCCGCACGGCATTTCGCACCTGGAGGATATCCTGCAGCGTCAACGTGTTGGCGATGAGGTGGACGGTCCGGGCCCGATGGCTTTCCGCCGCATCGGATGCGACCTGCTCCAGCAGGCGGACACCCGCCGCGGCGGAGGCAGCGGGATGGAGCAGGATCTCGACGACGCCGGTATTGATCGCCGGCAGATGGGCGAGCCGCTGGCGGGCCGCCGCGTCGGGGTGGCGCAGCAGGTGGAGCAGGCGGGACCAGTTGTCGCCATTGACCGAGGCGGGCTGGATCTTCCGGAACAGATTCACCGCGCCGTTGGTGTCGGGAAAATCGAGGCAGCCAAGAATTTCCCGCTGCCGCAGGGTGCCGCATTTGAGGGCTGCGATGAGCGCCACGTCGGCATTGAGCTTCAGGGCCAGCAGGTAGGCAAGCGCCGGATTCGACCGGGCGAGATCGAGCGTGCTCGGGTCGTGGCGCAGCATCATGAGCAGCGGCCATTGATCGGAGGGAAAGGGCTCCACCGCCTGGGCGACCTCCTTGGGCAGGGCGAAGCGGAAACTGTCGAAGGCCTTCTTCCGCTGCTGTGGCAGGGTCAGGCGGGGCGGCTTGGGAGGGGCTGGCGGTGGCGGCGGCGGCAATTCATCGGCAAAGCCGAAGCCCAACTGGCCCTCAGGCGGACTCTCCGGCCGCGCGGGCCGCTGCCGGCGGGCGGGGCGGGCGGCGGCAGCGGGGCGGTAGGGCGAGACCAGCCGAAAAGCCGGGTGGAAAGGCTCCCATCGCGGTCTTTCGGCACTCTTCCGGACTGCGGCCAGTTCCGGCCAGGCCGTGATGACCATGACGGCGTCGCCCTGGAATATCCGCAGCTTTCCGTCGGAAAAACGGAACCCCGGTTCGGCAGGCGGCGTGAAGGCATCGGGCATGGCAGACCCGACAACGAATCGGAGCGGCTTCGCGGTGCAACGGGAAATTGTGCCTCCCGATCTGTTCGCGAAGGGGGCCATGAAGAGGGCTTCGTCGCCGCAAATAAGGGGTTGTCACGGCTTGGGAAAACGGCGAATTTTGCCCGTCCCCGGCATCCCGCCGCGGCTTTGTTCACTCGATTGCATGAAAAAATCTCAGTTCTCCCTCCTTGCCGCCGGCTTGATTCTCGCGGCTCCCGCCATGACTCCGGCCCAGGATGCCGCGCCGCGCGAACTGCCGTCGCCCGTGCCGCCGGGGCAGAAAGTGCTGCTCACCGTCGATGGCACCCCCATCACCGAGGGCGACGTCCGCGACCTGTTCGTGGCCCGTTTCGCCCGCCAGTTCCAACAGATGCCGCCCGAGCAGCAGCAGATGCTGCAGCCGCAGCTCGAGGAGCGCATCATGAGCGAATTGATCTCCAAAACGCTGCTGCTGAATGCCGCCAACAAGGACGGCTACAAGGCGAGCACCGAGGATGTCGACAAGAGCCTCAAGGAAATCGCCGCCAACCTGCCCGAAGGCGCGACCATCGAGCAGTTCGCCACCTCCGCCGGCATGACGGTGGACAAGGTGCGCCAGCAGATCGGTGACGACATGAAGATCCGCCAACTGATCGACAAGGTCACCGGCGAAGTCGCCAAGCCCGAGGATGCCGAGGTCAAAAAGTACTTCGACGAGCACCCCGATGAGTTCAAGCAGGCGGAAGCCGTGCATGCCTCCCACATCCTGGTTTCCACCCAGGGCATCACCGACGAGGCCGAGCTGGCCAAGAAGAAAGCCGCCGCCGAGGGCCTGCGCGCCCAGTTGATCGAGAAGAAAGGCGAGAATTTCGCCGATCTCGCCAAGGCCCACTCCGACTGCCCCAGCAAGGCCCAGGGCGGCGACCTCGGCGAATTCGGCCGCGGCCAGATGGTGCCCGAGTTCGAGAAAGCCGCCTTTGCGCAAGAGATCGGCGCCGTGGGTGAGATGGTGCAGACCCAGTTCGGCTGGCACATCATCAAGGTCACCGAAAAGAAGGAAGCCAAGCAGCTCGCCTATGCCGACGTGAAGACTGAACTCACCGAGAACATCCACGACGAGCGGAAGGGCGAAAAGATCCAGACCTACCTGCAGGACCTGCGTGGCAAGGCCAAGATCGAGCAGCCCGGTGGCGCCCCCGCGGCGGCTCCCGGCGGTGCGGATGCCCCCGCGGCGGCCCCGAAGGCCCCCGCCGAGGCTCCGAAGGCCCAGTGATCGGATTCAGCCGCCCGGACTGACGGGTGGCCCAGATCAGATTTCAAACAGCGCGCCCGGATCCGATTCGGGCGCGTTTTTTTGTGCTTCCGAGCCGGGGGATCTGGAGGTTGATCGGAGTAATTCCAAGCGAAAGTTGGCTAATTAGTCGGTCACATGTAGTCCGTGGACAATGCTGCCTTCGCGATCAAATCGATCCCTGATGATGGTATAAAATCGGTCATCCTGCTTTTCCCACATCCGAAACAGAGAGAAAGCGACCAAATCGGCGAGCTGGATGAGACGTGATGCCCGGCTGTCAATAAAGACCGGAACCTCACTCAAGTTGCGCAAAATACCCCACTGGTGCCCGAGCGTCCGGAAGTTGTGCGCTAGTTTCTGGAGCGAGACTTCGTGTGACGATTTGTCAAAAAGGATCAGGCCACGTTGGGTATCGCCCCGTTTGTGGAGCCGACCCAGATACCGGTCGAATCGGCTGGCCGTTTGTTCAAAGGCATATTCGACCGGGTCCTGTGGTGAAATCGCTGATTTCCGGACCACCGTAGCAAAGAGGCGATTGCTGGGGTGTGAAACAGTCAATGCTGAGAGTGCATCCTTCATTGCCTGCTCGCGAATGGCCCGGCCATGCTGCTTCCAAACACCCCTTCCTTGCAGCATGGGGGACCCATGAAGTTCGACTTCGTTCGGATTCGCGGGGTCGAAGCGGGCTGCGATCTGGTCCAGTTCATTGGCGATCCACCAGCCCTGTCTTTCGAACACAGCTACGCCCGCGAGGATGAAGTAATTCTGATGCGGATCGGCAGTGTGACCTGACTCATCAACGTAGAGCAGATACATGGGCAAAAAAAAGTCGGCCAAGGAAGGGCTTTGCCTTCACGGCCCGCAGGGGCGGACCTCTTGACCGCTCTAAACTTTAATGAATGACCGTTTCCCGGTCAAATCCTAATCGTTCCACCACCCCCTTGCACAGGAAAACAAGACCAGGTGCACGGATCCGCGGCGGCACGGGACGATGGCTCTTGCATTCCTCATGTCAGAATTTCGACATCAAAACCTACCGAATAGCCTCGACCACAGCCAGTACGCCGGCGAAGAAATTCGTCCGCGGGGCGGTGTCACCCGTCTCGCCGCGGATGTAAAGATGGGAGATGTCGCCGTCGAGGTAGAGGGCATTCGGGCAATCCAGATGATCGCGGAACAGGGTGGCGAAACTGAAGAAGTTGATCCGACCCTGATCCGGCGGCCGTACCGAGCTGACCATGACGATGCGGCCCGCGGTGTCGACGCCGATGCCGTTGCGATATAGCCGGTTGGGTGAGCCCTCACGGAAGACCGGATGGATTTTCCCGTTTGCCAGCAGCAGCGGGCCGGACTGGGTGGCGAGGCGCGGCGTCTCTCCCGCGGCCGCGTAGTGTGCCGTGGCGAGGACACCGGCGCTGCCGTCCGGCCGGATGAAGAAGACGCCGTTCGGCAGCAGATAGAAATTCGGGGTGGGGTCGTCCGGCGACGCTTTTGGGGGCGGCCCGCCGGTATTGAGGGCCACCACCGTTTTCCCGCCAGAAATATGAAGGCCCGAGGGGCGGAAGCCGGGCTCGTAGATGCCGGCGTTCATGGCCACCTTCAGTCGCTTCCCCCGAGCCCGGAGATCGCGGTCCAGTTGTTCGAAGGTGGGAGACCGCTGCGCGTCCTGAGTCAGGAGGAACAAGTCCAGCGTCTCGGCTTTCGGATCGAGCCGGTAAACGACGAAGCGGGCGCCATCGTGCGTGATGGTCTCCGCGCGGGAGTCCCCGGGCAGGAGGGTGAGCCCGAAGCCGGGCAGGGAGGCGAGGAAGCGTCTCCGATGCAACAGGGTATCATCTCCGATCATACCCTGTTTACTCGGAAATTCGGCCGTCTCTTTCAAGCCTTTTCGGCTACCGGATCACCAGATTTTCCCGGCCCATGGCCTTTTCGATATCCTGGCCGCCGCGGAGCAGGGTGTTCCCGGCGAACAGGGCGGTGGGATCGATGCCGCCGGCTTCCTCCCAGTCGCTTTCGTGGACCTGTCCGCTCTGGCCGTAGGCTTCGAGGGGATTCCAATAGGTCACCTGCTCGATCTGTGACAGCGGGATGCCGGCTTCCTTCAAAATCGCGGCGGTCTTCGGTACGGCGAGGGGATCGCTGATGCCCCAGTCGGCCGAGCTGTCGACGACGATGCGCTCGGCGCCGTACTCGCGCATGATCTCGATCATGCGCTCATTGCCCAGCTTGGTGTGGGGGTAGATGGTGAAAGCGGCCCAGTAGCCGCGGTCGAGCACGGCCTTGACGGTTTCCTCGTTGTTGTGATCGATGATCACCTTGCGCGGGTCGCAGCCGACGTCCTCCAGCACATCCATGGTGCGGATGGTGCCGGCTTTCTTATCACGATGGGGCGTGTGGATCTGGATGGGGAGGTCGGCCTGGAGGGCCATCTCGGCCTGGATGCGGAGATACTTTTCCTCGGCCTTGGTCTGGTCGTCGAAACCGATCTCGCCGATGCCGACGACGCCCTCTTTGCAGATGTAGAGTGGCAGCAGTTCCATCACGGCTTCGGCGAGCTTTTCGTTGTTCGCCTCCTTCGGGTTCAGCCCGATGGTGCAGTAGTGTTTGATGCCGAACTGGCTGGCGCGGAAGCGTTCGAAGCCGATCAGGGAATTGAAGTAGTCCTTGAAGCTGCCCGGCTCGGTGCGCGGTTGGCCCTGCCAGAAGGACGGCTCGATGAGGGCGGTGACTCCCGCGGCGGCCATCCGCTGGTAGTCGTCGGTGGTGCGGGACACCATGTGGACATGGGAATCGAAGAAGCGCATGGGAAAAGGGGAGGGATAGGTGGGACTCAGGGGCGTTTTCCGGCCAGGCTCTGGCCGAGTCCGGTCCAGGTCAGGTCGCCCGACCGGGCCGCGTCGATCAGATCACCGAGGGAGTCGCGCAGGTCGGCGAGTCGGCCGCTCTCGTCGTCGGCGGCGATGAGGGCGACGGCTTCGCGCTGGCCGGGCTCGTCGCTCTGGGCGACGCGGTGGAGGTCGGCGACGATCGTGTCGGTGAGGTGCCGGGCACAACTCCGCCAGAGTTCGGGGGAGACGGGGCGCCCGGCCGCCCAGCGTTCGTGGGCGAGATTCGACAGCATCTCGGCGAGGGTGGGATTGGCCCGGTCGTCGAGGCCTTCCATCCGGTAGAGGGGTCGGCTGATGAAGAGGGCTTTCAGGACGAGCTGATTCCAGGCTTCCTCGGGGAAGTGGGCGGCGGGAAAGGGATTGTCGAGGGCGATGGCGTCGAAGACATCGACGATATTGGTCCGCGATCCGTCGCGGGCGAGGGGGACGAGGAATTCCGGCTCGGGCAGCAGGGGAAGCGCGGAGAAAATGGCGACTTGCTCGCGAAGATCGGCCGATCCCAGCACCGCGGTGAGGGTCTCGCGGTATTCCGATGCGGGTTGCTCGGCGAGGGCGAGGAGCAGCAGGACGCGGGCGAGGCGGAACTCGTCCCAGCCCGCGAGCGACAGTCCGGGGGCCTCGGCCTGGATGGCGGCGAAATCGGCGGCCGTGACCTCGATGCGGGTCTTTTTGCGGAACCGTCGGGAGACGCCGCTGAAGGCGAAGTAAAAGCGGCGGCGGTGAAAATCGGACCGGAACGATGCGATCTCGGCGGTGAGCCATGCAACGGCGTCGGGCGGCGCGGTGCGGGTCAGGATGTCGGTGAGGACGGATACCATGTGGGGGATGACAGAGGGGTGATCGCAGTCTAAAGACGCGGCGGCCAAACTCAAGCGACGTCAATCGGGACTCGTGGAATCGGCGCAGAGAGGACTGGAAAACCGCTCAAATTCGAGAAAAATTCCAAGATTCAGCCGAAGAAAAAGGATTTGCTTAAAAATCAAAAACATTAAAGATGTCCTAAGTTTGACTCCCACTCTGCCAATCTGTCATGTTTTCCAACGGAACCTACCTCCTGATCGCGCTCCTGATCGCCGTCGCCTTGGGCGTCGCGGTGTTGCTTGTGTGGGCGCGGCGTCGTTCATCGCGGCGGCAGCGGCATCATGGCGAGACCATCACGGCGCGGGCGGCGTCCTACAGCGGTGCCTTTTCCGGCGATGATGCCGAGATCCTGCGTCCGACCGACGCGGCCGATTTTGCGCCGCCGGCCATCGAGGGATTGGAATGGCGGGTGTCCGATCGCGAGGAAGCGCCGGCCGAGACTCAAGCCGGGGAGTCGGTCGAGCCCGCTGCCGAAGTGATCGAAGTCGCGCCGGTGGCGGAAGAAATGGGCGAGGAAGTCTTGGTCGAGACGGTTGCCTCGGAGGAAGTGGCGGAAGTCATCGCTGAGATCGAAGTCGAGAGCGAGACTGAGCCGGCTTTTGCTGCCATCACCGAAGAGCCGGTGGTCGAAGTCGAGGCAGAAGAATTGGCCGAGCCGGTGTCGGAAGAGATCGCGGCAGAGCCGGCCATCGAAGAGCCCGCGGAGGCTGTCGAAGAAATCGCGGAAATCGAAGCCGAGACCACAATCGAGCCGGTGATCTCCGAAGAGGAAATGACCGAAGAAGTGGCAGCGGAGGAGATCGCGGAAGTCGAACTCCCGACTGAGTCCCTTGTGATCGAAGTCGAAGCCGGGGCGGAAGAAGTCGTCGTTGGTGCTGAAGTGGAGGCGGAAATCGCTCCCGCGGTGGAATCGACCGAAGAAATCGCGCCCATCGACGAAGAAGCCACGGTCATGGTCCCGGTGGCGGCGGAAGAGACTCAAGACGAGGCGATTTCTGCGGAAGACGAGACGGTCGCCGCGCCCGTGTCCGAGGGCGGTGAAGCAGTCGAGGAGCCGATCGTGGCATCCGTAATCGAAGACGAGCCCATCGCCGCCGAAGAAGCTGCCGAGACGGTGGAAGCCGTGACGCTGGATTTCACCCCGCAGGCTTTGGTCGGCGATGACCTCCGCCGCGCCACGCTGCGCCGCGCGCCCTACCGGCTGCGCAAGACGCGGGTGGTGGACGAGAATCTGGACACCCAACTGTCCGATCTCGATCATCGTCTCGACGCTCTGGAGGAGTTGGTCTCGAGCATCGAGCAGAGCCTGGCCGATTTCGAGCCGTTGCTGGATGACGACGACGCCCCTTTCTCCCTTGAGGACGATCGGCGCGCGGCCTGATCCCGCGCTTCGAATTCGCGAATGCCGCTTCCGTCTCTCGGTGGTTGATCCCTGTGGGGATGACGTTCACAATGCGGGTCATGAAACGACCCCTGGCTTTCTCCGTGTCAAAGGCCGCGCTCTTCCTCGCGGCGGCTGCGACGATCACCGGCCTGGCCTTGCCTGAGGCCTTGGCTGCCGAGAAGCGGCCGAACATCATTTTCATCTTCACCGATGACCACTGCCAGCAGGCCCTGAGCGCCTACGACGCCACCCGCATGGCGACGCCGAACATGGACCGCATCGCCAGGGAGGGGATGCTCTTTCAGCGCTGCTATGTGACCAACGGTATTTGTGGCCCGAGCCGGGCGGTGATTCAGACGGGCAAATACAGCCACATCAACGGCTTCATGGTCAATGGACAGGTCTTCAACGGCGACCAGCCCACCATGGCCAAGATGCTCCATGCCGCCGGCTACCAGACGGCGGTGATCGGCAAATGGCACCTCGAATCGACTCCGCAGGGCTACGACTATTTCGACGTGTTGATCGGGCAGGGGCCGTATTACAACCCGCCGATGCTGACCGGCGGCATTGAAGCTCAGGCCACCCGCCGCGAGCACACCGGTTACACCACCGACATCATCCGCGACAAGGCGCTGGCGTGGCTCAAGGAGCAGCGGGACCCGGAAAAGCCCTTTTTGCTCATGTTCCAGCACAAGGCACCGCACCGCGACTGGCAGCCGGCGCCGAAATACCTGACCTGGCTGGAGGAGACCGAGATCCCCGAGCCGGCGACCCTCTGGGACGTTTACAGCAACCGCGCCAGCCCGGCAGCCAATCAGGCGATGACGATCAAGGACCATCTCACCGATCGCGACCTGAAGCTGACGCCACCCACCAACCTCACTCCGGAGCAGTTGACGGTCTGGAATGCCGCCTATGAGCCGCTGAACAAGGCCTTCCTCGAAAAGCGGCCCACCATGACGCCCGAGGAAGTCATCAAATGGAAATACCAGCGCTACGTGAAGGACTACCTGCGCTGCGTGAAGTCGGTCGACGACTCCATCGGCGACCTGCTCGACTATCTCGAAGCGTCCGGCTTGAAGGACAACACCGTCGTCATCTACTCCAGCGACCAGGGCTGGTATCTCGGCGAGCACGGCTGGTATGACAAGCGCTGGATGTACGAGGAATCCCTGAAGACTCCGCTGTTGGTCAGCTGGCCCGGCGTGGTCAAGCCGGGTTCGGTGAATGGTGACATCGTGTCGAATCTGGACTTTGCCCAGACCTTCCTCGATATCGCCGGGGTTGAACAGCCTGCCGACATGCAGGGCCGCAGTCTGGTGCCGCTGCTGAAGGGGACGACGCCGGCCGACTGGCGCAAGTCCTTCTACTACCATTACTACGAGTTCCCCGGCGCCCACAATGTCGCCCGGCACTACGGAGTCACCGACGGCCGGCACAAGCTCATCCACTACTACGAACTCGGCGAGTGGGAGTTGTTCGACCTGGTCAAGGACCCCAACGAAATGAGCAACGTACACGATCTGCCCGGCTACGCCGACATCCAGAAGGCTCTGGGCGTGGAACTCACCCGTCTGCGCGCCCACTACAAGCTGCCCGCCGAGGATCCGGTCGAGAGCCGGCGCCCCCAGCCCGGCCCCGGCAAGGAAAAGGGCAAGGCCAAAGGAAAAGGCAAGGGCAACCCAGCCGGCAAGGCAAAGGCCGCGGGTGCCGTCCCGGCGCAGTGATCGGGTCTTGCGCGCCTTGACGGGCCGTTCCCGTGACCTAGAGTCGCCCTTCCCGGTAGCGCGAGCGTTACCCATTCCACCACCATCCCAACCCACTGACTACCCATGAAATTCGGAATCATCGGCGCCGGCATGATTGCCAAGTTCCACGCCAAAGCCATCGAAGCGATGGAGGGCGGCGAATTGCACTCCGTGTTCGGACGCCGGCCCGAGGCGGTCGAGGCACTGGCGGCGGAGTTGGGCTGCAAGGGCTACAGCGACCTCGATGCCTTCCTCGCCGACCCGGAACTCGACATCGTGACCATCGCCACTCCCAGCGGCGCGCATCTGGAGCCCGCCCTCGCCGCGGCCAAAGCCGGCAAGCACGTGATCTGCGAGAAGCCGCTGGAGGTCACGCCCGAGCGCATCGACCTGATGATCGCCGCCTGCGAAGAGGCGGGCGTCACCTTGGCCGGTATTTTCAATCGCCGCTTTCACCCGGCCATGGAAGCCTTCAAGGCGGCCGTCGATGCCGGTCGCTTCGGGCGGCTCACCCTGTGTGATGCTTATGTGAAATGGTATCGCACCCAGGCCTACTACGATTCCGGTGCCTGGCGCGGCACCTGGGCGCTCGATGGCGGCGGCGCCTTGATGAACCAGTCCATCCATCTCATCGATCAGTTGCTCTACCTCGCCGGCGACGTGGCGGCGGTGTCGGCCACGATGGGCTGCCTCGCCCACGAGAATATCGAGGTCGAGGACACCGCCGTGGCGATCCTTGAGTTTAAGAACGGCGCCCGGGGCGTCATCGAAGGCTCCACCGCCTGCTGGTCGTCGACCGGCCACCCCGCCGAGGTGCATCTGAGCGGTTCGCACGGATCGGTCTTTCTCGCCGATGAGGCCTTTCGCTGCTGGGATTTTGCCGAAGAGCGCCCGGAGGACGCCGAGGTCCGCGCCACGCTGATGCAGGGCTCCACCGCCAAGGGACTCGGGGCGAACGACCCCAAGGCGATCAATTTCACCGGTCACCAGCGCAATTTCGAGGATGTCGTCAAAGCCATCGCCGAAGGTCGCCCGCCCCAGATCGACGGTGTCGAGGCCCGGCGGGCCGTCGCGCTGATCTGCGCCATCTACGAGAGCGCCAAGAATGGCGGCAAGCGGGTCGAACTGTGATGGCGCCCCACCGTCGAGGCGGGACGGAAAAATTTTCCGGCGGAATCTGGTTGTCGGCTTGACCGGCTTCCCGAAAAAACGGTATTATCCTAACAGGCTCGCGGGATCATTCCCATCCCCGAAGGGTAGTCGGCAACGGCTGCCCGATCCGGCATCGCCCTCTCGTCCAGACTGTTGATTCCCCACTATTTCCCATGAAAACACATCCCTCCCACGCGCACCGCACGGCGGCCTTTACGATGATGGAGATGATCGTCGTCATTACCATCATCGCCCTGCTCGCGGTGATGGCGTTCCCGGTTTACAGCAAGCTGCAGCGGATGGCGAATGAAACGGTCACCGTGAACGGCCTGAAGCAGATCGTCGCCGCCACCATGACCTGGGCCGCCGACCATGGGGACAAGCTGCCGTCTCCGAAATACAGCGCCGGCGACAAGAGCCTGCCGCACTACTGGAACACGGCGACCAGTGGCGAGGATGGGCTGTGGTTGAAGGGGGTTGTGTTCGCCCAGATCTACATGGAAGAGACGCCGCCGGATTTCACGGTGGAAGATTCCACCCAGGTTACTTTCCCCGGCGAGTCCAACCGGGCGACCGACGGCTCCCACCTCATCAGCACCGTGTTCGAGTGCAAGGCCTCGGTGCGCAACCTGCCGGAGGAGACCGACTGGTACCGTCACTCCTACGCCATGAATGGGAATCTCATGTATGACGAGATCGCCACGCTCGACGGCTCCGAGGATGTCTGGCTCACGGAGAAGGCTCTCTCCAAGTTCGAGCCCACCGCGGCCATGCTCTATGTCGATAGCCTCGACAAGAACATCGTCATGGCCGAGGACGCCCAGTCCATCCTCGACGCGGCCGAAAAACGCTACGAGGACCGGTTCTTCATGGCCGCCTTCATCGACGGACACGTGTCAAAGATGCCGAAGAACGACCTGCCCGAGGGCGACCCGACCACCGACCGGGAATCCAGCCTGTTCTGGCGCGGGGTGATGCCGGATCGCTGAGATCCCTCGTTTGCTCTAGCCTTTCCGAAAGCTCGGATGGGTCACGAGGCCTTCGTGACCTCTTCGATGCCGGCCTTGCAGATTTCGTAAAAGCTGTCCGGCTCCAGGCTGGCGCCGCCGACGAGGAATCCGTCGATGTCGGGCTGCGCGATCAATTCCGCCGCGTTGCCGGGCTTGGCGCTGCCGCCGTACTGGATGCGCACCTTGCCGGCCACGTCGTCGCCATATTTGGCGGCGAGCAGGCTGCGGACGAAGGCGTGGGCTTCCTGTGCCTGCTCGGGCGAGGCGGTGCGGCCGGTGCCGATGGCCCAGACGGGTTCGTAGGCGATCACGGTGTCGATCATCCGCATGGCGCCCACATCGGCCAGCGAGCCGTCGATCTGGGTGCGCAGCACTTCCTCGATCCTGCCGGCGTCGCGCTCCTCCAGAGTCTCTCCGATGCAGAGGATGGGCTTGATGCCGGCCTCGTGGGCGGCGCGGACCTTGCGGTTGATGTAGGCGTCGGTCTCACCGAACAGGGTGCGGCGCTCGCTGTGGCCCAGGATCACGTAGTCGCACTTCAGCTCCAGCAGCATCGCGGCCGAAATCTCACCGGTGAAGGCGCCGGCCGGCTCGGGCGACATGTTCTGCGCGGAGAGGTCGACGGCTTTCGACTTGGAAATGAAACTGCCGGCGCGCTCCAGCGAGACGAACGGCGGGGCAATCACCACGTCGATGGCGGTCTTGTCCTGAAAGTAGCCGAGGAACTTGCGGAGGAACTGCTCCGTTTCGTTCGGGGTCTGGTTCATTTTCCAGTTGGCGGCGATGATGGGACGGCGGGACATGGCTTGCGAGGTGGGACAGGATTAACAGGATTGTTGGGCAGAATTGACAGGATTTCCGGTCCGGCGGGTAATTGACAGGATTAACAGGAGAGACAGGACTTTCCTTTTTCGATGAAACAGGGTTGGATCGGCGATCAGACCCTGTTGGATCGGCGATGAGAAAGGGTTTGATCGATTATTTGTCCGTGAGGGCCGCGACTCCGGGGAGCACTTTTCCTTCCAACAGCTCCAGGGAGGCGCCGCCGCCGGTGGAAATGTGGTCCATCTGATCGGCGACACCGAATTGGTTCACGGCGGTGACGGAATCGCCTCCGCCGACGATCTTGACGGCGGGACTCTTGGCGACAGCCTCGGCGATGGCGCGGGTGCCGATGTCGAAGCCGCGCTTTTCAAAGACGCCCATGGGGCCGTTCCACACGATGGTGCCGGCACTCGCGATCTCGGCGGCAAACTCGGCGATGGCGCGATCGCCGATGTCGATGCCCTCGCGGTCGGCGGGGATCTCGCCGCCCTCGCCCCAGGGCAGGGTGCACTCGGTGGGAGCGTCTTCGCGGAATTCGGCGGTGTGGCGGGTGTCGGCGGGAAGGAGGAAGCGGATGCCCTTTTCCTCGGCGGTCTTCAGGATGGTCCGGGCGAGTTCGGTTTTGTCGGGCTCGGCGAGGCTTTTCCCGATGGAGTAGCCTTGGGCGAGGCGGAAGGTGTTGGCCATGGCACCGCCGATGATGAAGGTGTCGGCCTTGCCCATCAGGCGGTTCAGCACCTCGATCTTGTCGGAGACTTTGGCGCCGCCCATGATGACGACGAAGGGCCGGGCGGGCTCCTCGAGTCGGTCGACGAGGTATTCCAGCTCGCGCTCCATGAGGAAACCGGCGGTGCAGGTGTCGATGTAGCGGGTCACGCCCTCGGTGGAGGCGTGGGCGCGGTGGGCGGTGCCGAAGGCATCGTTCACATAGATGTCACCGTGGGCGGCGAGCTGCCGGGCGAATTCGGGATCGTTGGCTTCCTCCTCGTTGTAGTAGCGCACGTTTTCCAGCAGCAGCACCTCGCCATCCTGGAGGGCGGCGACGGCCTGATCGGCGGCGTCGCCGATGCAGTCGGGCGCGAACGTGACGGGGGCGGAAATGAGCTGGCCGAGACGCTCAGCGACGGGTTTCAGCGAATACTTGGGCTTTTTCTCACCCTTCGGCCGGCCGAGGTGGGACATCAGGATCACGCGGGCACCGGCTTTGACGAGGTGCTCGATGGACGGCAGGGCGGCCGTGATGCGGGTGTCGTCGGTGATCTGGAGATTGTCATCCTGCGGCACGTTGAAGTCGACGCGCATGAGGACGCGTTTGCCGGCGGGATTCAGGTCGCGGAGGGAGAGTTTGGCCATCGGAAAAAGGGTGGTGAGGCATGGGCTTCCGGCCCATGGGTGTTCAGGCAGCGCGCTCGTCCCCGGTGTGATCAGGGACGAGCGCGGTTTCTCAAGTCTGTTCACGGGCGGTAAGCCCGTGCGCCACGATCAGAGGCTCGATGCGATCAGCTCGAGGGCGTCCACGGCGCGGTTGCTGTAGCCCCACTCGTTGTCGTACCAGCCGACGATCTTCACGAAGTCGCCGCCGAGCGTCATGGTCAGCTTGGCGTCGAAGATGCAGGAGTGCGGGTCCTGGACGATGTCCTTGAGGACGATCTCGTCTTCGGTGTAGCGCAGCACACCCTTCATCGGGCCTTCGGCGGCGGCTTTGAACTTGGCGTTGATCTCGTCGACGGTGGTGGCCTTCTTCAGTCTGGCGGTGAAGTCGGTCACGGAGCCGGTCGGGGTCGGGACGCGGAAGGCGCCGCCGTTCAGCTTGCCGTTCAGTTCGGGGATGACGAGTCCGATGGCCTTGGCGGCACCGGTCGAGCTGGGCACGATGTTCTCGGCGGCGGCGCGGGCGCGGCGCAGGTCCTTGTGCGGCAGGTCGAGCAGGTTCTGGTCGTTGGTGTAGGAGTGGATCGTGCTCATGAAGCCGCTCTCGATGCCGAATTCGTCATTCAGCACCTTGGCCATGGGGGCCAGGCAATTCGTGGTGCACGAGGCGTTGGAGATGATGTGGTGGCTGGCCGGATCGTAGCTGCTGCTGTTGATGCCGATGCAGAAAGTCAGGTCCGGATCGGTGGCCGGGGCGGAGATGAGCACCTTCTTGGCGCCCGCCTGGAGGTGTTTGCCGGCACCGGCCTTGTTGGTGAAGAAGCCGGTCGACTCCAGCACGATGTCGACACCCTTGCCGGCCCAGTCGAGGTTGGCGGGGTCGCGCTCGGCCGTGGCGAGGATGCGGTGGCCGTTGACGGTGATGGACTCTTCGTCGTATTCCACGGTGCCGTTGAAACGACCGCCGGTGGAGTCGTACTTCAAAAGGTGGGCCAGGGTGAGGTTGTCGGTGAGGTCGTTGATGGCGACGACTTTCTCGAGTTGAGCCTGGGACATCGCGCGCAGCACGTTGCGACCGATGCGTCCGAATCCGTTGATTGCGTATTTAGCCATGATAAGAGGACTTTCCTTGGTTTCGATTTCCTGGGGAGAGGGACCGGCCAGATTGGGGCCGATCCGATGATTCCCCGGCGCTGGGGCCGGGCGGCGCTAATAAAGCGCCGGGCGCAAATGCGTCAACCGGTGAAACGGTTTCAGCATTTTTATTGCCAGTTCCGCGGTCGGAATGCGCGGGCGGCTGGAATTGGCTCGGGGACAGTCCCGACGGCGGAATCGAGAATCCCTTGAACCCGGGGAAACCAGAAAATGGGCCGATTTTCGATGAAACAGGGTCTGATCGCCGATGCAACCCTGTCTGATCGGAATCAGGCGGGCGCGGTCAGAAGGGGATGTCGTCCTCTTCCTCGCCGTAGTGGGAGCCGCCGCCGCCTTGGGGCTGGCTGCCTCCTCCACCGCCGCCGCCGTAGCCGGGACCGCTGTCGTAGCCACCGCCGTAGCCGGGCGGGGGACCGGCGGGCTGCTGATGGGGCGGGGGGCTGCTGTAGCCGACGGGGGCGCCGCCACCTCCCGGACTGCCGCCACCGCCCTGACCGCCTTCGCGGCTGCCGAGGAATTGAAAGCCGTCGGCGACGACTTTGAGGCGGTGGCGATTCTGGCCGGTCTGTTTGTCCTGCCAGGTATCCATCTGGAGGCGCCCTTCGATGTAGATGGAGCTGCCTTTTTTGAGATATTGGCCGGCGATCTCGGCCTGGCGTCCCCAGAGGGTGATGTCGACGAAGGTCGCCTCCTCGCGCCGCTCGCCCTGGTCGGTGGTGTAGACGCGGTTGCAGGCGAGGCCGATGTCGGTGACAGCGGTGCCCTTGGGCGTGTAGCGGACTTCGGGATCCCGGGTCAGGTTCCCGATCAACATCACTTTGTTCAGACTGGCCATGATGCCGATCTTAGCGGCGGGGGCCGCGCTTGGCGATGAAATGTTTCCCCCCGGGGGGCTCAGATCACTTCACCCGGTAGTGCTGCAGATGGATGTCCTCGCGGAGGGCCAGCTTGGAGCGGACTTTCTCGATGGCCGCGGGGGCGGCTTCGAACAGGCAGTTGACGTAGAAGCCGTGGGTCTGCTTGGAGTGGTTCTCGTAGGCGAACTCCTTGCGGCCGAGGCGGTCGACTTGCTTCAGCTTGGCGCCTTCGGCTTCGAGTTCGGTGGTGATGTGGCCGACGAGTTCGTCGACGCCTTCTTCGCTGCCCTTGAGGTTCAGGATAAAGGTTCCGTTGTAGGTTCGATTCATGGTTGGGATTGGGTTTCTTCGACTGGGGGCGGATCCGTGGCGGGAGCCTCCGGTGAAAGGGATGGGTCTTCGGTTTCGGTGGGTTTCCGGCGGGGCTGGGGGCGGGGCGGCTTGGGGGTCTCCGGGTTTTGATTGTACCGGTTCATGGCCGCGGCCAGTCCGCTGGAAAGCGCGCATTCTACCGCATCCGAGGCGGTAGCCAAAGTTTTTTCGAGGGTTTCGTGTTCGGCGGGGTCGAATCGGCCGAGGACGTGGTCGATCATGTCGCGCCGGGGGGCGGCGCCTTCGCCGGCGCGGCCGACGCCGATCTTGAGCCGGGGGAAGGCGTCGGTGCCGAGGTGCTGGATGATGGATTTGAGGCCGTTGTGACCGCCGGCGGAGCCGCTGGCCCGCAGGCGCAGGCGGCCGAGGGGCAGGTCGACGTCGTCGTGGGCGATGAGGACGGCGTCGGGGGGGAATTTATGGAAGGCGGCGATGGCGCGCACGGCCTCTCCGCTCAGGTTCATGTAGGTCTGGGGCTTGGCGAGGACGAGCCGGCCGTCGGCGGTGCGGGCGATCTCGGCCTGCCATTTTTTCTCGGGTCGCCAAGTCAGGCCGCGGGCCGCGGCGAGGCGGTCGAGCAGGTCGAATCCGATATTGTGCCGGGTGCCGCGGTAGCGGGTGCCGGGGTTGCCGAGGCCGACGACGAGACGGATGGATACCGGCTCGCCGGTCGGTGATGACGGCTCCCGCGCCATGGAAATGGGCTGGGGCTGGGTGCGGCGGGGTGCCGACAGAAAGTCAGGCGCCGGCGGCAGCGTCGCTGGCGACACGGGGCTCGGAGACGAGCACGATGATCACTTCGGGATCGAGGTGGGTCTCGACGCCCTGGGGCAGGGTCAGGTCGCGGGCGTGGATGGATTGGCCGAGGCCGAGGTCGGAGATGTCGACGACGATCTTCTCGGGGAGGTCGGCGGGGCGGCAGAAGACTTCGACGCTGTGGATGAGGTGCTCGGTGAGGCCGCCATTCTTGGCGCCGATGGGGGTGCCGTGGAGTTCGACCGGGATGTTGGCGTGGACGATCTCGTCTTCCTTGACGGCGTGGAAGTCGACGTGGGTGACGGCGCCGCTGAGGGGGTTGTGCTGCACGTCCTGGACGATGACGAGCTTGGTTTTCTCGTTGGCGCCGGCGATTTCGAGATTCACGAGGAAGTTGTCGCTGCTCTGCTGGCGCAGGAGGTCGGTGAATTCCTTGGCGTCGACCTGCACGGCGTAGGTGCGCTGCTGGGAGCCGTAGATCACGCCCGGCACGACGCCCTGGCGGCGCAGGCGGCGGGACGAGGTGCTGCCGGAGGTTTCGCGCTTGTCGGCTTTGAGGGTCTGATGACGGGACATGACGATATGGGGATGGGTGTGATCGGCTTCGGGGAGGGAAAAACGGCCCCGGAGCGGGAAGTCTGGCGAATCTGCCGGGTCCGCGGGGCCGAAAAGGGCGCGAATACTACGCGCGAGGTCAGGGGATGTCAAAAAGAGAAGTCACGGACTCGTCGTGGTGGATGCGGCGGATGCCCTCGCCGAGCAGGTCGGCGATGCTGACGACGGTGACTTTCTCCCCGGCGCCGAAGGGCGTGCTGTCGGTGGTGATGACTTCCTCGATCTCGGATTCGGCGATGCGGCGGTGTCCCTGTTCGTTGAGCACGGCGTGGGAGACGCCGGCGAAGATGCGTTTGGCGCCGTTTTTCTTGAGCAGGGCGGCGGCGGTCTTCAGGGTGCCGGCGGTCTCGGTGATGTCGTCGACGAGCAGGACGTTGCAGCCGTCGACCTGGCCGATGAGGTCGAGGGCCTCGACTTCGGTGGCGCTGACGCGGTTTTTCGCGACGATGGCGAGGGGGGCCTTCAGGGCGCGGGCGTAGGAATGGGCCATTTTCATGCCGCCGACATCGGGGGAGACGACGACGAGGTTGTCATCGAGGCCTTTGCTGCGGAAGTAGCGGATCAGGACGGGCTTGGCGTAAAGATGATCGACCGGGATGTCGAAGAAGCCCTGAATCTGCCCGGCGTGGAGATCCATGGTGAGGACGCGGTTCACGCCGGCGGCGACGAGGAGATTGGCGACCAGCTTGGAGGTGATGGGGACGCGGGGCTGGTCTTTGCGGTCCTGCCGGGCATAGCCAAAGAAAGGAATGACGGCCGTGATGCGCTCGGCGCTGGAGCGGCGGGCGGCATCGACCATGATGAGCAACTCCATCAGGTTTTGGTTCGTCGGCGGGCAGGTCGGCTGGACGATGAAGACATCGCGGCCGCGGACGTTCTCGTTGATTTTGACGAAAGTCTCGCCGTCGGGGAACTGGGTCACGGTGACATCGGACCGCCGCACGTGGAGGTACTTGGCGATGTCGTCTGCCAATTGGGGGTGCGCGGAACCGCTGAAGATTTTCAACTCGTGAGCCATGGTGCCCCACCATTGCGAAAGCGGGCGAAAACGCCAGCGAAATCAACGGGCTTTCCACGCAGTCGTGGGGGAGGGGGCCGGCCCCCGCCTTGACAGCGCCACAAATCTCCCGACTGGTAATCGCAAGACGGCTCTGCATCAGAGTCGGCGGTGTCCCACCCTAGCAATCAGCCCACGCGTCCCTACCCCATGGCGGTCCTCAAAGTCGCTTGCCCGAAATGCGGTCAAAAGGTGTCGGGAGACGACAGTTTCTACGGCACCACGGTGGATTGCCCGGTGTGCTCGTCGGTGATCCGGTTTCCGGAAAATCCGCACCGCGTGACGCCGGCCGCTGCGGCTCCAGCTCCGGCGAGTCCTGATCCGGGGCCTGTGGATCTGCCTTCGGTGCCGACGCTGCCAATGAACTCGCCGGCGCCGCGACCCGCTGAGGCGGCGCCTGCCTATCACCGGCCGGAATCCCCGATGCCGGCCGCCGCGCCGATGCAGCAGCCGGCCCACGCAGCGGCTCCCCGGCCGCACGCCCATCGACACGAGGAGGAACCGCCGTCCCCGGTCCTCGGCGTGGTGTCGATGGTGCTGGGCATCGTCAGCGTGGCGATGTTTTGCCTGCCCGGATTTCTGTTCGGGCCGGCGGCGATCATTTCCGGTCATCTGGCGCTCTCGCGGGCGAGGCAAAGCCGCATCCGCCCCGTGCCCGGCCGGGGCGCGGCGATCACGGGGCTCATCCTCGGCTATCTCAGTCTGGCGGGTTTCATCCTGGCGATGGTTTTCCTGCCTGCCCTGGTCAATTGGGTGCGGGAGTCGAAGCCGCCGCAGTAGGACAGCCTGCTGCGGGTGCGGTTTGGCTGGTTTGCCGTGGATGGCATTTATTTTGATTGTCCGAAACAACGGCGGGCTCTATAAGTCCCCCGGTTCCTCCTCAAATCGGTCATGGCTGAATCCACCAATCTCTCTTCGTTCGTCTTCGCGGATCATCTGAAGCTCGACGAGTCGCTGACGCGCGATTTCTACAAGTCGGTGTTGCAGGGCTTGATCCACAAGAACAACAACACCCTCGGGGTGATCCAGGGCTTCAGTAGTCTGGTCCTGATGGATGATGACGTGCCGGCGGAGGTGCGGGAAAATGTGGAGCAGATGCGGGAGTCGGCTCTGGGAGCTTCGGATCTTGCCAAAATCATCCTGACAGCCGCCGGCTGTGCCCGGGTGGTGTGCGAAGCGGTCAATCTGAACGATTTCATGCCGCATATCGAGGACACCGCCCGCCAGATTTGCGCGAAACACGGCGTGCCGCTGAAATTCGAGGCCGTGCCGGGATTACCGGCGGTGCAGGCCGATTCGGGCCGGCTCAACGAACTGCTCGCGGAGTTGATCAAGAACGCCGCCGAGTCCGCCGCCGACATTCCCGGTGGAGAAGTCGCGATCGACATCTTTCCGCCCGGCGGAGCCAGTGGCGCGAGCGAGAATGCTGTCGACGTCTTCATCCGCAATTCCAGCATCGATCTGTCGCGGGAGAAGATCCTCGACTACTTCGGCCCGTTCAATGGCAACAAGGGCAACGCCCACTACGGGCTCGGCCTGACCATGGCGGGTGTCCTGGCCGGGCAGATGAAGATGCGGCTCGGCCTGCGGAGCATCGACGGCACGACCACGGCGTGGCTCAGTCTCCCGGTGGCGGGCTGATGCGGCGGTCGGTCGGTTGGTGATTTCCGATCAGACAGGGTACGATCTCCGATCAGACAGGGTCTCATCGGAAACCGGCGCCGGTTCCGCGCCTCACGGCGTGGCTACGGGGCCAAAGCCGAGCCGGTCGGTGACCGCCTGGCTTTGACCGGGATCGAACAGGCCCAGCAGATCCCGGTAGGCGGCGATCTCGTCGGCCAGCAGGGTCTCGAGGCGTTCGCGGGCGGCATCGGGCACGCCGCCTTCGGCCGAGCCGGCGGGGTTGATGCGCTCTTCGAGGTGGCGATTGAAGTAACGCGCTCCCTGCCGCACGCCGAGGAACCGGTGCAGGCCGGTCAGCAGGCGGTCGGGGGCCGAGGCGATCATCTCAAAGTCGCCGACAAACACGTGGCCCGGCCGGAGATGGCGGCTCCAGACCCGCAACTGGCCGGCATAGTCGGAAAGGGCACGCTGCCCGCCGGCGCGGAAAAAGCGGTCGTATTCCGGCGCCGGCACGTCGGACGGTTGGCGTCCGGAGCGGCGCACGAGGTCTTTCCGCGCGTGGGACCAGGCGCGCTCGACGGGGTCGCGGAGCATGAGGATGGCCTTGAGGTCGGGATTCACCGTCACCAGCTCCGCGATGACCGGCTCTGCGAGCAGGGCGTTGGTCGCGGTGGCTTCGCCGCGCACGGCAGGCCGGTAGAGTTCGCCATGGTGGCGCAGGCTGTCGTAGTGGCGCTTCAAAAGCTGGCGCGGGGTGTCGGCGAGATGACGGACGAGGAAATCGTCGAGGCAGTCGCACTCGAAATGCGGGTGGTCCGGCCGTCCGAGCGTGGTGAAGAAGTAGGTTTCCTTTTGGCGCGGGAGGAAGACCTGCGGGTGCTTCTTCAAGTTGTGATACAGCCAAGTGGTGCCGGTGCGCTGGGGGCCGAGGATCAGAAAATCGGGGAAACACTCCCACCGCACCCGGTCGGCGTCACGCACGCGGAGGTGCCGCCAGGCGCCGGAGCGGGCCTGGTCACGGGCGGCAGCGATGTGGTCGGGATGCACGGGGCTCGAAAAGTGGGGGAGGAGAATTTCCCATCCGCCGTGTGGTGGACAAACGCCGGGGGCGGGTGAATGAAGTCTGTCGCACCGGATGCCGGTTCAAATCAACGCTTTTCCCATCTTCCCATGTGTTTCCCCTCCCAGACCAGCAACCGGCGCACGACCGGTGAAGCGATTGTGAATAAGTGGTGGATAACGGTGAAAATCCTCGCCCTTTTCCTGTTGGCCGGGCTGGCGCCGTCGGCGGGCGCGCATTCGCCGCACGATCACATCGAGGCCTTCGACATCGGGACGGACCGGGCGGGCGGGGAGGTGATGCTGATCGTGGTGCGGGGAAATCTGTGGCGTTCCGTCGACCAGGGCGCCAATTGGAAACGCATCGTGCGCGGCATCGATGCCCGCTGGGAACTCAATCACCTGACCGCCGTGCCGACGGCGGCCGGCACGGTGTGGCTGCTGGGTTCGGACGGGGATGGCCTGTATCGATCGGATGACGACGGGGTGTCGTGGCGGCCGATGAACGACGGTATGGTGCAGCGCAAGGTGCGCACGCTGGCCGCGGGCGATGGCATCGCGATGCTGGCGACGACCGATGCGCGTGTCTATGTCTGGCAGGCTGGTGAGCCGGGCTGGCGGCAGGTCGCGGGGCACCCGGAAAAGGTGTCTCTGGTGTGGACCGACGGGCCGGGGCGGTTGATTTTCGGCGATGTGAAAGGGCGGCTCCACGAGAGCACCGACGGAGGAAAAACCTGGGCTTCCCGGTTTGCGGCCGCCGATCCGGCGGGGACCACGGCGCTGCATCGGACGGAGTCCGGGCAATGGCTGGCCGGCTATGGCACCGCAGGCGTGCAGGCGGGCGGAGATCTCGCCGCCCTGACCGCGAAAAACGAGGGCCTCGGCGACCAACGCATCACCCATCTGCTCTCGGCTGGCGGGACCTGGTACGCGGTGGCTTGGAACGACGGCGTCTACCGGTCGGCGGATGGAGGAGCCCGTTGGGAACGCCGGGCCGCCGGCCTGACCACCGACGAGCAGGGAGACCGCCGGGGTTTGCCCCAGTTCACCGTGTTGCGTCGTTCGCTCGTCGATGGATCGCTCTACCTCGCGGGCTATGACGGGCTTTTCCACAGCCGCGACGAGGGCGCGAATTGGGAGGAGATACCCACGCTGCCCCAGACGCTGCTGATCGATTTCGACGTGTCGCCGGACTACGCCAACGACCGGCAGTTGGTGGGGATCACCTACTGGAAGGGCGCGGCGCGTTCCCGCGACGGTGGCGAAACGTGGGAGCCGATCAACGGCGGCCTCGCGCCTTCCTACCGGCGGCAGGTGAGACGCAGGCAGGAGGGCAGCGACGAATATGCCCAGATCCAGCGCTTCCACAGCATCGTCCATTCGCCCGACTACGCGACGGACGGCACCCTCTTTGCGGGATTGCGGAACTGGTTCCTCATTTCGCCGGATGGTGGCGACTCCTGGGATCAGGTGGAGCTGACGCAGTTCGCCGATGGCGAGGATGTCATCCCGGATCGCATCGTGTTTTCGTCGGCCTTCGCCACCGACGGGACGATTCTGTTCTGCTGCCGGTTTGGCGAGGGGGAGACGCGCGGTGGCGGCGTGTTTTTGTCCCGTGATCGGGGCCGCAGCTTCCAACTCGTGCATCAGGCCGAGGGGAAATACATGCAGTCCCTCGTGCTGTCGCCGGCCTTCGGCGAGGATGGTACGGGCTATCTGAGCACGGCCCAGGGTAATGGGAAGAGCGAGGTGTTTCGCACCGCGGACGGTGGGAAAACCTGGCAGGAGATCACCGGCGGGCTTGAGTTTGCAAACTACGGCGCCGAACTGGCAGTCTCGCCCGGCTTTGCGTCCGACGGCACCGTCTGGGCGGGCACCGAGCGTGGCCTGTGGCGATCCCGCGACCGGGGCGACACCTGGGAGCGCCTGAAGCCGGCCGTTTTTTCCGAATCGGGCTTTGTCGATTTGGTTTCCTTCGCGCCGGATGGCTCGCTCTATGTCACGGTGAAGGGCGAGGGCCATTTTCGCAGTGCTGACGGGGGCGGCAGCTTCGCGCCCTTTGCGGAGGGCCTGTTTGCGGAGAATCACCAGTTCAACCGCCTGTGGTCCTACTCGCCGGGCAGGCTGATCCGCTTCGCGCCGGGTTTTCCGGGCGTGCCGGAGATGTTCGGGATGACTGGCGAGCGCTTTTTCCGGCTCGATGCGTCGGGCGGCCAGGCCCTCGACCTGCCCCTGCGCGAATCGGTCGACCTGGTGGGCGAGGTCAGCGTGTCAGCCTATTACGGCATGGTGATCAGCCTCATCGTGGCTGGTGTCGGCGCGGCCGGGATGGCGATCCTCCTCACCCTGCGCTGGCGCCGGCGGCGGCAGCCGTAGTGGGCGGCTTTCAGGCCATCACGGCAGAGGCGGCAGCTCATCCGTCACCGGGATTTCCCCCCGGATCATCCGTCCGCCGAGACCGGTGAGGCGCAGGTAGTGGTCGGCGGGCAGGCCATCGTAGCTGAGAAAGGAGACGCCCTCGCCGACCGGCACGTCATTGGTGCATTTGAAGATCGCGGTGCCCTCGTCCACCTCGTCGAACATGGCGACATACACCATGCCGGCCCCGGCCCGTTTTGCCGCAGCGAACTGCGACCACAGGAAGCGCCCGCCGAGTCGCGGGATGGAGCCCAGCGGATCGCCCTTCAGGTTGTGCCAACTGAATCCGGGAAAGGCCACCGGCAGCAGGTCCAGCCCGCGCTCGGAGCACCAGGCCAGGTCGGCTTTCCAAACCGACTCGCCGTGGCGGGCGGCTTCCTCCGGGGTCCGGTAGCGGCCGACCGTCCACGGGCTCACGATGTCGGCCTTTTCGAGGAGTGCGTGAAAAGCGGGATCGCCCACTGCGTCGCGGATGCCCTCGCGCCACCAGGTTGGCACGCCGAGCATCACCGCGCAGCCGTCCGCCTTGAGGAAGTCCACCAGTTCCCGGCATTCCGCCAGGGTGTAGGGCCGGATGTCGGAAAAGCCGATGCCCCACACCGCCACCACCGGCTTTCCCTCGTGCCGCTGGTAGGCGGCATCGGTGCCGATCCGGGCCGTCTGCCGGAGCCGCTTCCAATCCTCCCGGACCCGGGCGACCTCGCCGGCTTTCAGGCCGCTCAGGTCGTACATCACCGCGTAGGTGCGTCCCGCCCGGTGGGCGGCTTCGCGGGCCTGGGTGAGCACGGCATTTTTTTGCAGGAGCAGGGGCGGATGGGTGAGCCCGTTGGCAAATCGCTGCACGAAGGCGCCGTCGATCCCATGGTCGCGCATCCATTCGAAATGCCGTCGCACCGTGAGCGGATGGGTCGAGGTAAAAACCTCGGCCGGCTTCCCATTTTTCAGGGTAAAGCCCGTCGCGAAGCGCTCGGCCGGGCTCAGTTCCGACACATCGGGCCACAGATCGACCGTCACGTTCCCCGGACCGAAGGGCTGGCGCGGATTGCGGGCCCAGTGCACCCAGCCGAGGCCGGAGCCGTCGCCGTCGCAGGCAAACCAGCCCTGGTAACCGCACATCACCTTGCCGTCGAGCGTGGACGGGTCCGTGCCGACCGCGGCCGGGCCGTCGTAGGGACCCGGGGTAGGGTCGATGGGCAGGAACTGCACCGCGTCGGCGATGGCCACCTTGGTCGGGTCGGTGCCGTCGTTGGCGACCCGCACCCAGCCCGCCAGACCGGCGCGGAAGTAGTAGCGGCCGAGGGTGCGGAAGAGGTGGCCGTGTTCCGGCGTCTCCTGCTGGTTGATCCGCACCGTGGTCTCGCCGTGGGCGTGGCGGATCGTCACCGGGGTGTTGGTGGCCCGGCGGACATTGTGACAGTGGGCCAGACGGACCTCATAATAACCCTCGGCCGGCAGGCGCGGGGTGAAGGTGACGGATTTCTCCCCCTTGCCCGTTTTCTGATCATGCAGGTAACCAATCCCCACGTAGGGCGGCGTGTGGGTCGAGTAGGCCCATTCGCCGACCAGCACCGCCTCCGACTCGTCGACCACGATGCCCGGCAGTGTCGCCGGATCGGCCACGATGTGGGGCACCATCGCGGGATTGTCCACCTCGCCGGGCGCGTGGGTGTTCGGCACCGCGTCGGGATGCGGCTTGGGGACCTCGGCGGGAAGGGGTAATGCCGCGAGGCACAGGAAAGAGAGCAGGGCAGCGCGGAGTTTCATGGGATGTCGATGAAACAGGGTCGGATCGCCGATCCTACCCGGTCTGATCGGAAAGCGGCTCAGGGCTCCTTCGGCAGCCACTGCACCGCGTCGATGACGACATAGCCGTCGGCGCCTGCGTTGGTGACCGTGACGGTGGCGGCTTTCCCCGTGGCAAAGGAGTAGGTGCCGAGCGCCTGGAAGGTGCCGTCGAGCGGCGGAGTCTCCCGCTGGTTTACGGTGGCTTCGGCGACTCCGTCGGCGTGCTCGATGCGGACCGTGACCCGGCTGGAGCGGTTGCTGTTGGGCGTCCAGGCGAGGCGGACCTCGTAGACGCCGGCCTTGGGCAGTTCGGCGGAAAAGGCGGCGGATGCCTGGCCGTCGCGGGCATTCCCATCATGCTGATAACCAAAGCCGACGTAGCTTTTCGCCGCGCCGCTCTCCTGCCAGGCGCCGGTGCGTTTCGACTGGGCGTCGTCGACCACGATGCCGCCGAGGGTCTTCGGATCGCGGCCCGCGCCTCCGTGGGGACCGGCTTTGCCGCGGGGACCGTCGTAGGTCAGGATCTGGCCGTCGGCTTCGAGGCGCTTCCGCAGGGTTTCGTAGGGCACGTCCTGCACCGCCAGGTTTCCGTCGATGGCGAGGACGGCGGCGGTGGCGGCGCTCTGGCCCAGGATCATGAAGACGGGTTCCATCCGGATCGAACCAAAGGCGATGTGCGAGCTGGAGACGCAGACCGGGACGAACAGATTCGCGCCTTCGCCGCGCTTCGGCACCAGGGAGCCGTAGGCGATCTCGTAGGGGCCGCCGGTGCCGACGCCGATGTCGCCCTCGTTTTGCACATAGCCCTCCGGGGTGATGTAGCGCTGCACGTTGTGGGAATCGATCGTGTAGCTGCCCATGCCGACTGACTCGGGGGTGGGGCGCTTTTTCAGCAACTCGTGCTCGGTCATGACGTAGTGGCCGACCATCCGCCGGGCCTCGCGGATGTAGAGCTGGTGGGACCAGTGGCCATTGTCGGTGAATTCATCCTTGGGCAGGCCCCATTTCTTCATCTCGTCCTGCACGTCCTTCGGCACCCGGGGATCATTGGCAATGAAGTAGAGCCAGCCCTTCTGGTAGGTCTCGTGCTCGCGGATGATCTCGCGGCGCCGCTCGTAGCTGGCCTCGGGGTAGTCGTAGTTGTAGCCGATGTTATCCGTGCTGAAGGGGCCGTGGTTGTTGGTGTCGGTCTTGTGATTCGGGATGGGGTCGAATTTGTCGAAAGTCTCGCGCCAGCCCGCCTCAAAGATGCGCAGGAGCAGCGCGTACTGGTCGGGATCGTAGCCCTCGGGCTTGGGGAAGGGGATGCGGTTCTCCGGATGATCGGTCAGGCACATGCGGAAGCAGTAGGCCTGCACTTTCTTGTCTCCGGCGTGCTTTTCGCCGGGGTGCTCGGTGGAGATGCGGGGCAGCACGCCGCTGGCGGGATCGCCGGGGACTTTGTAGGGGCTGATGGGCGGCAGTTTCCCGAAATGGTGGCCGTGATGCAGCACGCCGGTCTGGACGCCGTTCCACTCCTCGCCATAGACCTCCTTGCCCTCGCGGCCGACGTGGTAGGACACCCCGGCGGCGGCCATCAGGTCGCCCTCGTAGGTCGCATCCACGAACATCCGGCCGGCAAAGGTCTTCCCGCTCAGCATGGTGATGGAAACGATGCGGCCGTTCTCCCGTTTCACGCCTTTCTCGCGGTCCAGCCACTCGTCGCGGTGGACGGGGATGGCGAATTCCTTCACGTAATCCTCGAACACCTTCTCGGCGACGCGGGGCTCGAAGATCCACATGGTGCGGTTCTCGCCATCCATCGCCGGGGTGCCCTGGCCCTTGTTGCCGTATTCGGACTGTTTCTGCCACTGCCAGGTTTCCGGCTTCTGGTATTCCAGCCAGATGCGGTGGTAGAAGTCGCGGGACAGGCCGCCGATCACCGCCTTGTTCCCGGTGTCGGTGAAGCCCAGCCCGCCACTGCTCAGGCCGCCGAGGTGGATGTCCGGCCCGACGATGACGGCCGTCTTGCCCATCTTTTTCGCCTGCACTGCCGCGATGACCCCCGCAGAGGTGCCGCCGTAGATGACGAGGTCGTAGGTCGTCGGCGAAGTCTCCGCATCGGCCGCGTGCGAAGGCGGACCGGCGAGGGTGAGAGCGGCGGACAGGGCGAGGGCGATGAGAGATGAGGGGGCTTTCACGGGAGGACGGTAGACGCGAAACGCCGCCGGGCAAGGTCTGGGGAGTGGCGGAGATTGGCCGGTGCCGCCGAGAAAAATGAGGGGTCGAGAGAGGGAAGCTCTCCATTCAATCGATTCTCAGGCTTGGCGCCAGATCCTTGCCACTGAAATCCTTTCCGCGGTAAGCCTGGCGGCCTTCCGAAAAGACCAGCGTCGCCGTCAGATCCGTCGCGCGCCCCTCCAGCACCTCCAGAGTTACCGTTTCGGGGCCCGTCACCTTCCAGCTGGTTATCACGCCCTTCTCTGACCAATTCTCCATGCCCACCCGGCCATCCGCCTGAAAGGTCAACGGATAGCGCGGGCTGCCATTCCATTCCCACCGCGTCCCGGCGAGGGCATCCGCGAGGGCCTTTCCGCTTTCCCCGCCCGCCACCTTGGGGGTGCCTCCGGTGGCTTTCAGCTCTTCCGCCAGGTTCTTCACCGCGAGTGCGTCGTCCAACTGGCCCGCCATCGTCAACGACACCATCAGCTCATTCAGCGCCTTGACTGTGTCCGCAGTCACCACTCGCAGGCGGATATCGTGGTCTTCCCGCAGTTTCAGCCATTCCTTCCGATACGTCGCCCGCAGTGGTTTCAGGGTTGCCGGCATGTCTTCGCTGTCTGACTCCGGCGCGGCACCCTGCTTGATGATCTGTTTCTGTTCCGCCGCCATCGCCAGCGCCTCCTCCAATCGTCCCCCCTGCTGGGCCGTCTCCTGCTCCCGCTTGAGCGCCGCCACGTATCTCACGTTCAATTCAAACAGCTTACCGTCCCAGGGCACCGTCACTTCCGCTTTCACCCGGGCCAGGTGGGCAGTCTTTATGGCTTCGGCCTGGGGAGGCAGTGCCTCACTCTGTGCGAATAGACCGGACAAAAGGAAGGCGAAACCTCCGGAGAGGATTGGGCAGCGGGTCATGGGCGGATTTTGACACCCTTTTGGCCCGCCAAACAAGGCCGAAGTGATCCCCGCAATGGGACGAAAGCGGGAGGAGAAAGCGAATCGCCTCCAATCCAAAAAAGTCCCAGATCACTCCTGACGTCATCTCACTTGGTCACTCCCCCCATCGCCCGGCGGGAGGCGATGGTGCGCTGCAGGCTCTCCGCAGCCCAGTCGATATCGACATCACCGTCACGGAGATCGCCTTGAGTTTCGAAACTGATGGTGAATCCCAGTGGTCCCCAGAATTTGATGATCTCCTGTTCGATCTGGGCGTAGCTGCGGTTCCGGAGAAGGTGTCGGGCGCGGGCTTCTTCCTCGGGGACTCCGCTGAGGATGCACTCGAGATAGCGCCGAAAATGGGCTCCGTCCCGATGGTCGCGGTGGAAAAAGTAGTCAATCAGGATCAGGGCCTGGCTGTATTGGACGAGGCCCGCGGTGGGCTGGGTGTCACAGAGTTGGTTCCATGCTTGGACATCGCGATCCATCATGATCTCCAGGTGGGTGAGATGCATCTTCCGGTCCTTCACGATGCGGTCGCCGAGCAGTCCCTTGTTGATGTGGTGGCGCGCCGTCACGTGGGTGTTGGTGAATTGGTAGCAGGCGGGGGCGAATTGGTTGGCTGCCATGTATTCGGCGATTCCCTCCGGCACCCAGGCGGGTACACCCATGTAGATGAGCCCGGCGGTGGACTGGTGGGTGACCTCATGCACGATGACATCGTATTTTTGGACTTTTTCAGGCTTGTCGAACTCGAATACGACCAATTGCCGGTCGGGCTCGATGAGGGCATCTGAGAAAATGTGGACGATGCCGGTCTCGCCTTCCCAATACCCGGCCGTGATACCCCTGGGGTTGGTGGTGTCGAAATGTTTGATCACAATCTTCCGGAGTTCGCCCGGATCCCGGCCCCAGTTGATTGGCAGCGGCAGGGGCAGGGCGTTCAGTGCGCCATCGACCGACTCACAGATCAGGGCGATGGATTCCAGAGACTTGCGGTTGACGCCGGCTGCGTTGATGAACTGAAAATTCGTGCTCAACCACTGGTTGGAATTGCCGACCTGTTTCAGGGCTACTCCCTCATCTTCCCGCCAACGCTGCGGCCAGCGATGATCCTTCAATCGAAGCGGAAAACCCGCCACGCCATTCACCCCTTCCGCCTCGACCCAGTTCTGGATTCTTTCCCGATCGGGGGTGGCGAGTTGATCCAAATTCACCTGCCCGACGCCCTGAAGATCCAACAGTCTCAACTGGGCGTGTTTGGAATCGGCTGAGACCAGCACGGCATCGACCTGAGTGCCATCGACGAAGGTCCACTTCCGTCTGTCTCGGCTCGAGTCAGCCGACCGGGCTGGCAATGCCATGTCGCGTGGCCTCCCGGGTGCCGCAGAAGACCCCAGGGTCCCGGCCAAGGCTTCGGTGATCGCCGATTGGAGGTTCCCACTGATTCCGGATTGGAAAAAATGGAAAACCTTTTCGCGGGGACCCGGAAAAAGAAGCGGGATGATAACAAGGAGCTTGAGGACGAGCAAAGAGCGCTTCATGGCCTCGAATTTTATGGTATTTATAGAATTTATTCAAATAAATAAACCGGTTTTCCCTTTTTGGCTGGTCGGAGAACCTGATCAAGGGGGACCGATCGGAGAACGGGATTGCCACGCGACTGAAAGGTCCGAATTGCGGGGTGTTTGGTCGCGAATGGGCTGATCGTGGGTGCGTGCTGCAGGCGGTAACAGAGGGATTGGAAAACTAATCTTTCAAGTTGTCGAGAAGTGAGCGCCTTTATAGTGTTCAACCAGCTATCCACCGCCAAACCGGCCCAGCGGCGGGAGAGAGACCGGAGAGCGCGAATACTCGCTTTCCCAGCAGTAGTTTCCGTTCTCCAGTGTAAGGAAGTTGAACATCCCGCGCGAATCGCCACTGAATTCTCCAAACCGGTGATCCGTGTCGCTTGTCTGGTCTTGATCGACCCGGCCGACTGTTTCCTGGCGACCCAGCGACCGCCGGGAAAATGCCGGCATGACGAAACCATCACCCTATTTCTGAAAAGCCATGTTCCGATCCACCTTGATCCTTCTGTTTCTCAGCATGGCAGTGGTGGGGCTCGCCGCCGAGTCGCCTGCCGCCCAAAAGCTCTCCGACTTCCGGCGCGTCGTCATCGCGGAGGATGCGAATCCGGTGCAACGTGCCGCGGCGGACGAACTCGCGGCGTATGTGAGCCGGATCACGGGTGAAAACGTGGAAACCATCAAGGTCAGTGCGTACGCTCCGTCGAAAACGACCGGGCTCTCGTTCTTTGTGGGTGACGGCGCGGCTGAACTCGTCCTCGGCGCTTCACCGAAGCCATGGAAGACGGAGGAGTGGATGCTGCGCTCCGTGCCGCAGGGGCTCGTGCTGGCCGGTGATGATGGCGCGGGGGATCCGTGGTCCATCACCACGGCGGCGGGCAGTATGCTGGCCGTTTACACCCTGCTGGAGGATCATCTGGGCGTGCGCTGGTTCTGGCCGGGCGAGTTTGGCGAGCATGTGCCAGTGAATGCCGGTGCGCTCGTGCCCGCGCTCATCGAGCGCCGCACGCCGGCCTTTGAGATTCGTTCCGTGGAACTTGGATATTCGAGCATTTACCACACGAAGGTGTTCAACGATGCCGCCCGGCGCTGGGCCCGCCGCTCACGCCTCGGCTGGGTGAAGTCGGCGGTGTTCGGGCACAGTTGGGAGGCGGCGTTTGCCCTGCGTGAAGGGGAGACTTTCAAACAGCACCCGGAATGGTTCGCGCTGGTCAATGGCAAACGCCGGCCACCGCAGATGTGCACCACGCACCCCGATGTCATCGCCCGCATGGTGGACCACGTGCTGGCGGGCAAACAGGACATCATGAACATCTCGCCGAGCGATGGCGGCGGCTTCTGCGAATGCGAGCGCTGCCAGGCGCTCGACGTGCCGGGCGCGCTCGCGTATGACAACAAGCATGTCCAGCTCAGCGACCGCATATTCACCTACGCCAACGAGGTCGCCCGCCGCGTGCGCGAGAAGAATCCGGCGAAGAGTTGCGGCATGTTCGCCTACACCTACTACAACAAACCGCCCGTTAGGATCCCAAGACTGGAGCCGAACCTGTATCTCTCCTTCGTCTTTCAAAGCGCCGCTCATCGCGATCCTGAAAACCTGCGCGAGTGGCGGGAGTCCGTCTCGGGCTGGCAAAACCTCGGCGCCAAGATGGTCGTGCGAGAGGGCTGGGGAAACCATTACTACCACGACATGCCCTTCATCCACGACCGCCAGATCATCGCGAATCTGGCCGAAGCCAGCCGCCTGGGGTTCGTCGCCGCGTATGGAGAAGGCAGCAAGTCCTTCGCCACCATGGCCCCGAACGTTTGGGCCATCACGCACATGATGTGGGACCCGAAGCGCGACCCGGACCAGGTGATGCCCGACTTTTACCAATCCGCCTACGGCCCCGTGGCCAGCGAGATGGAGGCCTTCTTCGGCGCTTATAGCCGGGCGCTCGACGCGAACTGGTCGAAACGCGACCGCGTCGTGAACGCCACCGGGATCGCCTATGCCAACATCATCGCCGCCTGGGACAGGCTCATCCCCGCCGAAGCCGTGGCGGAAGCCGAAAGGCACCTCCAGGCCGCCGAAGCCAGGGCTCCCGCGGGCGAATACGCCGACCGCGTGAAGTTCCACCGCTTTGGTCACGAATACACCAAGGTCATGCTCGAATTGCTCGCCAACTACAAAATGCTCAGCGAACTCGGCGTGAAGATGGACTTCGCCGCGGTTGTGAAAGCCACACGCGAGGATCCCGCCGCACGGGATGCCCTGCTCAAACGCACCTACGACCTCGGAGAGCGGCGCGAGCACATGCTCCTCGCCCACCGCGACTGGGCGGGTCCCGACGAAGGGCTCTACGCCTTCACCAACGACAGGGGAATCCGGCAGTGGCATGCCAACGTGAAACGCGCCCTCGGCATCGACTCACCAAGCGCCGTGACCAGGGAGACCCTGAACGCGGAGAGTGGTCAGTGAAGAGGGATTTGGACGAAGAAAGTCCAGACGGGCGGGAGGAATTGAGAGGGGCGAAAGGGAGTTTCAAAGGGACGCGAAAGGAAACGCCCCGCCCGTCTTCTCGGATCGAAGCCATTTCTTGTTCCGGTCCGCGGTTGACTCTCTGAGCCCTTTCGAGCACTTTTGAGCATGAGTGACTCCGACACATCCACCGTTTTGTTCCGCGCGCGGGTGCCGGCCTCCCGGTTGCGGAAGGCGGAGCAGATTCTGGACCGGCTTGGCTTGAAGACGGGCGACGCCCTCAACATGATGCTGGCCCAGATCGAACTGCGCGGCGCACTGCCCTTCGAGGTCACGACTCACCCGGCGACCCTCTCCGCCGAACGGCAAGCGCAGGAATGGAACGCCGCCTTCGGCGAATACTGATCTGCGAGATCTCCCTCCGTGCCGCCCCATCGATGCCGTGCCCCACTGGTGAGCTCTCATGAAAGCCGGTGAAGTGTGGTTCGCGGAATTGGGGATGGCGGAGAAGAGTCGTCCGGTTTTGGTGCTGTCGGTCCCGGAGCCGACCGATGCCCGCGCCTTGGTCGTGGTGGCCCCATTGACTTCGCAAATTCGCGGTCTCCGTGGCGAAGTCGATCTGGGCAAGCCGCGCTGGTTGCCGAAACCGTCCGCCGTCAATGTCCAAGGTTTGGCCAGCTTCGATCCGCGAAAACTGACCCGTCGCCTTGGGGTGTTGTCCGGAGAGCAAATGGCCTCGGTAAAAGTCGCGTTGCGAGAATTGCTGGGCCTTTGACGCGATTGAAAGATGCGAAGGCCGTTGCCAATTTGATCGAATGCAGTTGAGGGCGGGGTGGGGTCTTTGCGGAGTTCAACCGGCTGGTTGGCGCAATTCCCCACCGGTAAAGGCCTGACACCGCAAAGCGGAGCGGATAAGATGGCCGCGCCCAATCAACTCCCACCCCGATTTCCGATCCATGAACCCCCAGCCTCTGTCTCTCCCTCGTCTCACTGGTCTCGTCCGCCTGGCGGCAGCAGCCCTGGCTCTGTTGGCCACCTCGGCGCTGTCGGCGGCCGATAATGTCTTCCTCTGGCCCGCGCTGGCTCCCGGCGAGACGTCCGAGGCGCCGGGCGAAGCCCAGCCGCCGCGGGCGGGGGAGGAACCGCCGGTGACGCGGGTGGTGAACATCCGCCGGCCCAGTCTCGATGTCTTTCTGCCGGAAAAGCCGAATGGCACTGGCATGCTGATCATCCCGGGAGGCGGTTTTGGCAAAGTCGTGACCGACAAGGAGGGTTCCGAGGCGGCGGCGTGGCTGAACCGGCTCGGGATCGCGGCCTTTGTGCTGCGCCACCGCACCAGCGAGGGCAAGCCGGCCGACGAGCCGCTCTGGCATCGGCCGCTGCAGGATGCGCAGCGGGCGATGCGGCTGCTCCACGCCCGGGCGGCGGAGTGGAAATTGCAACCGGACCGCATCGGCGTGCTCGGCTTTTCGGCCGGCGGCCAGGTGGCGGCGGTGCTGATGACGAGCGGCCCCGAAGCGCGCTACGCGGCGGTGGATGAGGTCGACGGGCAGCCTTTCATGCCGGCTTTCGGCCTGCTCATCTATCCGTGGAAGACCCTCGCCGCCAGTGGCGACGCCCTGCTACCGGAGATCGCGCCCGGACCGGGGACGCCGCCGGCCTTCATCGTCCACACTCACGACGATGCGTCGTCCTCGCTCGGCAGTGTGCTGATCTACGCCGCCCTGAAGCGCCATGGGGTCGAGGCCGAACTGCACATCTATCGCAATGGCGGCCACGGCTACGGCATGCGGCCGGTGGAGGGCTCCGACATCGGCACCTGGCCGGACCGGGCGGCCGACTGGCTGCGGGCGAGGGGGCTGGCGACGGCCCCGTGACGGGCGAAACCGGCGAGGGGCGCCGGGGTTCCATACCGGTGCCGCCCGGCTCGGCTCGTCTTCGGTCTCCGGCCCGGCTTCCGCTCTCGACACCGTCGGCGGGCGGCTCTATCCTCGGTTTTTCCCATGCGCCTCCCACGACAATGCCGCCGGACCTCCGGCGCCTATGCGCTGCTGGATGTCATCCTCGCGGTGACGGTCTTCGCGTTTTGGGGAGCCGGCCTGGTGGCGCTGCTGCAAAAGATCAGCGACACCTCGAACAGCTATTCGCGCGACCGGCTGATCCAATACCAACTGGAGTCGCTGCTCACGGAGATGAAGCACCGGCCGGTTGAGGAAATGACCGTCGAGCGGCTCGACGAGGCGCTCGAGGTGACTTTCCGCACCACGGTGGAGCCGCTGAGCCTCGCCAATGTGGACGGGGACGCGCTGGAGGACCTCTACCAGCTCACGGCGACCGCGACCTTTCAGGACAGTGGCGGCGAGCAGGTCGAGACGGCCCGCATTTTCATCCACCAACCCCAGGAGCGCGCCCGGAGACGATGAAACCGACGCCGCCAGCCGAGCACCGGCGCCGGGGAGGGGAGTCCGGCTTTTCGCTCTTCGAGATCGTGGTGGCGCTGTCCATCCTGGGGCTGCTCGCCGGCACCCTGTTCGGCATCATGTGGAAAGTGGGCGACGCAGCCGATGAGATCCGCACCTTCGACCAGCGGGACGAGCAGATTTCCCGGTTCCTCGGCCTGATGAGACGCTCGATCGAGTCCCTGCCCAACGGCGCGAAGCTGGAGCTGACGCCGCCGGAGGAAACGGCATCCGGCTCCTATGAAATGACGATCTCCGGGGCGCCGACGGCGTTTCACTTCGGCGACCGGGTGATCGGCAACGGCGACACCGTGATCGGGCTGCGACCGCAGACGGAGCCCGACCGCGATCCGGCCTTTGCCGACAGCGCGGACAGCCCGCCGCTGTTCAACATCGCGGTGAGCCGCGAGGATTTCGCGCCCAGTGACTCGGATGGCGACGGCATGGTTTTCCGGGCCGGAGACGAGACCTTCCTGCAGGCGGACGAGGACGGGCGCTACTGGCTGCCGGTGCTGGATGGCATCACCGAGATGAGCTGGCGCTTCTGGGACGAGGAACAGCGCGACTGGATCGACACCTGGGAGGAAGACGACCGCCTGCCCGAACTGCTGGAGCTTTCCCTGGACGATCGTTACCGGCCCGCGCCGATCCGGGTGGTATTCGAAGTGCCTTCCCACCTCAGCGAACCACCCCAGCAGCAGCAACAGTCGACATCGGGCTCGTCGTCGTCATCCACCCCGACATCGACCTCATCCGGTTCCGGATCCAGCGGCGGCGGAGGAGGCGGTGGAGACGGTCGTCCCGGTGGCGGTGGAGGCAGGCCGCCCGGAGCCGGTGGCGGCGATGGTCCCGGCAGGCCCGGCGGTCCTGGTGGCGGTCCTGGTGGTCCGGGAGGAGGAGGTGGTGGACGCCCCGGAGGCGGCCCGCCCGGAAATCCCGGCGGTGGAGGAGGAGGCAACAGCGGTGGCAGTGGTGGTGGCGGCGGCAGTGCCGGAGGAGGCGGCGGCGGTGGCGGCCGATGAAGACGCGACCTTCCAACACGGGCCGGCGGCAACGGCAGCGCGGTCTCGCTTTGATGCTGGTAATCTTCGCGGTCACTTTCATCGGTCTCATCGTGGTGGCGCTGATGCAGGTGTCGCAGTTTAGTTGGGACGAGAGTTCGCTGGAGCGCGGCCGGTTCCAGGCCAAGCTGCTAGCCGAGTCGGGCATCGCGCTGGCGATGCATCCGCAGGTGGAGCGGGGTGACCCCGTGCTGCGCCAGGAATTTCCCGACGGCCGCAAGATCGAAGTCCGCATCGGCAGCGAGGGCGGCCGCATCCTCGTCAGTCTGCTGGAGGAGGATCTATTCATCGAGACGGTGCAGGACCTCTTCGTCATCTGGGGTCTCGACGCCACCGAGGCGGCCATCGCGGCCGAGTCGCTGGCCGACTGGGTGGACCGAAACGGCGAAGCCCGCACCAACGGTGCCGAGCGCGACTACTACTCGGCGCTGGAATTTCCGGACTTTCCCGCGAACGAGGCATTCACCTCGCTCGACCAGTTGCTGCTCGTCCGCGGCATGGACCGGGTGGCCAAGCTGCAGCCGCGGTGGCGCGACTACTTCACCCTCTACGGCGATGGCGACATCGATGTGAATGCCGCGCCGGCGGATCTGATCGAGGCTTTCTTCGGCTGCACCCGCGATGCGGCGATGAGCTTCGCCGCCACCCGCGGCGGCAACGATCTGGTCGAGGGCAACGAGGACGACTATCGCTTTGGCAATTTTGACGAGGTGCGCTCCTTGCTGGGACTGAGCGGCGACGACTGGGAGCGGATTCAGGATTCCGTGACCCTGGAGGGCAACACCCGGCGCATCGAGAGCACCGGGACCATTGGCGATGAATACATCTTCCGCCTCGTGGTCCTGACCGAGGGCGCCACCAACGACAGTGCCGGCACGGCGGTGGCGCGGCTGGAGGAGTGATCCGTCAGCGGTCGGGAGACGGAGAAAGACGTGGATCGGGGTCTCGCCTTTTTCTTGATTTGGCGGGAGGGTGGGCGCAACGATTCCGATGGAACAGGGTTGGATCTCCGATCGTACCCTGTTTGATCTCCGACCGCACCCTGTCACATCAGCCATGAGCCGCCCCAAAATAGCCCTGCCCGACGAGGATCGGGGCTGGACCCTGCGATCCGGACGCCGGATCGAGGCGTCGGCTGGTCGTGAGCTGGCGGAGGTGGCCGGCTCGGGCGCGGAGGTGCTGGTCGGGGTGCCGGCGACCTTTTCCACGACGTTTTCCCTGAAGGTGCCGACGACGGATGCCTCGCTGTTTTCCGGCATGGTCGGCTCCCAGGTGGAGCGGCGCGGCTGGGCGCACCACGGCGACGCGGCGGCGACGCCTCACCAGCATCGGGTGGTGTCGCAGGGGGCGGACGAGACCTGGCTGGCGGTCGATGTGCTGTCGGAGGATTTTCCCGAGGCCCTGTGCCTGCCGCGCGCGGCGGGCTATGCGCCGTCGGCTTCCCTGCTGCGACTGCCGGAGGGCCGGCTGCTGCTGTGGCGGGAGCATCAGCGGCTGGTGCTGGCGGCGAATCATCAGGGACGGCTGACCCATCTCCAGGTGTTGAGCGCCGAGCCGGAGCTGAGCCAGGCCCTGGCGCAGGAGATCAACCTCACCACCCTGTCGCTGCAGGCGGAGGATTTGCTCGACGAGACGCCGGAACTGCTCGTGGTCGGCTCGATCGCGGCGAATCCGGGCGACGGGCGGCGCGCTTTCGAAAAGGCGCTGCTGATCCCGGTGGAATTCCGCGCCGAGGCCCCGGAGACGGTCGCGGCGCCGGCCGTCGACGACCGCTTCCTGCCCCAGGCGGTGCGGGAGGCGCGGCGGCGCCGGGCGGCAGGCCGGCGGCGGGTGCTGATCGGTCTGGCGGCGGCGGCGGTCTATGCCGTGGCGGGCACGTGGATCTGGATGTCGGCGAAGAAGACCGAGGCGACCATCGCGGAACTGGAAGCCAAGGTCGAGGCGACCCGGCCGGACGTGGCTTTGATCCAGGAGACCGAGGCCCGGTGGCGGGCGCTGGAGCCGGCCATCGACCTGCACTACTTTCCGCTGGTGCAGTTGAACGAATTCACCCGCGTGATGCCCGGCAGTGGCGTGCTGGTGCGCGAGTACGAGACCAAGGGTCGCGAGATCGAGATCGATGGCTCGGCGCGGGATGTGCAGATGGCTTTCCGGCTGAAGGAGGATCTCGAAAAGAACCCGTTTTTCCAGGCCTACGCCTGGAGCATGCCGCAACCGCGGGTGGAAAAAAACAACATGGCCACTTTCCAGATCCAGGGCCGACCGAAACATGAAGGGGCTGACAACTAGGGAAAAGCGCCTGCTGGGCCTGTGCCTGCTGACGATCTTTGTGATGGCGAACCTGTTCGCCGGACGCGCCGTGCTGCGCACGCTGGGCGGGGGCAAGGACAAGATCGTGGCGCTGAAAAACGAACTGGCCGAGAACGAGATGTGGCTGGAGGAAAAGGATCTGTGGGACAAGCGCCGCGATTGGATCCTGGCAAATCTGCCGCCCTCGCTGGCCCGGCAGGGGAAATCGGTGGGCAATGTGCAGGGCGAACTGATGCAGACGCTGCAAAACGAGCTGTTCGAGCGCAAGATCCGGATCGATCGCCAGAGCCTGTCCGAGCCGGTCAGCAATCAGTTCTACGACGAAGTGGCGGTCTATCTGCGCATCCGGGGCGAGGCCGCGGTGGTGACGCAGTGGCTGTCCACGCTGCAATCGCCCGAGAAATTCCAAGTCATCAAGACGCTGGAACTGGAACTCGATGACAAGGCCAAGGAGGTGGAGCCCCAGGCCGAGTGCGAGGTCACGGTGGCGCGCTGGTTCGCCCCGTCCGCGGGCGAGGCGCCGCTCACGGAGGAGCCGGGGACCGATCCCCAGCAGCCGCAGGAAGGCGCGCCCGCCGCACCGGCGGAGGGTGGGCAAAAGCTGGAATTGACGACCCGATCATGAGCCGCCGACTGCCGCCGCTGTTTTTCCCGGGCCTGACTGCCGGTTTGCTGGCGGTGGGTGGGGCGGCGGCATTTGCCCAGACGGAATCGTCAGTCGATGCGGACCTGCCGCAGCCGCTGGAGTCGGGTCATTTTGATCAGATCATGACGCACTCGCCGTTCGTCCGCACGCTGAACCTCTCCGAGACCTATGCGCTGCGGGGCATCGCCGAGATCAACGGCGAGCAGGTCGCCACGCTTTATAATCGCGACACGAAGAAGTCGATCCTCGTCACCGAGAGTCAGGCGAATGCCGAGCGGATGCAGTTGAAATCCGTGATCGGCGGGGAGGATCTGTTTCAGGTCAGCGCCACCATCGCCGTCGCGGGTGAGGAGGTGGAACTGAAATTCGAGCCCGAGCGCGTCGCGCCGTTGCCGAAGAATCCGCAGGGCAAGGGGCCGTCCTCGAGCGGCAGTTCCTCCTCGGGCAAGGATGGCGAGCGGCGCGGGCCGTCGCCGCAGGACATCGAGCGCTACAAGTCGCTGCCGCCGGAGAAGCAGGAAAAACTGCGCGAATACATCCGGCAGTCGATGCAGAGCTACCCGAACATGAGCCGCGAGGAGCGGGGCAACCTGATCCGGGGGGCGATGACGCGCCTCATCGACGGCGGAGACATCACCATGCCGACGCCACCGAGCGGCTCATCGACGGCGAGTCCGCCGCCGCCGCCGTCATCGTCCAGCGGCTCCTCGTCCAGTTCGGATCGGGGACGCGATCGGGATCGGGATCGGCGGTGAGGTGAGTTTCGGCTTTTTTTTGGCATGTCCGACCGAAAGGGGGGGCTGCGAAAACCCGCCGACTGAGGCTGCTGGTCCGCGTGGCCAATGACCGGGCGTGGTCTCATGGAATCCGACCAACTGTAGCGGTGCTGGCCGGAACGTGGCGTGGGCCAGGGCATCCGGCCACGCTTTGGCGGAGGACGTCACCCTTTCCTCGCCTCTGGCCCGGCCCGGCCGGGCCACCGAGGGGCTCTTTCGAAGGGAAATCTTTCAAAAAACCCGATCAAATATGAAAAATCTTGCAGAATTGGGCTAAAAATGTGATAATTATTGCGCCTGTCAGACAAAATCCGGCTCCCGAGGGGGCGTTTTGTCGGGAAATAGGCTGTGGGGCTTTAAAATTTTTACCGAATCCTGCCATGATTGCCGAGTTCGATCAGTTTCGCTTCGTCAGGGACCGACAGGGATCGCTCGCGGAGTTGCCATCGGACCGGAACGGGGAGCGGGTGTTTCTGGTGCTTGATTGCCGGGATTTTCGGCTGGCTCTGCTCCACATTTTCGAAGGACTGGCAGCGCCCGAGGACGGGGCGGGGGATCGGTTCGAGCGCGAGATCGCGGCGATCCGGGAGAGGGCTCATCCCCGCCTGACGCCGATCCTGGGCAGTGGTCGCGACGACACCGAACTGTACTACGCCGAAGGCCTGCCGGGAGGCGAGCCGCTCGGCGGCTACCTGCGGCGGGTGGGGCCGCTGTCCGAGACGCTGGCGGTGGATCTGACGCTGGATCTGCTGTCGATCCTGTCCAGCCATGACGAGTTGCCCAATTGCCTGAGTCATTTTGATTTCGGGCGCTTCTTTGTGACCCAGGATCGTCCGTCAGGATCGACAGGTCTGCGGCTGCATGTCGCGGACTACGGGGGCTGGCTGATGCCGCCCTGTCAGTCGACCGCAGAAGTGGTGGAGCGGGTGGCGCTGGCTCTCTACAGTCTGCTGTCGGGATTTGTGTTTCGATTTGCCCCGTTTTCGCTCTTTGATCGCGAGGCTCGTCAGACGACGGAAAATTTGCGCTCCCTGTTGCACGATGTGCTGAAAGGCGAGCCGGGGCATCCGCGCCATGCCACTCTGGAGAGCTTTACCGCGGCTCTGCGCGCGGTGCGGGCCGGCCTGGAGGCGGGACAGGAGGGCGATCTGCCTCCGGTGAAATGCTTTTTCCGCGACTGGCTGATGGCCGGACACGACTCCATTGACGCCGGACCGGGCTACCGCGTCTCGGGCCCCTCGGTGCCGGAGGACCTCGGATACGCTTTCGACGCCGCCGGAGACCGAAGTGGTCCGACCAAACGGCTGCGTTTCCAGCTTTTCCCCGGATTCGACAGTGTGCCGCGGGAAGGCTGGCTGGAACAACACCTCTCCGCCCTGCGGCGACCGGGTCGCGGTCTGCCGAATCAACTGTCCGTGGTGGCTTTGGAGACCTGGGGACGGTGCCTGTTGATCGGTGAGGAACGGGTCGAGGGCGTATCGATCGCGTCGCTGGTGCGCAGCCATGGGGCGCTGCGCCCGGGATCGGTGCGTGAGATCGCGGCGAAAGTGAATGCGGCGCTCGATGTGATCGAGCGCACCGCGGGAGCGCCGCCGGTCTGGCGTCTCGGGGCGCGCGATGTGTATCTCGTCACCGGCGATGCCTCGATCAGCGCGCTCGTCGAGGCGGCCCAGTTGGGCAATGTGTCGGTGTGGCGGAGATTGCCGGTGCGCCTGCGCCTGCACCAGACGGCGGAGGAACTGATCGAGGGACTCAATCTGCCGGCCCCGGTGATGGAGCGGGTCCGCGCCGGGGGCAAGACGGGCGAGCGGGGACGCCGCGCGGCCGTGCTGTTGCCGCTGATCTCAGAAATGCTGACCGGACGGCGGTTTCGCTGGACAGAACCGGTGCCCAGGCGGCCCGGGTTGCCCATCGAAGTAACCCAGGTGCTCGAACAGCTCCGGCTGCGCCTGTGCGAGGATCCCGGGCAGGTCCAGTCCCTCCTGCTCGATGAGTTGTCCCGCGCCCTCGGGCTGGATGACACGGTGGTTCCGGCGGAAACCTCCGCCAGCGACGAGGACAGCCCCGTCTCCGCACCGGTGGGCGTGCTCGATGATTTCGACCCGGATGCGGCGGCTGCCAAGGCGGCGACCTTTTCCCAAACGACGGCGACAAACGGAGCGTCGCGTTTGTCCCGTTCGCTCAAGCCCTTCGGTCTCCACACGACGCGGGAATTGGTGGCCGAAAAGCAGGCCCGCCAGCGATTCACCGCCCCGGCGCAGCCTGCTGCCGATGTGGAGTTCCTCGGTGTCATCGCGGACGGCGAATTTCACGAGGCCCCGACGGCATCAGAGGCCAAGCCGGCCGACGTGGCAGCCAGAGGACCGGTTTCCGAGTCTCAGGCTGAACCGGCAGTCGAGTCGCTCGGCTTGATCGAGGATGCCGCCGTCATGGAGGCGCCCATTGCTCAGGCCGAGGCGGCTGCGACGCCGATCTCCGCTCCGGAACGGTCCGGATTTCGCCGGTTGCTCTTTCCTTTCGGACGGAAGCCGGAAACGGCGGTCATCGAAGCGCCCGCCGAGACTGCGGCTGAGGAGGAAAAGCCGGTCGATGCCTGCCCGGATGACGAGGCAGGTGAGATTCAGGCGAAGCTTCCCGCGATCGACGGGGAGACGCCCGCGATCGAGGCCAACTCCGAGTCCATCGAACAACCGGAACCGTCGGTTTCACCCGCGCTGGATGAGACCCCGGTGGCGGAGTCGCCGCCTGTCCCGACCGAGCCCGAGTCTCGTGAGCCTGTTGAGGTTCACAGCGAATCTGGTGAGACCGGGGAGCCGATGTCTTTTCTGGCGTTCATGACCAGCGCCACGCCGGAGGTCGAAGCCACGGACGAGTCCGCTGCCGTTCAGAATGCGGCTGCGTCCGAGGAAAAATCGGCAACCGTGGCCGGCGGCTCGGTCCGGTCCTCCAGTCTGCGTGAAAGTCTCGGCTTGCCGGAGATGCCGCTCGATGAGGAGCGCCCCGCAGCCACCGAGCCGGACTCTGAACCGCTCGTTGCCGCAGGCGATGGTGAGCCGAGCCGGGTGGGCGCCGGATGGCATCGCTACGGGCGGTTGGTGGGGATCTCGCTCATCGGCGCGGCCTTGGTGTGGGCGGTCACCTACGGACTGGTGGCCATCGCCGCCTCGGTCGATCGCGAGACCTTTGCCGAATCTCTTGAGCCCGCCCTGCACCGTGACTACCTCCGCGAGGCGGCGCGGGACTTGGCGACCGCGGCCGGGTCTCTCCCGACCGATGCGGGCGAGAAATCCGCGGTCGGCGACGATTTGAAGGCCATCACCCGCCCTGAGGAGGCCATTCGGCTGGGGCAGGAAGCTGTTGCCGGGAGCCGCTTGCCCGACGCGGTGAATTTCTTCCTGCGCGCCCTCGAGCTGGAGCCGAAATCGACCGAAGCCCGCGACCAGTTGTGGTCCACTCTGGACGCGTGGTCGCGATCCGAAACAGCGGGACAGCCCTCCGATGCCGCCGCCGCTCGTCTGGAGCGTGCCGCCGAGCATGCGCCGCGCGCCGCCTGGCTGCTGGCCGATTACTACCTGCCCCGCGATCGGGCGCTCGGACTGCTGTGGCTCCGCCGTTCTGCCGAGGCGGGTCAGCCGCGGCATCAGCGCATCCTGGGGCTCATCCTGTCCGAGGTGCCCGACAGTCTGCCCGAGGCGATCGAGTGGCTGCGTCGTGGTGCCGAGGCGGGCGATCCCGCCACGCAGATGCTCTATGGCGCGGCGTTGCTCCGGGGACGTGGCGTGCCGGTGGACCTGGTCGAAGGGGCGAACTGGGTTGAGAAAGCCGCCCAGGCCGGTGATGCCCGGGCGCTTGATCTGCTTGGCGTCTGCCACACGCTGGGATGGGGTCGTGCGGTCGATCACGGGCGTGCCCGGGAGCTGTTCGAGCGAGCCTGCGAGGCGGGCAATGCCTTTGCTCATTACAATCTCGCCACCCTCTACGCGAAGGGCCTCGGCATCGACCAGGACAAAGCCCGCGCCGCACGATTGTATCAAACCGGCGCTGATCTGGGGGATGCGGAGTGCATGCACGCTCTGGGACGTTGCCTGGAGGCGGGCTTCGGATTGTCCCGCGATCTCGATGGCGCTGCCGCGTGGATGCGCCGCGCTGCCTCGCTGGGTCATCACGATGCCATGGCCTGGTGCCTGCGGCAGGGCGTCGCCATGGAAGTGGCGGCAAAATTGTGAGGATCGAGCCCAGCCCATCGAAGGGCGAAATCACAACCCCTCCTTGCCCTCCCGCCGATTTCCCGTTTAGTCGCGCGGCATCATGGCAGCCCGTAAACAGCTCAATATCGCCCTGCTCGGCCACCGATTCATGGGCCGCGCCCATTCGAATGCCTGGCGGCAGGTCACGAAGTTCTTCGATCCCGCCGCCGAGCCGGTTCTGAAAGTGGTCTGCGGCCGCGATGCCGCCGATCTCCAGGCCTTTGCCTCACGGTGGGGCTGGGAGGAGACCGACACCGACTGGCGGCGCGTCGTGGAGCGTCCCGACATCGACATCGTGGACATCGGCCTGCCTACTTATCTGCACGCCGAGACCGCCATTGCCGCCGCGCAGGCCGGCAAGCACCTCTTTTGTGAAAAGCCCTTTTCCAACACCCTCGCCGAGGCCGAGGCCATGCTCGCCGCCGCCGAGAGCGCCGGCGTCGTTCATTACCTGAACCACAACTACCGCCGCTGTCCGGCTGTCGTCCTCGCCCGCCAGATCATCGATGCCGGTGAGCTGGGCGAGATCTATCACTGGCGCGGCGCCTACCAACAGAGCTGGCTCATCAATCCCGAGCATCCCATCGACTGGAAACTCCGCAAAGCCACCGCTGCCGCCGGTCCGCTGTGGGATCTCGGGTCCCACGCCATCGATCTCGCCCATTTCCTCGTCGGCGACATCGTCAGCCTCGATTGTCGGATGAAAAATTTCATCACCCGGCGTCCCCTGGCCGAGGATCCCGCCACCCAGGGCGAGGTCGAGGTCGAGTGTGCCGCTCTCCTGACCACTGAGTTCGCCAATGGCGCCCTTGGGACCATCGAGACGACCCGCTATGCCACCGGACGACGCAATCGCCACACCTTCGAGATCTATGGCAGCAAGGGCGCTCTCACCTGGGACATGGAGGACATGAACCGCCTCCAGTTTTACAGCGAAGCCGACCCCGCCCACGCCCGCGGCTTCCGCGACATCCTCGCCACCGAGCGCTGCCACGACTACGTGAAAAACTGGTGGCCGCCCGGTCACATCATCGGCTACGAGCACCCTTTCGTGCATGCCGCCGCCGATTTCCTCGATGCCATCGCCCAAGGCACCGGCATCCAGCCGGACTTCCGCGAGGGCGTCCGCATCGCCCGCGTCCTCGAGGCGGCCCTCGCCGCCGATGCGAGCGGAGGGAGGGTTTCGGTTGGCGGAGAGTTGGCCAGTTAACAGTAGAGAGTGAAAAGTCGGCATTGGGCCGCGGGGTGATGGGTCGGCGGTAAGTCGCAGCCGGTGAATCGCCGGATGGCTCGATGCTGATTCCGTGGTGGCTCGGATGAAAAAGTCGGCGTATCCGTTGCGGCGTCGTTTCAGCCCTCGAATCCGCCCCTCTGATTTCTGCCCACTGACTGCTCATCTCTTTTTCCCTGTTTACTCTCCACTGCATTCCATCCCATGACCCCCCTCCGCCCCTCGCTCGACGACTTCCGCCAACTCCGTGAATCGGGTGCGAACCTGATTCCCGTGTGGACGGAACTGGCCGCCGATTACGAGACGCCGGTGTCTGCTTTTCAGAAACTCAACGACGGTGGCCCCTGCTTCCTCCTCGAGTCGGCGGAGAGCAGCGAGCAGATCGGGCGCTACTCCTTCCTCGGGGCGGGTGAGCGCCTGGAAATCCGGGCCCAGGGTCGGCAGATCGCGATCCGGGAGAATGGCGGCGATTTTGTCACCCGGCCCCTCGCTGCGGATTGCCAGGACCCCCTGGCCGAGGTGGAGAAAATCATGGCCCGCTACCGGCCCGCCCGCGTCGAGGGCCTGCCCATTTTCACGGGAGGGGCGGTCGGCTATCTCGCCTACGATATGGTGCGCTACTTCGAGCCCACCGTGCCCGATGCGCCGCCGGATCCCCTCGGGCTGCCTGACATGGTGTTCCTCATCACCGACACCCTCGTCATTTTCGACCACCGCTTCCGCAAGCTCCAGGTCGTCGCCAACGTCCACACCGACGAGCACGCCACCGACGAGGCCGGGTATGCCGCGGCGCGGGAAAAAATCGACGCCATCATCGCCCGACTGGCCGCCCCGCTCAGCGTCGCCCCGCTGTCCCTGATGACCGAGCCGCCCGAGGAGGAGCCGCGCAGCAACACCACCCAGGCCGAGTACGAAGCCATGGTCACCGCCGGGAAGGAATACATCCTCGCCGGCGATATCTTCCAGTTCGTGCCGTCGCAGCGCTTCGAGACCGATTTCTCCGGCCGGCCGATCGACCTCTACCGGACCCTGCGGCACGTCAATCCCTCGCCCTACATGTTCTGCCTCCAGTTTGGCGACGAGTTCGCCCTCGTCGGCAGTTCGCCCGAGGTCCACGTGCGCGCGATCGAGGGAAAAATCGAGATCCGTCCCATCGCCGGCACCCGGGCCCGTGGCCGGACGCCCGAGGAGGATGCCGCCCTCGCCGCCGACCTCCTCGCCGATCCCAAGGAGCTGGCCGAGCACGTCATGCTGGTCGATCTCGCCCGCAACGACGTGGGACGGGTCGCCCAATACAACAGCGTCCACGTCACCGACTTCAAGCGCATCGAGCGTTACAGCCACGTCATGCACATCGTCAGTGATGTCACCGGCCGCCTCGCGCCCGGGCACAGCGCCTACGACGTGATGCGCGCCACCTTTCCCGCCGGAACCGTCAGCGGCAGCCCCAAGGTCCGGGCCATGCAGATCATCAACGAACTGGAGAAAGCCAAACGCTGCGCCTACGCCGGGGCGGTCGGCTACTTCGGCTTCGACGGGAACCACGACAGTTGTATCGCCCTGCGCACCGTGGTGCTGAAGGACGGCAAGGCCTACGTTCAGGCCGGCGCCGGCGTCGTCGCCGATTCCGTGCCCACCAGCGAATACATCGAGACCGTCAACAAGGCCCGGGGCATGCTCCGCGCCATCGCCCGCGCCCGGATGCTGGGCGGGGAGGGCAGGTGAGCGCCTCGGCCGCCGCCCCGGAATCGGCTGCGACAGGGACAAAATTTTGTTCCTTGATTTCCGGAAGTTTCGGCTTACAAATCCACCCCTCCCGCGCCTCATGAGGCAAAACGGCGGGCAGACTCAAAGCGATGGTTAAGATCAGACTCAGACGCGAAGGCACCAAGGATCGTCCCTACTACCGGGTGGTGGTGGCGGACAGCCGCGCCCGCAAGGACGGCCGGTTTATCGAGATCGTGGGCAATTACGATCCGCTCAAGGATGGCGACAATTACCGCCTCGATCTCGAAAAGATCGAAGGCTGGCTGTCCAAGGGCGCTCAACCGTCCGACACTGTCCGCTCGATCATCAAGAAGGCCCGCGCCGCCGCCAAGGCCTGATTTTCCGCCCGTTCGGGGGAAAATGATTGCCGGTCCGCCGCTTCGTTTGTGCGGGCGGACCGTTCCGGGGCAGGCCGGCAGAGATCGCCGGCTCCCAGTTTTAGTCCACTGAGTCGGACTCAGTCGAAATAGACGGTCCGTTCCGTCAGTTTGCCGTCGGGCCAGCGAATCACCACTTTGGCCGAGGCGCCGGCCACCTTCGGTGCCGCGAAGAACAGCACCGGCGGACTCTGGCTCAGAAATCCGCCCCCGGCATGGTATTCGGCGACCTGGGGGGCCATTCCGGCGCAGGCGACCGTGACGCGCGCTCCCGCCGCGATCCGCCCCGGCTCCAGCAGGGAAACCTTGAAGGGCTGGCGGTCGCTGTCGCCCGTCAGGTTCAGGAAAGCCGCCGGATCGTTCTCATTGAGCCCGGCCACGAGATCGGCCCGGTCGTCATCGTTCAGATCGACGGTCGCCACGCCCCGTCCCTGTCCGAACAGGACCAGCCCGCTGTCGTCCGGCCACACCGGCAGTAGCGGATGATCCGGATCGCCGGTGCCGATGAGCAGCAGGCTCAGCCCGTCGGCCGCCGGATCGGGTGACTGGCCGGCGTGCTCCCGGTTTTGCACCAGATAGACATCAGCCTTGCCATCGACATTCAGATCGCTGACCACCACGCCAAAAGCCGGGGCGGTCTGGGCCACACGGGGCAGGGGTCGGAACGCGAGCCGGCCGGTGCCGTCGTTGATCAACAGGCCGCTCTCGCGCACCCGTCCGGAGTCCCCGGCGGCGCTGGAATCGGCGACGGCTGGCTCGTTCAGGCCCTCGTTCGTGACCACGTAGTCGATGTCGCCGTCCTGGTCCAGATCACCGCCGGCGAGACCGTTCCAACCGCCCACCAGAGTCGCCGTGCCGGCAGCCTCGCTGGCGTCGGCCAGCCGGCCGGCGGCATTTTTCCACACCCCGATGCGGCCCCCGTGGGCGGCCACGATCAGGTCGAGCCAGCCGTCGGCATCCAGATCAGTCCACAGGGCTGCGCTGACTGCACCGCTGTCGCCGAGACCGTCCGCGACGTCGGCCGGCGCCTCGGTGAAGGTGCCTTTGCCGTCGTTCACCAACAGCCGACTGGTGGGTCGCAGGGGATCGCCTCCCAGACCGAGCCGGGTGCCGACAAAGAGATCCACATCGCCGTCACGATCGAAATCCGCCGCCGCCACCGGCCCGGTGACTTCGCGCAGGTCGGGCAGGTGATCGGCCGGGGCGCGGGTGAAGGTCAGGCCGTCATTCAGGTAGAGCCGGTCATGCAGACCCTCGCTGCCCGGCTCGGCCTCGGGATCGCCGCTGCCGACATAGAGATCAGCGTCGCCATCCCCGTCGGCATCGAAAAACACCGCCGCCGTGTCCTCGGCCGCGGCATCGGCCCCGAAGGGCTGCTTCCGTTGGGCCATGGCGAGCGACTGCGTCACGAGCCGGCCGGGAATGCCCCGCGAGCCGGGAAAGTAAAATTCGTCGCGCCCGTCGCCATCGAGATCCAGCCAGGCCAGACCCGGACCCAGGCGACCGAGCCACTCGGGCTGGGCCGGCTTTTCCGCGATGGCCTCGGGCAGACCCGCGCCACCCAGCAGGCCGGTGGCCGAAAACATCGGCTGCGGCCGCCGCATCCGGCCGACCGGGGGAATCATGCTGTTCGCCTCGACGATGGTGTGGCGGTGATCGGCGGGGAGATGCTCGAACGTCTCCACCGCCCCGCTGGGCCAGCGCACTGTGAGCCGTTCCACCTCCGTGGCGTCGCCGAGGCCGAAATGCACCAGCGGTTCGTCCGAGGCCAGCGAGCCACTGTGCGGATGCAACTGGCGCATCTGGCCGCGGCCCTTGACCGCGATCGTAACTTCCGCTCCGAGCCCCCACGTGTTGCTGGCGCGGCCGATCAGGCGGACTTGCAGGCGCTTTGCCGTTGAGCGGTTGCGATACAGCGTCACCGGCTCGCCCGCGTGGCAGACCACCAGGTCCAGATCGCCGTCGCCGTCGAGATCGCCGCTGCCGACCGCGTAGCTCATCCCGACATGGCCCAGGCCCCAGGCGTCCGAGACATTTTCGAAGTTCAAATCGCCCCGGTTGCGAAACGCCAGATTCGCCTCCCGGCGCGGCGCGGCGTCGGCGAGGAGATCCCAGCGGGTCTTGCCCACCAGATTCGCCCCGGCCAGCGAGTCGGGCGGCCGATTCCCCGCGTCCCGCACCGCTCCGTTGGCAAAAAAGGCATCCACCCAGCCGTCGTTGTCGAAATCCCCCGCCTTCACACTCCACGTCGCCCCGGTCCGCGCCAGACCAGCCATCCAGGCGGCGTCGAGGAAACGCGCCGTGCCGGCATTGATCAGCAGCGCGTTGCGGGCGACCTGGGGGGCTCCGCCGCTCGTCAGCATCGCCGTCCGGTGGGCTTCGTCGGGCGGCGTCACTGCCTCTGCCGGACCGGCCCCGGCATTCGACACCAGCAGATCAACCAGCAGGTCGTTGTTGAAGTCCGCCGACACCGCGCCGCGGGTGAACCACGGCGTCTGGGAAAACACCCGGCGCGTGCCCTCGGCAAAGCCGCGCGCGCCCCCGTTGCGGTAAAACAGATCCGGATCCAGCCCGTCGTGGCCCACATACAAGTCCGGCAGACCGTCGTGATCGACATCGCACCACGTCACCGAGCTCCCATAGGCCCGGCCCACCGCGAGACCGGCCGCCCCGGTGACATCGGCGAATTTCCCCTGGCCCGTGTTGCGCAGCAGGTAGTCCGGCCGGCCGCCCTCTGTCCACGTGTAGTCTCCGTCCGGCTTGCGCCTCGCCACGTAGTAGGCCTGCCACTCGTCGCGGAGGAAGGGGATCCCGTCGCGGATTGTGATCTCCAGCTCTCCCTCGGGCCGGCCCGTCGGCGACTCCAGGTGGTAGGTCTGCACATACAGGTCCAGCCAGCCATCCCGGTCGAAATCGGCAAAGGCCGCGTTCAGCGACCCGTCCACCAGATCCACGCCCCAGGCCTTGGCCCGTTCCTGGAAATGCGCCCGGCCTTCCTTGCCCTCATTGATGTAGAGCCGGTTCGGCGACCCGTGGGCGGTCACATAGATGTCCAGGTCGCCGTCGTTGTCGATGTCCGCCATTGCCGCCCCCGAGCACCACGCCGCCGGGTCCGGGACGATGCCCGCGCTCTCCGTCGCGTCGAAAAACAGGAAATCCCCCGATTGCAGATAGAGCCGGCTCGGCCCCGGCCCGCCGGGAAAAAAGAGATCCGCCCGCCCGTCGCCGTTCACATCGCCGATCGCCACGCCGCCCGTCGCCCAGGCGTAGGGATAGAGCCGCCGCAGCGGATGATCCGGCAGGATCTCATGCCGCAGCGTCACCCCGGTCGTTTCCCCCGGCACCGCCTCGAACAGCGGCCCGCCATCCGCCGGCGCGGGAGCGATCGTCAGCGGCTTCGACGAGAGTACCGCCGTATCCGGCACCGCCCGGCCCGCCTGTTGGCCGATCGCCGCGCCCGACGCGCCGAGGATCGCCACCAGACCGAGCGACAGCCAGCCGGGCACGCGTGAGGGAGAGTATTCGATCATGGGGGAGGAAAGGGAAGGGGAGGGGCGGCGATGAAAAAAGGCAAAAGCCGCGCAACGAGCCAATCATAAGGACGGATGCCCGCCCCTGACAACTCCCCGGTCGGTCTCCGGGCGGAAAAGCCGGCCGGGGCGCGCGTCCCTGTAGTTTGTTCCGCCCCCGGAGCCCGTGACAGCCCGACCGGCGGAGCGGGGACGCCATCGGGCTTTTGATTTTTCCGGCAAGTGCCTTACGGTCCCGGACCGGTCGATCCCCGACCGCGGCCCTTTCGGTGCGAATCCAACCGCACCGGGTCGCGCGTAGGAAAGATCGCCCGGACTGTCTCCTACCCATTCCACATCCACAACCCATCGAAAAAACATCATGGCTCACGAACTCGCGCCCCTGCCCTACGCCTTTGACGCCCTCACGCCGCACATCGACGCGCGCACCATGGAGATCCACCACGGCAAACACCACAATGCCTACGTGACCAACCTCAACACCGCCATCGCCGGCAAGGCCGATCTTGAGGCCAAGTCGATCGAGGACCTCATCAAGAACCTCGGCGCCGTGCCGGAAGACATCCGTGCCGCCGTGCGCAACAACGGTGGTGGCCACTACAATCACACCCTCTTCTGGAACATCATGGGCCCGAACGCCGGCGGCGAGCCCACCGGCGACCTCGCCGCGGCCATCAACAAGGTCTACGGCTCCTTCGACCACTTCAAAGGGGAGTTCAAGAAAGCCGCCACCACCCGCTTCGGTTCCGGTTGGGCTTGGCTCTGCGCCGATGCCGACGGCAGCGTCAGCGTCTGCTCCACCGCCAACCAGGACTGCCCCATCATGGGCAAGGACATCGCCGGCTGCGACGGCACCCCCGTCCTCGGCCTCGATGTTTGGGAGCACGCCTACTACCTCAACTACCAGAACCGCCGCCCCGACTACATCGACGCCTGGTGGAACGTGGTGAACTGGAAAGCCGTTGCCGACCGCTACGCCGCCGCCAAAGGCTGATCATCCGGTCCCGATCCTTCCGATCTCAAACAGCCCGGAGTGCGTTTCCCACGCGCTCCGGGCTTTTTTTGTCCCCACTTCAAACCGAAAAGGCCCACATCGCCCCGTCACTCACCCAAAAAGCGCCAACCCCGCCATTCGCGGCCATTCCTTTCATTCGCGTCCCCCAAAAAGCCAAGCCACCCCCAAACGCCTCAGCCCAAGCATTCGCGGCCATTCGTTTCATTCCTTTCATTCGCGTCCCCCCAAAGCCAAGCCACCCCCAAACGCCTCAGCCCAACCATTCGCGGCCATTCGTTTCATTCCTTTCATTCGCGTCCCCCCAAAAGCCAAGCCACCCCCAAACGCCTCAGCCCAACAATTCGCGGCCATTCCTTTCATCCTGGAAAGGAAAAGGAGTGCCCACGGATTGCACGGAATTCCACGGAAGGATGAGGCATTGAAGCGACCCTTGAGACTCGCCTTTTCGGAGAGGTTAGAGCGTTTTAACAAAAACGTAGCCGCCTTCGCCAGAAGGTGGCTCGATGCCCTGGTCCACGCTCTGGCGAGCGCGGCTACGGATCAATTAAACTTGCTCTAATCGCTTTCCAATCTGTTCCTTGTCCGTGCCTTCCGTGCCTTCCGTGGGCCTCCATTTCTGGACCCCTTCACGGCGCCTTCGCCGTTCCCGCCACCCGCGACAGAAAGGCATCGCGCGCCTGGCCGCCGTCCTTCACCAGCACATTCGACACCAGATACACCGTCACCACCCGGCGCTCCGGATCGATCCAGCCGTGAGTCCCGAACGCCCCGCCATGACCAAAGGCGCGCGGCGAAAAGCCAGCGATCCCCGGCTTGCCCGGCGTCCCCGTCTGCCAGCCCAGACCGTATGGCACCGGCTTGCCGCCCGCCGAGTGGCCCTTCGTCATCTCCGCGATCGCCGCCCGTGATACGATGCGCTGGCCGTCGTGCAGGCCGTCGTTCAGGATCATTTGGTAAAACTTCGCCAGATCCGACGCCGTCGAGAACAGCCCGCCCGACGGCTCCGTCATCCGGCGGATCGCCGCCTCCGGCGTGACGAACGTGTTGTAAGCCAGCGCCAGCCCCTTCCCGTCTTCCGCCGTCTTGTAAGTCTTCACAAAACGCGCCCGCAACCGGTCATCCGGGTGGAACGACGTATCCTTCATGCCCAGCGGATCGAGGATGCGCTCCTGCACGAACGCATCGAACGGCTGCCCACTCACGATCTCCGCGATCCGGCCCGCCACCGTGATGCCGAACCCATATTCGTAAGCCGAGCCCGGCTCGAAGGCCAGCGGTGCCTTCACCAGTTCCTCCGTGTAGCTCGCCAGCGAGTGCGCGCCGTCCGTGGCCTTGCGCGGCGGAAAGGCGATGCCCGCCGTGTGCGACATCAGGTCCCGCAGCGTGATCGGGCGCTGGGGCGCCGCCCCATTGGCCAGTTTCACATTCTTCAGGCTGGGCAGGTAGTTCGACGCCGGTTCATCCAGCGAGAGGCGTCCCTCGTCCGCCAGAGTCAGGATCGCCGTCACGCTGATCGACTTCGTCATCGAGGCGATCCAGAAAACGGCGTCCTTCGTCATTGCCACCCCCTTTTCCCTGTCCGCCGAGCCCACCGCCTCGTGGTGGACCAACTGGCCGTCATGCAGCACCAGCGTCACCGTCCCCGCCGCATGGTGGGCCGCGATCTCCGCCTCCATCGCCGCCCGGATCCCCGCCAGCCCCTTCGCATCCGGAGCCCCGGTCGATTGTTGCGCCATCGACGGCGGCAGCGGAGCCAGCAGACCCGCAGCGAGGAACAGCCAAAAAAGAACCGGTGACAGACAGAGGGGCATTTTCATCGCCCGAGTCTCCAAAATTCCCGCCCCTTTGGCAAGACCCGCCTTGGCGCCCCCCGCTGCCATTCCGATCAGACAGGGTATCCACTCCGATCAGACAGGGTCTCATCGGAAAGTTTTCACCCCGAGCGCGGCTGACATCCTGTGGCCCCCTGGGAGCGCCGGCATCCCTGCCGGCGGACGCTCTCGACCCGGAGCCAAGCGACGCCGGCAGGATGCCAGCGCTCCCAGGTCCCGCCAAATCCACCACTATTCCTCCCCCCCCTCCGCGTCCTCCGCGCCTCCGTGGTGAACCCCAAAACCCAAAAACCTAAAACTTTGAACTCTGAACTCTGAACTCTGAACTCTGAACTCCGAACTTTGAACTTTGAACTTTGAACTTTGAACTTTGAACTTTGAACTCCGAACTTCGACCCCGAAAAAACCCCCGTCTTGCCCTCCCGCCCCGCCGACGCTACTACTCCCCCCGACCATGGCCAGCTACCGCACCGCTCCCGACGCCTCCGACCGCATGCCGTCCGGCGTGCCCTACATCATCGGCAACGAAGCCGCCGAGCGCTTCAGCTTCTATGGCATGAAGGCCATCCTCTTCACCTTCATGACCCAGTACCTGTCCAACCGGCTCGGCGAGGCCGATCGCATGAGCGAGGAGCAGGCCACCTTCTGGATCCACATCTTCAACGGCGCCGTTTACTTCACCCCCCTGCTCGGGGCCATCATCTCCGATGCCTGGCTCGGCAAGTACCGCACCATCATCGCCCTCTCCGTCGTTTACTGCCTCGGCCACCTCACCCTCGCCTTTGACGACACCCGCTTCGGCCTCGCCCTCGGGCTGGGGCTCATCGCCCTCGGCGCCGGCGGCATCAAGCCCTGCGTCTCCGCCCACGTCGGCGACCAGTTCGGGCGGGGGAATGGCCACCTCATCTCCAAGATGTTCGGCTGGTTCTACCTCTCCATCAATGTCGGCGCCTTCATCTCCAGCCTCGCCACCCCCGCGCTGCTGGGCCGCGTCGGACCCGAGTGGGCCTTCGGCGTGCCCGGCATCCTCATGTTCCTCGCCACCGTCGTCTTCTGGATGGGACGCCACCGCTTCGTCCACATCCCCCCGGCCGGGAGCGCCTATTTCCGCGAGGTCCTCACCGCCGACAACCTGCGGTCCTTCGGCCGGTTGTCCGTCATCTACTTCGTGTTCGTGGCCGCCTTCTGGTCCCTGTTCGACCAGAATGCCAGCTCCTGGGTCGCCCAGGCGGAGAAAATGGACCGGCGCCTCTTCGGCATCGAGTTCGATGCCGCCCAGTTCCAGGCGCTCAATCCCTTCTTCATCCTCGTCATGGTGCCGCTCTTCAATTACGTCCTCTATCCCGCCATCGACCGCTTTTTCCCCCTCACCGACCTGCGCAAGATCGGCATCGGCCTGTTCCTCGCCGTGCCCTCCTTCCTCATCCCCGCGTGGGTCGAGACCCGCATCCTCGCCGGCGAGGTGCCCACCGCCTGGTGGCAGGTGCTCGCCTACGCCTTCCAGACCGCCTCCGAGGTCATGGTGTCGATCACCGCCCTCGAGTTCGCCTACACCCAGGCCCGGCCGCGGATGAAGTCCCTCGTCATGACCTTCTACCTCCTCTCCGTGTGGGTGGGCAATTGGTTCACCGCCCTCGTCGTCCTGCTGGTGCGGGGCGAGGACAGCCTGTTCAACCTGTCCGGCCCGGCCTATTTCCGGTTCTTCGCCTACCTCATGCTCGCCGTGGCCGTGCTCTTCATCCCCGTCGCCCGCCGCTACCGCCCCGTCCGCTACCTCCAGAGCGAAGGCGTCAGCGAGCAGGAAGCCGAGGCGGAGATGCGGTGATCGCGGGGTTGATGGTTGGGGAGGTTGGTTCAGGGAGAAACTCCATGGGGTAGCTGAACAAATCGTGGTTTCAGAAAAGCGATGGCCTCTGAACCTTCCCGCCCTCAATCAGCCGGCTCATTCCACGAGAGCGTCGCCGAGCTGGCGTTCGGCAAACGCCTTCCCACGGCCATTTACGTTTTCGACGATCCGACTTTTGAGTTGCCCGAGACTCTTCGGACCGTCACTGATCGACTGCGGAAGCGGCTTTCGCTGGGTTCAGAATTCAACATCATCAAGTTCTCGACCGTCGATCTCCGGTGTTCCTTTTTGAGCTATCCCGATTTTTTCGACGATCCCCATCCTGTCCTGACCGAGTCGGTGTCAATCGATCTGGCGACCGCCAAGGCGCGCCGGATTATCTATCGGGATCGGTCCAATCCGCCGATCCTTCATCGGAAGGAGGCCTTTCTTCCGGATTCCCACCCGGAGGCTGAGCGCTTCCGGAGACTCACCGACCAGGAGGAGGGCGCCGGACTTTATGAAAAGACGGCCACCATCGGATTCAAACTGAACTGGGAGCGATTGCTCGCGGAAAAGGGCCTTGGCTATCGCGGTCACGAATTGATTTCGGTGGAGCCAGCCGGAGACGGGCCGCTCGCCGCCACAGAAGCCGACCGGCGAATTGACCGGCATCGCACCGCCCTGTCGCGGGCCGATCTTTCCAAGCCAGTAAAATGCCTGTTGGATCACGGCCTGATCCGGCAGACGGAGACGTTTTTCGACTATGGTTGTGGGCTTGGGGATGATGTTGCGGGTCTGAGCGTGCTGGGATACGCAGCATCAGGATGGGATCCCCATTTTGCTCCCGATGCGGATAAGTCGTTGGCCGATGTGGTGAACCTTGGATTCGTCCTCAATGTCATCGAAGACCCGGCGGAAAGGGTGGAAGTCCTGGTGGATGCCTGGGAACACACCCGAAAACTCCTCATCGTTTCCACTCTCATCACCGGGCGGGAATCCTACTCGTATGCGGAAGCCTACGCTGACGGTCTCGTGACGGTGCGGAATACCTTTCAAAAGCATTTCGAGCCCACCGAACTGACCGGCCTGATCGAACAGGCCCTTCATGCGGAGCCGATTCCGGTGGAGCTGGGCATCTGCTATGTCTTTCGCCATGTCGATGATCAGCAGGATTTCCTATCTCGGCGGACTCAGCGCATTGTGGATTGGGAACAGATCCATTCACGACTCCGCTTGTTGAGGCCTCAGCGTGTTCGCCTGTCCGCCTATGATCGGCATCCCGAATTGCTCGATGATTTCTGGAAGCGGCTGATCGAGCTGGGGCGGGCGCCCAAGCCGGCGGAATATCTTCGCTCCGAGGATCTCAGGGCCGCTGGCCTTTCGATCAATCAGGCGGTCCGGCTCTTCGCGGAAAAATTCGGCGAGGAACCGTTGGCGGATGCGAGGCGCCGGCGGAAAGAGGACCTTCTCGTGTATCTCGCCGCCGGTGAGTTCCAAAAGCGGCGGACCCCGTTCGCCCATCTTTCCGAGGGCCTTCGGACCGACATCAAATCGTTCTTCGGTCACTATGCCGGGGCATGCGACGAGGCGAGAGCCTTGTTGTTTGCGGCGGGCGACTCGGATGAAATCGAGGCGGCGATGGAGAATCTGGAATTCGGTTGGTTCGATGGAAAGGAAGGACATTTCACGATCCATCGATCCCTCATCGATCGCCTGCCGCCGATCCTCCGGATCTACATCGAGTGCGCGGCCCGGCTTTTCGGCGATCCCCGTCAGGCCGATTTGATCAAGCTCCATGTTTACTCCGGGAAACTGACCTTCCAGCATTACGACGACTTTGACGGAAAGGCGCTTCCAGAACTGGTTACCCGCATCAAGATCGATCTGCGACGCTTGTTCGTCAGCGTGATCGACCACGCTGAGGGACCGGTGCATCAGATCCTGTTTTTCAAGGAGCGTTTCCTCCCGACGGATTACCCAAGGCGCGAGGCGATGGAGCGCTACAGCAAGCGCTTGCGCAAGCTGGGCATCACGGAGACGATGCTGGGGTCCAATGACACTGGCGCACCAAGCCGCGAAGAGTTCGAGTCTGCCCTAAAACAAGTAGGCCTGACCCAGGGTCTCGCCCGCAAACCCGTCCCACCGAAGCCATGACCGTCAAACAAGCCGCTCTCGAAGTGCTCCGCCGGGCCGGGCGCCCCCTCACCGTCGAGGAGATTCTCGAGGTCATTGAGCGGGATGGACTGTTCCCATTCCGAACCGCGGGCAGCCGACGGGCCGTCGTTCTGGCGGCCCTCAAGCGCCATGCCGAAAATGCCCATGCCTGCACCCCGGCAAAGACCAAAGTTTTCAGTCAGGAACCGGATGGCCGATTCTCCCTGCTGCCCTGATTAGACCTTTTGCCAGAAAGATTTGCCGAAAAGAGCGAGTCAGAATTTTCACTGGCAAGGCGCGAACGAAGGAGCGCAGCGAGCTGCGTGACTGAGAAGCAACGAAGCCAGTGGAGATTCTGGCCGCTCTCTCGAGACCTCCCGAGCGAAGCGAGCCGAATACATACCCATTAAGAGAGATTTTTTCGGCAAAGTTTTTTGGCAAGGGGTCTATCTACAGCAGGGACTGAATTCTCGCAGCTACCGCGCCCCAGTCGACATCGGGAGTGAGGTGGCACCAACTGACCCGGACGCAGCTGTTCGCCTCATCGTCGGTCATTCCCATCGCTCGCAGCACATGGCTGGGGGTGTAGCTGCTGGAGGTGCAAGCGGAGCCATTGGAGATGGCAATCAGATCCTTCACCGCCACCATGAGCGCCTCTGAGTCGAGGTTGCCGAATGCCACGTTGAGGACATGATCCATGGCATGGGACTCGTCACCGCTGATCTTGGGTGACAGCGGCGCCAGCGCTTCCAGCGCCGCCTCTCGGATCTCTCGACAACGTCGCTGCCGCTTTTCGCGATCCCGCACCGCAACCTCCGCCGCGGTTCCCAGGGCGGCGATGAGCGCCACCGGCAGCGTTCCCGGCCGCAAGCCCCGTTCCTGACCACCTCCGTAAGTCAGCGGTCGCAAGGGAACCCGGTCGTAACCTCGGCGGCGCATCACGAGAGCGCCCACACCTTTCGGGGCAAAAAGCTTGTGCCCGCTGATGCTGATCAGGTCGATCCGCCGCAGCTTCAGCGTTTCAAGATCCTTGCCAAAGCCCTGCGCGGCATCGGTGTGGAGATAGGCCGGGTGATCGGCCAGCGTGGCGGTGATCTCTGCCATCGGCTGGCGGATGCCGGTCTCGTTGTTGACCTGCATCACGGAGACCAGCAGCGTCTCAGGCCGGAGCGTGGCAGCCAGCTCGGCAGGATCGATCCGCCCGCTGGAGTCCACGCCCAGGCGGCTCACCTCAAAGCCCACCTTTTCCAGAGCCTCACAAGGTTCCAGCACGGCCTTGTGCTCGATCACAGTGGTGATCACATGCCGGCGCCCACTTTCCCGGCCGTGGTCCGCGAGGCCCAACAGGGCGATGTTGTTGCTCTCCGTGGCGCCGCTCGTGAAAATCACCTCGTCCCGGGTCGCCTCCACTACGGCCGCCACCTGATCTCGCGCCCGCTGTACGGCCTGCTTGGCGCGGGCCCCATACTCGTGGGTGCGACTGCCCTCATTGCCGTATTCTTCGGCCAGATATCGCAACAGGATTTCCCGCACCTCGGGATCGAGTGGGGTCGTGGCGTTGCAGTCGAGGTAGGTGGGGTTCACGGAAAATTCGAATCAAGTATGTTTTAATAAATAGTAATTTTGACAAACAAACGGTCTTGACATGAAATACACGAGAGTTGATTATGCCGAATCGAAAGCAGTCAACGCCAAACCCTACGGCATGCAAATGGAAAACGTCCCTCTCAGCGGCTATGCGGAAGACATCGCACGGGCGACCGGCGCGCCCGTCGAAATTCTGCCCATTTTGGAGGACATTATGCGCCAGGACGTCTTCCACAGCACCTTGGACTGGCAGACGGCTCGACAGTTCCGAGCTGGAGCCCGAGAGGCCTTGGCGATCTACACGGCCGATGCGGAATTCTTCCAGGCCAATTTCCGGGTCCGACGGGCTCACTTCCGCCTCATGGTGGCCGAGCAAAATCTTCGGGAGGCGCAGCTATCCGACGCCGACGCACGGACGCTGGTCGCCGCCGAACTTGCCTGTCGGCAGGCGCAGGCCGAGGAGTCCGCGGCGCGGGCCGAGTTTGAATGCCTCTCCGCCCGATGAACACCATGGATACAGAGCCCGTCCTCACCTTTCCCGTCATCCGCGGTCTACAGGCGCGCCGCGAATACTACGTCGCCATGTGGACCCTCCGCATGCTGCGTCAGATTTCGATTTTTGATGAGGACGAGCTGCCCCCGGAGTTGCGGGCCCAGCGCACCTTGAACAAGGCCCGAATCCCCGAGATCTCGGGCTACATCATCGACAACCCGGACGACTACGTCTTTTCAGCCCTCACCGTCTCGATCGATTCCGCGGTCCGCTTCGATGCGCTGCCCGGACAGGACCGGCTCGGCCTGCTCCGGGTACCGATGGAGGCGAAGTTCATCATCAATGACGGCCAACACCGCCGCGCCGCCATCATGGAGGCCCTGGATCAGCGACCCGAGCTGGCGCACGAGACCATCGCCGTGGTCTTCTTCCTCGATATCGGGTTGGAGCGGTGCCAGCAGATGTTCGCCGACCTGAACCGCCACGCCATCCGCCCGAGCCGATCCCTGGGCCTGCTCTACGATCATCGCAATGAAAAGGCGAAGCTGGCCAAGCTGGTCATCATGAAATCCGAGGTCTTCCGCGACATCGTGGACATGGAGAAATCATCCCTCGCGAAGCGCTCGCGCAAGTTGTTCACCCTGTCCGCTTTTTACAATGCCTGCGCCGACTTGGTGCAGGGGCTTGCGACCGGAGATCTCGTTGCGGATGCTTCTCTGGCCCGGGATTTCTGGGAGGCCGTCGCTGAGCATTTTCCCGCCTGGGGCCAGGTGCGGGAGGGCCGGCTACCGGCCAGCGAGGTGCGGGAGGGCTTCATCCACTCCCATGGGATTGCCATCCAGGCGATCGGAAAGGCGGGCAATGGCCTGCTGACGAAGCACCCAAAGGACTGGCGGAAAAAAATCGCGGCGCTGGAAACCATCGACTGGTCGCGCTCCAACGCCACGGTGTGGGAGGGGCGGGCGCTCATCGGGGGCAAGGTCTCCAAGGTGACGACCAATGTGATCCTCACGACCAACGTGGTGAAAAAGGCGTTCGGCCTTGCCTTGGAAGAGGACGAGGCCCGTGTCGAGAAGGCGCACCTGAAAAAATAGGGGCTATAACCCCGCATCCATTCTGATCATGGAATCTGAACTGATCCAAACGCTCCAAATCCAATTCGACGAGATCGCCCGCGTTCATCCGGATGCGCCAGAGGTGGAGTTCTGGTTTGCCCGCGACCTCCAGGAACCGCTCGGATACGCCCGTTGGGAAAACTTTCTGGGCGCGGTTCAAAGGGCAATTACTTCCTGCGAAACAACGGGTTATGATTCTGAACACCATTTTCGTGGCGTCACGAAAATGGTTGCTCTCGGGAGTGGAGCTGCCCGGGAAGTCGATGATTTCATGCTCACCCGCTACGCTTGTTACCTCATCGCCCAGAACGGCGATCCCCGGAAGCCGCCGATTGCTTTCGCCCAGAGCTATTTTGCGGTCCAGACCCGTCGACAGGAATTGATTGAGGAGCGCATCCTCCTGAAGGGACGGCTTGAGGCGCGGGAGAAACTCCGCGCTTCCGAGAAAGCGCTGTCCGACAACCTCTACGAACGCGGTGTCGATGATGAAGGTTTTGGCAGGATTCGGTCCAAAGGAGACGCCGCGCTTTTTGGCGGCTGCGCGACCAAGGCGATGAAGGAGAAGTTCGGGATCACTACAACCCGTCCCTTGGCCGACTTCCTGCCCACGCTCACCATCGCCGCGAAAAACCTTGCCACAGAGATGACGAATCACAATGTCGTCCAGGCCGACCTGCACGGAGAGACGGCGATTACGCGGGAACACGTGCAGAACAATCAGAGCGTCCGGGACATGCTCGGGCAGCGTGGAATCCGGCCCGAAGATCTGCCGGTAGAGGAAGACATCAAAAAGCTCGAGCGAAGAGTCAAGACGGAGGAAAAGCGGATTGAATCGAAGTCCGGACGTTTGCCGAAACCCTGAGATCCGTATCCTGCCCCGAACCCCTTGTTGACACTTCATCTCAAAACTGCGAACCTGATGCGAGTTGAACCCGGACAAAACCCAGACCTTCCCTCACCCCGATGTTATCGCGGCCCGCAAGGCCTTGGCGAAGAGGCCGCGCGCGCCCTTGAGCAAAATTCTCGACCAAATTCAGGAGGTTCAGGTCTGGAGGAACAAGCATTCCTCCGACAATGGGCTGAAGAAGAAGGGTGCCTGATTCCTCCTTCCGCGTGGGAATCATTGCATTTGGTGGCAGATCACACCCTGGAACACCAAGTCCGGTTTCGCGAGAGCGACTACCGGGCGGTGAAACGAACCTTGCCGGGCTCGTTTGGTTTTGTTCCGGCTCCAGACGGTTCCAAATGGGTTCCGCGTCCCGCGAACGCCGGCGAATACCTTCATCGCCTTCATCTCCAGAATCTGATCTTCGGCGACGAGATCCAACTCGAAGGCGGAATGGTGGTCACAGGGGGGCCCTTCATTCTTGGGCAGCCGACCGGCGGATTTGCGTTTGTCATTTCCCAGCCCTGGCTGGAGGCAGCCGACAACAAGCAGCAATACCCCTCGGAGGCGGCTGTCGATGAATTCCTCCGTGGAATGGGATTCGAACGACTTCTGAACGCCTTCTACGGCTGGCGTAGCACGGATCAGTCGCTTGTTATTCTGGATGCAAAACCAGACAATTTCATCGCGACGCCCGATGGCATTCTCCCCATCGACCTCCTTCTCGCAGAGGTCTTCTCCTCGAATTGAATCCTGCCATTTCCCATGTCAACGAAACGAAGTAAGAACGCCGATCAACCGGTCCTGCCGCTCGACATGACGGAGCCCGAACTGAAACGTCGCGTTTCCGCCTTTGATGCGCTCGGCTTTCAGGCCACCGTCGAGGCGCTCCATGATGAGATCCGCGAGCTTTACACGGCTGACGATGTCCCCTGGATCATCGGCTACTCCGGCGGCAAGGATTCCACCGCCGTGCTGCAACTGGTCTGGTCCGCGATCGAAGGATTGCCGGAGGAGGAGCGGCGGAAGACGGTGCATGTGATTTCGACCGATACCCTTGTCGAGAATCCAGTGGTGGCGTCTTGGGTCAGCCAGTCTCTGGAGGTGATGAAGGGGATGGCGAAAAATCAAAACCTTCCGATCAGACCACACCGGCTTACTCCTGAGATCTCGAACACGTTTTGGGTGAATCTGATTGGAAGGGGTTACCCAGCTCCGCGTCATAAATTCCGCTGGTGTACCGAGCGTTTGAAGATCCGGCCGTCGAATACCTTCATCAACGGTATCGTAAAAACCAGTGGTGAGGCCATACTCGTGTTGGGTACTCGGAAGGCCGAGAGCGTTCGGCGTGCGGCAAACATGAAAAAGCACGAAAAGGGTCGACTGCGGGATCGGCTGAGCCCCAATTCGAGTCTTCCGGGTTCTCTAGTCTATACACCTGTAGAGGATTGGACCAACGACGACGTGTGGATGTTCCTCATGCAGGTGAAAAATCCCTGGGGATACAACAATCGTGATCTCCTGGGAATGTACGCCGGCGCATCTGCCGATGGGGAATGCCCCCTTGTGGTTGACTCGTCCACACCTTCCTGTGGGGACTCCCGGTTCGGGTGCTGGGTCTGTACGCTGGTTGAGCAGGACAAATCAATGACGGCCATGATTCAGAACGACGAAGAGAAAGAGTGGATGATGCCCCTCTTGGATCTGCGCAACTCTCTCGATTTTAGAAGCAGTGATCCAAACGGCGATCCCGAAAACACGGATCGGCATTTGAGGGATTTTAGGAGGATGACTGGTGCCGTTAACGTCATGGCTGGGGGGCGTCCGATTCCAGGGCCATATACTCAACAGTCTCGGGAAGAATGGCTTCGCAAGCTCCTAAGCGCCCAGACCCACATTCGCAAACACGGCCCTCCCGATGTCCGGAAGATTGAATTGATCACGCCGGAAGAGCTTCGAGAGATCCGGCGAATTTGGATCGTCGACAAACACGAGATGGAAGATCTGCTTCCGAAAATCTTCGAAGAGGCAACGGGAGAGCCCTATGAGGGCGAAGCCCTCGACGACGACCTGGTACTTGGAGCGTCCGAAATGCAGGAGCTTAAGGCGATTTGTGGTGATGACCGCCTCCATTACGAATTGGCACGAGAACTTCTCAGTAAGACCCGGCAACAGCGGAATACGGCCAAGCGAGCAGGCCTTTTCGATCAGCTCGAGAAGACGTTTTCAAAACATTTCTACGATAACGAAGAAGATGCGATCGGTCGCGCGAACCGCTTGGTAGATGAAAAGCGCCGCCTCAAAGATAATGCCGCCTATTCCGGCCTTCGCGTAGCCGAAGATGATGAGACCACCTACGGGGAGGAAAAGATATGATTCTGGATTCGATCCGACTGGAAAACTTCGGCGCCTACGGCGGCTTGCAAGAGGCCATCCTGACGCCGGCTTCGGACAAGGCGGTGATCCTGTTCGGCGGCATGAATGGGGGCGGAAAAACCACCCTGCTCGATGCCCTGCAGTTGGTTCTCTACGGATCCAAGGGAAAGGTGTCCAACCGCGGCCGGATGGCGTACCGGGATTACCTGGCCGAGTGCATTCATCGGGGAACCGACCCGGGCGATGGGGCCGGCATCACCCTTCGCTTCCGGCGGATGATCGAGGGCGAGACGCGGCACTTCGAGGTGGAGCGCTCCTGGCGTCAGGGAGTGAAAGGGATTGAGGAAACCGTTCGGGTGCTTCGCGACGGTGTGCCGGATGAGACCCTGACCGAGCATTGGGACGAAGTCATTGATGCCTACCTTCCCGTGTCGATCTCGAATCTCTTCTTCTTCGACGGCGAGCAGATCAAGGAATTGGCAGAGGGGGAGAACGCGGCCGCCATCCTCGGCACCGCGATCCGGTCCCTGCTGGGCCTCGATCTGGTGGACCGACTGGAAGGCGATTTGCGGGTCTTTGAGCGGAAGAAGAAGCAGGAGGGCCTCGATCCGGCTGCGGCGCGGGCCCTTTCCGTCGCCCAGGCCGAGCTGGCCGAGGTGGAGCGGCAGTGGGAGCAAAGCTCCCTCGACATCGGCCGGGTCGTGAACGAGGCCAACAGCCTCGGCAAGACTCTTCGGGATCGCGAAGACCGCTTCCGTCGGGAAGGGGGAGACCTGTTTGTGAAGCGGAAGGAGTTGGAAACGGAACTGGCCCGACTCGTCGCCAACCGCAAAGCGGAGGAGGATCGGCTCCGCGAGTTGGCCGCCGGGCCTTTGCCCCTCCTGCTCATCGATGATCTCCTCGGGGAGGTGGAGGCTCAGGCCCGCCACGAGACCAGCGTTCGTCACAACCGGCTGCTGGTCGATGCAATGGAGGATCGGGACGAGCACATCCTGTCCATGTTGGAGGATATGGGCCTGGCGAAAAAAGACCTGACCCATGTCGGCAAGCAGCTTCAGATGGACCGGGAGGATCGCCGGGCCGAGGCGGCCGAGGAGCTGCTGCTCGATGCCGACGATCATCTCGCCTCCCATGTCGCCCACCTGCGCAGCCGGATCCTGCCCGAGGCGGCAGAGCTGGCACGCGCAGGCATCGAAGCCGTGCGCCGGGCCGAGGAAGCCATCGCCCGGGTCGAGGGCGAGTTGGGCCGGGTGCCCGAACAGGATTCCATCGCCCGATTCCAGGACCTGCTCGATCAGGCCCGCCGCGATCATGCCGAAAAAATGGCGGAGATCGAGACCCTCAAGGCCCGCCAGGAGGCGTTGCGAAAGCAGCGCGACGAGATCCTCAGGCGCATTGAGACCTTCGGCGACCGAGACCTCGACGCCAAATTGGCGGAAGACTCCCGTCTCCGCATGCTCAAGCATTCCGCCAGGGTGCGGGAGACGCTCGCCAAATTCCGGACCCGGGTCGTGGAGCGTCATGTCGCCCGGATGGAGGCGCTCATGCTCGAGTCGTTCCGCGCCCTCCTCCGCAAAAGCGACCTCGTCCATGATCTTCGGATCGATCCCGAGACCTTTGCGGTGACGCTGGGCGACCGGTTCGGGCGTCCCTTGCCCTTTGACCGCTTGTCCGCCGGAGAGCGCCAGCTCCTTGCCACCGCCATGCTGTGGGGCTTGGCCCGTGCATCGGGACGGCCCATTCCCACCCTTATCGATACGCCCCTCGGGCGCCTCGATTCATCCCACCGCAAGCACCTCGTGGAACGCTACTTCCCCTACGCCTCCCATCAGGTAATCCTGCTTTCGACCGACGAGGAAATCGTCGGGGCCAGCGCTTTCGGAGCTCAAGGATTTCGCATTTCAAATCAATTCCCCATTGCAGCGTGAATCAGGAACCCACCTTGGAATTTTTGGCAATGCGCCTTCGAAAGGGCGGTCGTTCCCAGTTTGTCGCCAGTTGGAGCGTGAAGATGATCCTTTCCTATTTGGGTTCACTTGGCCAACATTCGACACTGGATTCCGGGCTTCGGTTGAATTCCCGTCGGGTTCAAAGAATGGCAAATAGATGGGCATCCGAAAAAGGTCTTCCAATCATGCCTCCTTTGATTGTGCTATTCGAGAAGGGGGCGAAGTTCGAACCACTTCCTGATGCGCTTGGTACAAGCTTCGGAATCCTTAGTCTCCCTTTGGGAAATATCATTGATGTAGCCGACGGAGCTCATAGGATAGCGGCGCTGAAAATAACTGACCAATTGCGGCTACTTTCGGACTCAATGGAATTGCCGATTGAGTTTATCGAATGCGAAAACCAAGAAGATGCGGCGCGATTGACGGAACGGATTCGATCCGGCAACTAAATCTTTCCAAGAAAACCACCAGGTATCCAATTGATATTGAATCTAGAACCTCTTGCCAAATTGAAAATGAGTGACGACACAGAAGATCAGTGGCTATTTCGTTTAGCCAACTTGAACGTGGATCGAGACCACGGTGATGGCAAAGGCGTAGCTCCCCATAAACCACTTTTGTTATTGGCGGTCATCGAGATGATCGGTGATCGGCACTTGGAAGAGCCCAATCTGGAATTTACCGCAGAACTGGTCTATCGATTTTTGAATTTCTGGCCCATCGTCGAACCTCGCCGTAAAAATCATGGCGACATGCGATTGCCGTTTCACGCATTGGGACCTCAAAGAGATCGCGTCTGGTCCGCCACACTGACTGCCGACGGGAAAATTTCCAATTCTCGTGACACGACAAAACTAATCGTCATCAATGACGAACTTTGGAAGTGCCTTCAATCACCAACTTTTAGACAGCAGGCCAAGTCAGTTCTTGTGGCGACTTATTTCACTCCGCTGGAGCAAGTCGCCCTATCGGAGGCCTGCGGCATTCCACTACCGCATGGAATTGACGTTTCCGCTTTGAAAAAGAGAGCGGCAGATTACGAAGAAAGCCTAAATGCGGGCCGATGCGCCAATTTCCGGCGGTCTATTGTGGTGGGATATTATTTCCAGTGCGCACTGACTGGGTATTCGTTTACTACAACCTCAGGATTGCATCTGGTGGAGGCAGCTCACATTCGCCCGCTAAAGAAAGGGGGGCCGAACGTGCCAGAAAATGGCCTCGCCCTTACTCCCAACAGTCACTGGTTGCTGGATAAGGGGATGTGGACTGTAGATGAGCAATTGCGAATCGTGGTCGCATCTTCGATTCATTTCAAAGAACTCGGTAGCTCACCGGAATTTTACCTCCAGAGCCGCCATGGGCAGCCACTGATTTTGGACCGCCGGTCAATGACAGTTCCTGCCGAGACCTACTTGGCCTATCACCGAAAGCATATTTTCGTCGGATAGCGCCCGGAGAAGGCCAGGTAGCCGTGAGCCGATCCGAAGGACATTTTTGTTCGCTTCGATTTGTGAGAACGACTGAGTCAGATTGCTTCACTCCACCCCACTGGCTTCTCCCCTACAGCCGCCTCAACGCCAGGATTAATTCATCGAGCTTGTTCGATACCGCCTGCAACTCCATCTGAGTCGGCGGATCGCTGACGGAGAGGTTCAGAGTGGCCACGCCATTGCTGTTGGCGCTGGTACCGGCGATGGCGCCATTCAGGGTGGACTGCGAGACCTCGCCGGGCACGCCCGGTTGCCCATCAATGCCGTTCGCGCCCGGCGAGCCGTCGAAGCCGCGGGGGATGCCGAAACTGAAGCGCAGCACCGAGCCATCAAAAGTCAGGCTCGCCTGGGCCGCGTCGCCCGGATTCAGCGAGGTCACCCCATCCACCTGCGCCGAAGCGAACGCAGGTCCCTGCGCCCCAGTGTCGCCGCGCGGGATGGCAAAGGTGAAATGCAGGGTCTGATCGACCACCGTCGCCGAAGCCGAGGCGGGCTGACCGGGATCCAGCGTCGAAACGCTGTCCACCTGCGCGCCAGAGACGCCGCCGTTGCTGGGGATCAGATCATGCAATCCGGCGAATTGCTCGCGGAAGCGGTTACCATCGACAAATTCGCCATTTTGGGGCCAGTTGGGATCGTAGCTCATAGGAGGGCGGGGTTTTGGGGTGCGCTGAATTAACAGGTTTATTTGGACAGGATTGCCAGGAATTTTTGGAAGAGGATGATCGGGGTCTCCCGGGCAGGATGCCCGATTTCTGATCCGATCGTCAAGGCGAATTCCGGCTGACGGCTTTTCGGAAGAATTTGGGAAAAAACCCGCTTGCATCGCGTGGCGAATTTTCCTAGAATTTTTGCCATGACGCTGGAAAGCCTCGTCCTGGATCGCACCCGACTAGAAGGGTCAGCGCGGGGATTTGCCCTGCGGAAGGAAGCCATCGCGGTGAGGCAAATCTGGCGGGGGCAACCGGCAGTCGGCGAAGGTGCTAAACGGTGCCGGCCGTGTCGCGAGGAAAGGTGGAAATCGGTTTTTTACGGTAATTGGCGTCCCGCGAAGCTTTTAGAGGTGTGCCTCCAAAGACCGGAGGCGCACCCCCAAAGACTGGAAGCGCACTTTCAAGTCCTGGAGGCCCACCTCCAATGGTTGGAGGCGCGCATCCAAGGGCTGGAGGCGCACCTCCAGCGCCTTTATCATCTCGCAATGGCTTTGGATGCGCGCCTCCAAAAACTGGAAGTGCGCCTCCAGCGCCTTCATCATCTCGCGGAGACCATGGAGGTGTGCCTCCAAAGTCTGGAGGCGCGCCTCCCGGAGCAAAGAAAACGCCTCCCGGAGCAAAGAAAACGCCTCCTGCCCGCGGACGCGCTCCTCCAAACGCCTCGGAATCAACGCCCAGCGCCCCATGCAGCCACTACGATTTGGAGCCATCAACCCCTTTACCGGCACGCCCTTTGTCTTCGGCGATCCGAATCTCCGTTTTATCAACGGCATGGGCGTTTACCTCGAACCGGGCGACCCCGGCTTCACTCCGTACCCCACCCTTTCTGATCCGAAAACCAACCAAAAAAAACGCAAAATGAAACATAACTCCTACTACCCGACGAACGTGCCAGCCCAGATCCTCTGGCTCACGAACTTCTACATCAAAATCCTCGAGCACGCCGCTTCCCTCGGTGTCTCAGCCCAGGCCGCCGGCATCGTGGCCGATTGCCGCTGGCTCATCTACCTGCTCGGGACCTACCAGCCCGCGCAGAAACCGTGGTCAAAATCTAACACCGATTTCATCCGTGACGCCCAGCGGGGCGTGGGCGAGGCCGCCATGGTCCTCCCGGTCTGGAACCCGCCGGCCCTGCCCGCCGCCGAGCCCGCCCCGGGCACCCTGCCCGCCGTGGTACCCCGCCCTCCCGGCGCGCTGGACCGCATTTTCTCCTTCGTGCAAGTGATCCAAGAGTCCACCGCCTGCACCTCCCAACTCTGCACCGATCTCGGCATCATCGGCACCCAAGATGCCGGACCCGATTACGAAACCCTCCAGGCTGACTTCAAAGTGAAGATCGTCGGCGGGCAGGTGTTCATCGACTGGGGTTGGGGCGGCCACGGCAAGTATCTGGACATGATTCAGATCCAAGTGGACCGGGGCCAGGGCTGGACTGATTTGGCCTACGACACCACCCCCGGCTACACCGACACAGCGCCCTTTCCCGCTGCGCTCACGACGTGGAGATACCGCGCCATTTACCGCGTGGGCGATGCCCAAGTGGGCGTGTGGAGCGCGGAACAAACCGTGAACGTGGGTGGCTGAGACGCCTGAGATAAATCTCCTTCCGCCAGCGGCGGGCCGGGCACGGCCCGCCGCGTTGTTGTACTGATCAGACCCTGTCTCATCGCCGATCAGACAGGGTATGATCGGTGGAGACAGAGGGGGCTCCGCCTCATCCCTCATCCTCCGGATCTGGGAAGTGCGCGGGGCGATGAACGCCGAACCGCGAACCCGGAACCGGCGAACCGACCTCCGCGTCCCGTGGCCTCTCCGGGCCTCTGTGCGAACGCCCCCCATTCGCCGCCCCCAAACACCCAACCCGGAACTTTGAACTTTGAACGTTGAACCTGGAACTTCAAACCCAAGAAAAATCCGGCGCGGACGCGCCTTTCTAGGGGCTTTACAGACCGGGGGGCGGCGTGGCTCAAATAGGCGCACGCAGCATACCGTCCGCATCCCATGAAACGCCGTCTCCTTTTTCCGCCGACCGCTCTGTTGCTTGCCTTTGCCATCGGCTTGCCGGCTGGATTCGCGGCGAAGCCGGAATGGAAGGCCGCGGCGGCGAAGGCGGTCATCACGCCGACCGAGCCGATGTATCTCGCCGGCTTTGCCAATCGCGAGGTGCCGGCCGAGGGCGCGGCGATGGAACTCTATGCCAAGGCGCTGGCGATCGAGGATGCCGGGGGGAAACGCTTCGTCCTGGTCACCCTGGATCTGGTCGAGGTCACCCGGCAGCTCCGCGACGAGGTGGTGGCGGCGGTGTCGAAAAAGCACGGCCTGCCGCCCGAGGCGCTGCTCCTGAACTGCTCCCACACCCATTGCGGCCCGGAGCTGCGCTACACGGAGCTGGAATTCATGGGGCTGACCGATCCGCTGCGCCGGGAGCGCTGCCTGCGCTACAACGCCTGGCTGGCCGGGCGCATCGCGGGCATCGTGGACGAGGCCATCGCGGGGCTGGCGCCGGCGACGGTGGCCTACGGGCGCGCCCGCTGCGGCTTTGCCATGAACCGCCGGCTGAAAAGCGATCAGCCCACCGGCGATCCCTACCTGAACCGGCCGAATCCGGAGGGCGTGGTCGATCACGATGTGCCGGTGCTGACGGTGCGGCGGCCGGATGAGTCGCTGCACGCGGTGGTGTTCGGCTACGCCTGCCACAACACGTCGATGAACATCAAGCAATACCACGGCGACTACGCCGGGCACGCCCAGCAGATGATCGAGGAGGCGCATCCGGGGACGATCGCGCTGTTCATGATGGGCTGCGGCGGTGACCAGAATGCCTATCCGCGTTTCAGCCCGATCTTCAGCTTCCGCCACGGCCAGTCGCTCGCCACGGCGGTCGAGGCGGCCATCGATGCAAAGCCGAAGCCGGTCAGCGGGCCGCTCCGGATCGACTGGCAGACCACCCGGATCGGCTACGAGTCCATCCCCACGGCGGCGGAGCTGGAGCAGCGGCTGGCCACCGGAGAGGGCTACGATGCCGGCTACGAGCCCTACCTGCGGAAATGGGATGAGCGTCGCCTGCACGCGATCCGGAATGGCGGGCTGGCGGAGCACTACGACTACCCGATCCAGGTGGTGCGCTTCGGCGACGACCTGACCCTGGTGGGGCTGAGCGGCGAGACCTGCGTGGACTACTCGCTGCGGCTGAAGCGCGAGTACCGGGGACCCGGCGCGCTGTGGGTGGCGGGCTATTGCAACGACATCCTGGCCTACATCCCGAGCCGGCGCGTCCTGCTGGAGGGCGGCTACGAGGCGCGGCGGGCCATGATGTACTGGTCGAATCCGCTCCATCCCTCCGCCTTTGCCGAGGGGCTGGAGGAGAGCATCATCGGCAAGGTCCACGAGATGCTGAAGCCATGAAAGCCGCGCCCCATCCCGCGGCCGTGGCCGTCCTGTTCGCGCTGTGCGCCGGGGCCGCGGTGGCGGACCCGCCGGCGCTGCCCGAGGCGTCGGGCACGGTGTCGATCCCCGCGCAGGAGTGGCCGTTCCAGCCGGGACCACGGGAGATCACCGTCCACATCCGCTATCCGGGCGCTGGGCGCACGCTGGCTGACATCGGCCCGCGCACCGGGCTGATGCTGTCGTTGCACAACTGGGGCGGCACGGGATTCGCCGGCACGGCCGATCCCGGGGTGCTGGCGGCGCGCTACGACGTCGTCGCCATCGGGGTGGACTACCTCCAGAGTGGGAAAGAGGCGTCGATCGAGGATCCCGAGCCCTACGATTTCGGCTATCTCCAGGCGCTCGACGCGCTGCGGGCGCTCCATTTTGTCTGGGATGGCCTGAGGCAGCGCGGCATCGCCATTGACGACGGCCGGATCTTCACCACCGGGGGCAGCGGCGGCGGCAATGTCAGCCTGATGGCCAACAAGCTCGCCCCGCGCACCTTCGCCGGGGTCATCGACCTGTGCGGGATGAAACGGCTCAGCGACGACATCGCCTACGGTCTGCCGGGTGGCAGCTCGCTGAATGCGCGGTATTCCCGCGAGCCCGGTCATCCGCATTTTCTCAGCCCCGGCCGCCAGGAACTGCATTTCCTCGGGCATCCCGGCCATCTCGCGGTCATGAAGGCGCTCGGGGCCTCGGCGCGGATCGTCTCCGTCCACGGGGCCGAGGATGCGACCTGTCCGGCGGCCGATGCCGATGCCTTCGCCGCCGCGGTGGGGGAGGCTGGCCTGGAGATCGATTATGTCCGCGTCACGGCGGATCAGTTGGATGGGAAGGTCTTCACCAGCGCCGGGCATCCGCTCGGCAATCGCACCGAGATCGTCCATCGCGTGGCTGGCTCGTGGCTCGATCCGGCCTCGCCCCAGACCCGCCGCCGGGAGGGACCGACCGATTTTGAGCGCCGCGAGGCGGTCCGCTACCCCGTCACGGGCGGGACCTGGGTGATCGATTTCGCCAAGGGCTATCCCGTGGGGCGGTTCGAGGCGGCGCGTTGATTTGTCGAGATACCGATCATGAAAAGCCCTCGTTTCCTCGTTCCGCTGCTGGCCATCTGGCAGATCGCCGCCGTTTCCCAGGCCGGCTGGGAGGCCGGACTGGCCAAAGCCGACATCACCCCCGGCGATCCCGTGCCGCTGGCGGGCTACGGGGGAAAGACGCGGCTGTCGGACCGGGTCGAGCATGCCATCTGGCTCAAGGCCCTCGCGCTGCGCGACGAGACCGGGGCCACCTCGGTCATCGTCACCTCCGATCTGGTCGGCCTGAGCGACAAAATGATCGCCCGCATCGCGGCGATGGCGCGGGACAAGCACGGCATCCCCCGCGAACGGCTCATCCTGAATGCCTCGCACAATCACAGCTGTCCGGTCACCGAGGATGTGCTCTGGCTTTACTACGAGTTCACGCCGGAGGAGGCCGCGGCGAAGGATCGCTACACCGCGCGGGTCTATGAGCAGTACGACGCGGTGATCGGCGCCGCCATCGCCGACTTGGCTCCAGCCGAGCTGGCTTACGATCTCGGGCTGGCCGGCGTGGCGGTGAACCGGCGCCGGGCCCGCGGGCCGGAGAGCCGCGCCTTCGGCAATCAGGTCGACCAGGACGTGCCGGTGCTGACGGTGAGGTCCGGCGACCGGCTGCGGGGCATTTTGTTCGGCTACTCCTGCCACACCACCGCGCTGGGCGGGCTAAGCATCAACGGGGACTACGCCGGCTTTGCCCAACTGGAGCTGGAGAAGTCCCATCCCGGTGCGGTCGCGCTGTTCGTGCAGAATTGCGGCGGCGACGCCAATCCGCTGCCCCGCATCCGCGGGCGCGATGCCGAGGCGACCGAACTGGCCGCGATGTATGGCCGCATCCTGGCCGAGGGCGTGCGGCAGGCCATTGGCGCCCAGATGCGGCCCATCGCGGGTCCGCTCCGCGTGGCGATGGGATCGACGGAGCTGCCGCTCGAGGAGGGCATTCCGCTGGAGGAGCTGAAACGCCGCGCGCCGAACCTGACCGGCATGCCGCGCCGGGAGTTCGAGCATTTCATCCGCCAGTACGAGACCCTGGGCGGGCCGCCGGACCATGTCGATTATCCCGTGCAGGTGTGGCAATTTGGGAAGGACCTCACCTTCATCGCGCTGACCGGGGAAACGGTGGTGGATTACTCCCTGAAGTTCAAAGCCGCCCATGGCTGGAATGACACCTGGGTCTCGGGCTACAACAACGACCTGCTCAGCTACGTGCCCTCGCTGCGCGTGCTGCGCGAGGGCGGATACGAGGGCGTGACCGGCATGTTCGAGTACGGCCACCGCGCCCAATACACCGAGGCGGTCGAGGAGCGCATCACCGCGCTGGTCGATGAGCTGGTGAAACAGGCCGGAACCCCCGCGCCCTGAGCCGGCAGGAGAACGGGGCCGCGGCCGGGGCTGGTCGGGCGAGCCGGAATCGCGCAGTCGCCCTTTCCCTTGGCGGGATTTCGGCTACCGTTTCCGGCCATGAAAGCCACCTCGCTCGCTTCCCTCGTCCTCATCGCCCTCGTCCCGACTGCTTTGGCCAAAAACTGGCCCCAGTGGCGCGGCCCCGACGGCACCAGTCTCGCCGCGCCCGGCGCCTATCCGACGAAGTTCTCCCCCTCGGAGAATGTCGTCTGGAAAGTCAAGCTGCCCGGCCTGGGCAGCAGCACGCCGGTGGTGTGGGATGACCGCATCTATGTGACCTGCGGCATCGACGGGCAGGATGGCGTGGTCGCCTACGACTGGAGCGGCCAGGAGGTGTGGCGCAAGACCCTCGGCGCCGAGCGGCCCGGCAAGCACAAGAACGGCAGCGGCTCGAACCCGTCGCCCATCACGGACGGGAAGAATCTCGTCGTCTATTACAAGAGCGGCACGGTGGCCTCGCTCACGCTCGATGGTCAGGTCCGGTGGCAGGTGAATCTCCAGGAAAAATACGGCGAGGACACCCTGTGGTGGGATCTCGGCACCTCTCCCGTCTTTGCCGGCGGCCACATCGTCATCGCCGTGATGCAGGAGGGCGAGTCCTACGTGGTGGCCCTGAATCCCGAAGACGGCAAGGTGGTGTGGAAGACCGACCGCACCTTCCCCGTGCAGAAGGAGACCGGCCAGTCCTACACCACGCCCTACGTGACCACGATCGATGGCCGCGAGACCATCGTGATCTGGGGCGCCGACCGGCTCACCGGCCACGATCCCAAGGATGGCAAGACCCTGTGGACTTGCGGCGGTTTCAATCCCGAGGACAAGGCCATGTGGCGCGTCATCGCCTCGCCCGGCATCGTCGATGGCGTGGCGGTGGTGCCGTACGGCCGCACCAAGTTCACTGCGGGCGTGCGGCTCGGCGGCGAGGGCGACATCACCACCTCGGCCCGGCTTTGGGAGCGCGACGACCTCGGGGCCGACTGTCCGTCGCCGGTGGGGGCCAAGGGCCGCGTCTATGTGCTGTCCGACCGGGGCGAGATCCACTGCCTCGACGTGAAAACCGGCCAGGATATCTGGAAAGGCGCCATCCCGCGGGCCTCGGCCAGCTTTTACTCCTCGCCCGTGCTGGCGGGTGACCTGCTCTACTGTGCCCGCGAGGACGGCATGGTCGCCGTGGTGAAAGTGGGCGACACCGGCATGGAACTGCTGTCGGAAAACGTCATGGGCGAGCTGATCGCCGCCGCGCCCGTGCCCGTCCGCGACCGGCTCCTGATCCGGGGCGCGACGCACCTGTTCTGCCTCGGCCAGCCCTGATCCGGTTTGTTGCCGGATTCCGATGAGACCCTGTTGGATCGCCGATGCAACCGGGTATCATCGGAAACGCGCCGCCAATCTCCGTCACCATCGTCCCGCCATGATCCGTTCCCTGCCCATCCACCTAGCCGGCTTCCTCGCGACGGCCGGCATCCTGTCCGCCCAGACGCCTCAGCCGGTCGTCGTGCATGAGCTGCCGCCGCTGTTCCAGGCCTCCCAGGCATTGCCGCCGGGGCTGTTCGCCGGGCCGCACCACCGGGTGCGCGAACTGGCGCAGGGCGATGGTTACCTGGTGCACTTCACGGTGGACTCGGACTACGGCACTTTTGAATGCGTCGGTCTGCGCGATCTCCAGCGCCGGGTGCGGGAGATCGAGGCCATCGCCTCGCTGGTGGCGGTGAGCAAGAGCGACCTGTTCGCCGAGGGCATGAAGAAGTCCGTCGAGGCGCCGATCGAGGCGGTGAAGCGGATCGTGCAAAAGCCGGGCGAGTCGGTCGCCCAGGTGCCGCACACGGTGGGGCATTTTTTCAGCAAGATCGGCTCGGGCATCGGCAATGCGGCGCGCCGGGCCTCCGAGGGCTCGTCCAGCGGGACGGGCTCCTCGTCCAGGAATGTGGGCAAAGGCATCGGCGGAGCGGTCCTGAGCATCGCCGGTTTTGACAAGGCGCGGCTCGATTGTGCGCGGCAGCTGGGCATCGACCCCTACACGGACAATCCCCGGCTCCAGGAGGAAATCGAGAAGGTGACGTGGGCCTTTTTCGCCGGTGGATTGCCGCTGAAGGTCGGCGTCACGGTGGCCTCGGCGGGGGCATCGCGGGCGCTGATGGCCACCGAGGTGGTGGGATTGCCGGAGGACATCTACGACGTGACGCCTTCCGAGTTGGAGTTCCGCGATCGCAAGGCGCTGGAGGCGATGGGCATCGCGCCGGCCCGGATCGATGCGGTGTTGGCCAATCCGAATCTCTCGATCACCGTGCGCCACCGCATGGTCCAGTCGCTGACGCGGCTGAATGTCGCGGGCCGGGCCGAGATCGTGGAGGTGATGGCCGCCTGCGACACGATCTGGCGGGCGCATTTCCTCCGCGATGGGCTGCATCTGCTGGAGGTGCGCCACGCGGCCCGTCCCTACCAGGCCTGCCGCGTCTATGGGCGGCTCGCCGTGGGTCAGCTGGCCGATGGCACCGTGGAGGTGCCGGCGCCGGTCGATTACGTGGCGTGGACGCCCGAGATGGCGGCCTTTGCCTCCCGCGACGATCTGGTCCAGTTCCCCCGGCGACTGATCCTCGATGGGCAACTGAGCCAGCGCACCACGACCGAGTTGGGCGCCGCCGGCTGGGAGATCGTGCCTTTCCGAACCGCCCGCTGAGGCGTCCCATTTTTCTGACATGAGACCGTGCCTGCTTGCCGCCCTTGTTGCCGTCCTGCCCCTGCTGGCGGGCGCGGCCGAACCGCCGCCGAACATCCTGTTCATCCTCGCCGATGACGTGAGCTACCGAAACGTGGGCTGCTACGAGGGCAGTCATCCGTGGGCGAAGACGCCGAACATCGACGGTCTGGCGCGGGGTGGGGTGCGATTTTCCCGCGGCTATGCTGGCGCCTGGTGCATGCCGTCGCGGGTGACGCTGATGACCGGCCGCCAGCAGTACGGCAACGAGTCGATGCGGCTGAACCTGCTCAAGTATCCGGGCAGCGTTTACAATCCCGACAAGATGCCCCTCTGGCCCGAGGCGCTCCGCGAGCATGGCTACTTCACCGCGATGATCGGCAAGTGGCACATCGGCCGGGATTCCGGCTGGGGCCGGGCCTGGGACCATCAGCGGGTCTGGAACCGCTGCACGCACACGAAGAATGCCCACGCCTACTACGAAGCGCAATTGATCGAGACCGATGGCGGCCCGGCGGAGTTGGTGGAGGGCTATCCGACGGATTTTTACACCGACTGGGCGGTCGATTTCATCGAGGGCCGGGCGAAAATGCCGAAAGAGGCGAAGCCGTGGTTTCTGTGGCTTTGCTACGGGAGTTCGCACGGGCCCTTCAAGCCGGCCGAGCGTCATCGCGACCTCTATCCGGGCATCGAGGCTCCGGTGCCGGCGGATGTCTTCCCGCCGCGGGTGGGCAAGCCATCCTACATGCAGAAGGTGAACAATTTCACTCTGGGAGCCGATGGCAGGCCGAAGTTGTCGCATTTCCACACCCCGAAGGGGGGGACGACCGGCCTTTATGGCGATGACCTGTCTGACTGGGAACGCCAGTACCAGCAGACCATCGCGGGTCTCGACGAGAATGTCGGACGGTTGATCGCGGCGCTGGACAAGTCGGGGCAGGGCAGGCGCACGCTGGTTGTGTTCACGGCCGACCAGGGTTTTGCGTGGGGGCAGCATGGGTTTGCGAGCAAGCTGGCCCCCTACGATGCCACGATCCGGCCGCCGCTGATTTTCCGCCAACCCGGGACCCTGCCTGCTGGCCGGGTGTGCCGGCACCCGGTGAGCGGGCCGGACATCGTCTCGACGCTGCTGGCGCAGGCGGGCATGCCGGAGCCGTGGGAGATGCACGGGCACGATTTCAGCCCGCTGCTGAAGGAACCCGGCAAGGCCGAGTGGGAGCACGGGGCGCTGCTCGCCATGACGGGCATCGCGTGGGGGGAAAAGACCCGGAAGCTGCCGAAATTCATCAAGCACACCATGAAGGTGCCGTGGTGGGTGTCTTACTCGAAAGGGAAATACAAATACATCCGCACCCTGGAGCAGAATGAGCCCGAGGAACTCTACGATCTGGAGGCGGACCCGCAGGAGCTGAACAACCTCGCCCTCGACGCCGCGCATCTGGAGCGGGTGCTGGAGTTCCGCGCCATTGCCGAGACCGAGCTGAGACGGACCGGCGCCGGCTTTGCCCGCCGTCTGCCGGCGGTGTTTCCGCTGGAGGGGAATCCGCGGAAGCGGCTCGACCGCATCGGCTCGATCTATCGGGACGAAACTGATGATCGCGAGTTTTTCCTGCAACAGGCGATGGAAGAACTCACCCACGACGATCCGCCAGCCCAACTCGATTGAGCATGAAAGCCGTCACGTTTTTTGGGGGCCACGGATGGCCCGTCATTCTGCTGGGCGCCAGCCTGTCGCTGGGGTGCGGGTGCTCGACCGCCCCGGGCATCAAGGAAGTGCGCCGGCCGCTCGCCGTGGAGCCCGACGTCAGGCAGATCGTCGACACGCGCCGGGTCTCGGCGGAAAGCCGGGCCGTTCTGAAAGGGCTCGGTCTGGAAGGCCGGGCGGCCCGCGATCCGGGCGGGGCAATCGCCGCGCTGGCTCCGCAGGCCGACGACGCCGGTCCGCTGGACCCCCGTCGCCTCGCCCTGGCGGAGATGCTGTGCATCCAGGGGGCTGCCTGGGAGGACGACAAGCCGGAGGAAGCCATCGGCTGCTATCTGGAGGCCGCACGGATCGCCTATCCAGCCGCGATCGACTCGCAGGATTCGCTCGATCAGACCAAGCTGCTCGCGCTCTATAATCACGCCTGCGCCCGGCTCGCCGTGACGGTGTTTGCGATCGGCCTGCCCGCGGATGGCACGGCCGAGGTGACGTCTCCCCTGGGTGAGCGGCAGGTCCGGGTGGTCGCCTCCGGGCCGGGGCGTTTCGATCCGGCTTACTTCGATGAGCTGAAAATGACCGAGAATCTCCGCATCAAGGGCTACCAGACGCGGGAGACGGTGCCTGGGGTCGGCGGCAAGCTGGTCGGTCACCGGGCGCACACCGCGGAGAGGCAGGTCGACGATCCGTTTCTCCATCCCATCGGCCTGGCATTGCCGGTCACCGCCACGTTGCACTTTTCGGAAGATCGTGAGCAGGCGGATCTGGCCCTGCATGACGTGCTCGCCACCGACCAGACTCGTCTGGGAGCGGAGGACTTCCAGTTGGCGGCCGATTTCACCGCGCCCCTCGCGCTGCTCTCCAGCCTGACCCCGGCGAAGAACGTGGGACGGAAGGCGATGTTCCATCCCGCGAAGTTTCTGGGCTCGACCGGCCTTTACCGGCTGGAGCCGCAGCGGGAGGGCAAGATCCCCGTGGTGCTGGTGCATGGCCTCTCGAAGACGCCCGCGGTGTGGGCCGAGGCCGTCAATGAACTGCGGGCCGATCCCCGCATCCGGGAGCGGTATCAGTTTTTCTATTTCCAATATCCGAGCGGCTTCCCGGCTGGCTTCTGCGCGTCGGCCCTGCGGCATCATCTCGATCGTTACCGCGAGCATGCCGACCCGGCCCGGTCGAATCCCCATCACCGGCGCATGGTGCTGGTGGGCAAAAGTTTCGGTGGCGTGATTTCCAGCTTTCAGGTGCGCGACAGCGGTGACTCAGTGCGGAAGCTTTTCGTCGAAAAACCCCTCGCCGAGCTGAATCTGCCACCGCATCAGCGGCAGACCCTGCAGGCGATGCTGCACTTCGAGGCGAATCCCGACATCTCGCGCGTCGTCTTCATGGTCACGCCCCATCTCGGCACCGATGTGGCCGAGAAGCCGCTGGCCAAGATGGCCAGTCGGGCCATCAAGGTGCCGGTCGATCTGATCACCGATGGCGAAGTCCCGGAGTTCGAAGGCATGACGAACCTCGCCCGCGCCTACCTCAACGAATCGACCAACAGCATGGTCAACCTGCGTCCCCATTCCCCGGTGCTGACCACGGTGCGCGGCCTGCCGACCCGGCCCGGGCTGAAGATCCACTCCATCGTCGGCAAGATCGGCCATGGTCCGCTGGAGGAGAGCAATGACAAGATGGTGCCCTACTGGAGCAGCCACCTGGACGAAGCCCTGTCCGAGGTCGTCGTGCCCACCAAGCACGGCAACATCACCCACCACCCCGACGCCATCGCCGAGTTGCGGCGCATCCTCACGTTGCATTTGGCTGAGTAGCCGGCTGGGGGGGCGGGCGCTTTTTGGGAAAAGGGGCGCCAACCCGATTGCGTCCCCCGCAATCACGCCGATTGCCGCTCTCGCGGTTAAGTGGTAAGACCTCTTACCAATTTTTCGACCATGATCCCCGCTGCCGTCACCGCCGTGCCCCTGCGCCGCCAGTCGCTGGTCGAGCAGACCTGCGTGCGGCTTTCCGACCACATCCGCGAGCTGTCCGATGGCGACGACTGGCTGCCGTCGGAGCGTGACCTCGCCCTGCGACTGGGCGTGAGCCGGCCGGTGGTCCGCGAGGCGACCAAGCGGCTTGAGCTGCAGGGCCTGCTGGAAATCCAGCATGGCCGCGGCATCAAGGTGATCCATCAACTCCAGCGGCCGCTCAGCGAGTCGCTCCGACTCGACATACCCGACGCCTTCCAGCGGCTCCGGCAACTCAACGAGGTGCGCCGTATTCTGGAGCCCGAGTCGGCCCGTCTCGCCGCCCTGCGGGCCGATGGCGCGGCCGTCGCGGCGCTGGAAGCCTGCCACGCCGAACTGAGCGGGTGCGAAGATCCCGAACAAGCCGCCCGGATCGACGCCCGCTTCCACGAGTTGGTCGCGCGGGCGGCGGGGAATGACATCATCGCCCTCGTGCTGTCCTCCCTCGGCGATCTGGGCGAGGCCAGTCGCCGCCTTACCATCACCCAGAGCGGTCTGCACAAAGTCATCGCCCACCACGGCGGCATTCTCACGGCCATCCGCGAGGGCAAGGCCGACAAGGCAGCCCGCCTGATGAAACTCCATGTCGAGGAAGCCGCCGGCGACCTCGAAGCCAGCGAACGCGTCCCATGAAACGCTCCTCCTTGCTCATTTCAGCCGTTATTCTGCTCCCCCTCGGCGCCACCGGAGCGGATCCGTTCGCCGTGCTGGAGAAGAACTGCATCTCCTGCCACAACACCCACGACCGGAAAGGCGACGTGGTGCTCGACCGGATGCCGCTCGGGATCGACGACGCGCGGGCCATCATCGATTCCATCTCCGGACCCGATCCGGACATGCCGAAGGGTCGCGACGCGCTCAAGCCCGAGGAGGTTGCCGCCCTGACCGCCTGGGTCGAGGCCGGCGCGTCCATCCCTGGCGGCCGGGTGCTGGAGGATACCCATGTGCCGGGCCGCGACTGGTGGTCGCTGCAGCCGATTCCGATCCAACAGGGTCTGATCGCCGATCCAACAGGGTCTGATCGGAATTGGGCAAAAAATGCCATCGACGCTTTTGTAATCGCGAAACTGCGCGAGAAAAACCTGACCCCGTCGCCCGAGGCCGAGCCGGCGGTGCTGGTGCGACGGCTTCACTTCAATCTCACGGGCCTGCCGCCGGCGCCTGAGCAGGTGACGGCCTTCGTGGAAGACTATGCCCGGCGGGGTGAGCCGGCTTACCGGGCCCTGGTCGATGCCCTGCTCGACAGTCCGGCCCATGGCGAGCATTTCGCCCGGCACTGGCTCGATGTCGCGCGCTATGGGGAGACCCATGGCTATGACAAGGACAAGCCGCGACCCAATGCCTGGCCTTACCGGGATTATGTGATCGGCAGCCTGAACGCGGACAAGCCGTGGAGCCAGTTCGTGCGCGAGCAGGTCGCCGGCGATGTGCTGGCGCCGGGCGATCCGCAGGGCATCGTGGCGCTCGGCTTCATCGCGGCGGGACCGTGGGATCTCATCGCCCACGTCGAGGTCGGCGAGGGCAAGCTGGACGGTCGCATTGCCAAACACATGGACCGCGACGACATGGTGAGCGCGGTCTTCAATGCCTTCATGTCCACCACGGCGCAATGCGCGCAGTGCCATCACCACAAGTTCGATCCGGTTTCGATGGAGGATTATTACCGGCTCCATGCCGTCTTTGCCGCGGTGGATCGGGCCGACCGGGTCTATGACCTCGATCCGGTGACGCAGAAGCGCCGGGAGGGGCTGGCTGTCGAAATCGGCAAAGCCGAGGCGGGCCTGAAGGCGATCGACAAGCGGATCGCCGACGCCGGCGGGGCGGAATTGAGCGGGCTGAAGGCGAAGATCCGCTCCCTGACGGACCAAGGGGCGGGAAAGATCGTGAAGGCGCCGGAGTTCGGCTATCACAGCCAGATTTCGGCCGATCCGAACATGGCGAAATGGGTGCAGATCGAATTGCCCGCCGATGCGGGACCGATTCGCGAGATCGTCCTGACCGGAGCGCACGACGACTTTGGCAGCATCGGATCGGGCTTCGGCTTTCCGGTTCGCTACCGGGTGGAGCTGTCCAGCGATCCGGCCTTTGCCCGCGACGTGACGGTGCTGGTGGACCGGACCGGAGCCGACGTGCCGAATCCGGGCATCGTGCCGGTGACGATTCCCGCCGCCGGGGCCACCGGGGCGCGGCATGTGCGGCTGACGGCGACGAAACTGGCGAAGCGGAGCAACGATTACATCCTCGCGCTGGCGGAGATGGCGGTGATCGGGATGGATGGAAAGAACCTCGCCGCGGGCGCGCCGGTGACATCGCTCGACACGATCGAGTCCGGCTCGCGCTGGGGGAGGCGAAATCTGGTCGATGGCAAGTTTCCCACCGGTGGTGATCCCGAGGCGACGCGCCAATTGGCGGAGCTGAGATCGGCTGAGCAGGCGCTGCTCGACCGTCTGAACACGCCGGAGATCGTCGGGGAGCGCGCCGCTCTCGACGGAAAGCTGGCGGGATGGAGGAAGGAACTCGCCGCCCTGCCTGCCGGAAAGATGGTCTATGCCGCGGCGACCCACTTCACCAAGTTCGGCGGCGTCACGCCGACGGAGGGCAAGCCGCGGGAGATCCGGCTGCTGCGGCGGGGAGACATCAAGAGCCCGGGGCCAGTCATGAAGCCCGGTGCGCCGGCGCTGTGGGCCGGGATTGCTCCCGAGTTCCGTGCCACGAACGAAGGCGAAGCCCGCGCAGCCCTGGCAGCCTATCTGACGGCGCCGGAGAATCCGCTGGCGTGGCGTTCCATCGCGAACCGGGTGTGGTTGTGGCATTTCGGACGCGGCATCGTCGATTCGCCAAACGATTTCGGCCGCATGGGCATGGAGCCGACCCATCCCGAACTGCTCGACTATCTCGCCGCGGCCCTGCGGGACGATCCGAAGCAGTCATTGAAGTCGCTGCACCGGCTGATCGTGACGAGCGCGACCTGGCGCCAGGGTTCGGCCGGCGACCCGGCGAAGGCGGCGGTGGACGGGGAAAACGCCTACTACTGGCGGGCGAACCGGCGCCGGCTTTCGGCTGAGGAGTTGCGGGACGCGGTGCTGGTGGCGGCGGGGAAACTGAACCGCGAGATGGGCGGACCGAGCTTTCAGGATTTCGTGATCGAGAAGCCGGAGCACTCGCCGCATTACCAGTATCATCTGCACGATCACAACGATCCCAAGTCGCACCGGCGTTCGATCTACCGCATGATCGCCCGTTCCCAAACCCAGCCGTTCCTGACGACGCTGGACTGCGCCGATCCCTCGCAAATGGTGGCGAAACGGGATGAGACCACCACCGCGCTCCAGGCGCTGGCGCTGCTGAACAATCCGTTCATGACCACGATGGCCGGTCACTTTGCGGCCCGGGTCAAAGGCAACGCCGATCCGGTGGGGGCTGCGTTCGCCATCGTGACCGGGCGTGCGGCGCGCGAGGAGGAGCGGGCCGCACTGGCCGGCTATGCGGATGCCCATGGACTGGAAAATGCCTGCCGGGTGATGATGAACCTCAGCGAATTTGCTTATGTCGATTGATCGCCGCCACTTCCTCACCGGCCTCGCCGCCACGTTTCCCGGGCTTGCCCTGACCGATCTGCTCGCCCGTGACGGTGTGCTTTCGGGCCATCTGCACCGTCCGGCCAAGGCGAAGCGGGTGGTGCAGTTTTTCATGGCCGGCGCGGCCAGCCATGTCGATTTGTTTGACCACAAGCCGCAACTCGAGAAGGAGCACGGCCAGCAGTGGGATCCCGGCGAGGGGGTCGAGCTGTTCCAGTCCTCCCCGGGCGCCTCGACGAAGTCGTATTGGGAGTTCCGGCCCCACGGAGCGTGCGGCAAGGCAATCTCGGACATCGTGGCGCCGCTCGGCGGGGTGGTCGACGACATCGCCTTCATCCACAACGTGGTCGGCAAGACGGGGGTGCACAGCCAGGGCACGCTGCTCCAGACGACGGGTTTCAATCGGCCCGGATTCCCGAGCGCGGGCTCGTGGGTGAGCTACGCGCTGGGGTCCGAGAATGACAATCTGCCCAGCTTTGTGGTGCTGCCCGATCATCGCGGCCTGGCTTCGAACGGCACGAAGAACTGGTCTTCGATGTTTCTGCCCGCCGAGCATCAGGGCACGGTGATCCGCCCCGGGGCGGCGACGCCGATCGACGATTTGTTCGCCTCGAAAACGGCCGGCGGCTACCTCACGCCGGAAGCCGATGCAGCGGGGCTGGAGGTGTTGAGGCGGCTGAATGGCAGTTACGCGGAGTCGCGGACGGATGACAGCCGGCTTTCGGCGCGGCTCCACAGCTACGAGCTCGCCGCGCGGATGCAACTCAGTGCCACCGAGGCACTCGATGTGTCGAAGGAGCCGTCCTACATCAAGGATCTCTACGGTCTTGCTCCGGAGGGGCCGGGCGTGGACGACTCGACCATCAACGTGAAGGCGGAGACCGAGTTCTTCGGTCGGAAATGCCTCATCGCCCGCCGGCTGCTGGAGCGCGGGGTGCGCTTCGTCCAGATCTGGTCGGGCAACGACAACGGGTTTCCGCGGCGCAACTGGGATTCCCACGAAGATGTGAAGCGCGATCACGGTCCGCTCGCCGCGGGCATGGCGGTCGGGGCGGCGGCGCTGATCAAGGATCTGAAACAGCGCGGGATGCTGGAGGATACCATCATCCTGTGGACCACGGAATTCGGCCGCATGCCCTGTGCGCAGGGGGGTGGGGGACGGGATCACAATCCGTTCGTGTTTACCAACTGGCTGGCCGGCGGTGGCATCAGGGGAGGCGTGACCCACGGAGAGAGCGATCAATGGGGCTTCAAGCCGCTGGATCGCGATCATCCGACCCAGGTTTATGACATCCACGCGACCATCCTGCACCTGCTCGGCATCGATCACACCCGGCTGACGGTGCGCCAAGACTCGCTGGATCGCCGGCTCACAGATGTGCACGGGCATGTGATCCGGGAGATATTGGCTTAGTAAGAAAACATTCATTCACCGGCGACCAGGTCGTCGTCGGTGAAGAGGCGGCGGTCCGGACCGGCCGACCGGATGGTCAGGACCCGGGCACTGCGGGCATGGACATGGTAGGGAGTGCCCCAGCGATCCACGATCCGGCCGGTGGCATCGATGGCGCGGTGGCCGGGGGGCAGGGGCGCGAGTTTCAGGGGATTGGAGCCGGTGAGGGCTTTGGTCAGGTCGATGTTGTCGCCGATGGGCGGTCCGGGAATCTGCTGCAGGGCGGTGAAGTATTGCCCGGCGAGCTGGCGGAGATTTTCGACATCGTCCGCGGCAGTCAGACCAGGATCGAGAAGCCGGGTGGCCAGAGGCGAGCCGGCAGAGTCCGTTGCCGGGGCGGGGGATGGGGCGGGCGGCTCGGAAAGGGTCACCGCCGCTGACGAGGTGCCGGCTTCCGGCTTGAATGTGACAGAAGGATGGCTTTTTGGCGGCTGATTTCTCCCGAGAATCAGCCAGCCGACGGTGATCGCGACGACGATGGCTCCAGTGGCGATGGAAAGCCGCTGCCCCATGGCGGATCAGGCGAGGAAGCCGACCGGCGTGCCTCCCGATCCGGGTGAAAAGAAGGTGCCGATGTTCGGCAGCACGGTGGCTAGGTCGCTGCGGGGCACGCCGAACCAAAGGGCGAGTTCGGCGAAGTAACTGTCCACGCTGGTGGTGGGGATCAGGCGGCCGCGTCCGACATCGAGCGGATTGTCCTCGTAGAGGTCGGGATAGTCGCCATAGATCCGGTTGCCCCGCACCGCACCGCCGACGACGAAGTGATTGCCGCCCCAGGCATGGTCGCTGCCGGCGCCATTCGAGGTGAGCGTGCGGCCGAAGTCCGAGGCGGTGAACAGCGTGACCGATTGATCCAAGCCGAGGGCCTGCAGGGTGCGCTGAAAGGCGAGCACCACCGCGTCGAATCCCGGCACCTGACCGCCCATGTTGCGAAGCACCTCGTCATGGTGGTCCCAACCACCATACTGGACAAAGAAAGTCTGTCGGCGATGGCCGAGTGCGTTGTGGCTGGCGATGGAGCGGGCGATGCGCTGCATCTGCCGGGAGAACCAGGAATCGGGCCAGGTGACCGACTCCGGCAGACTGACCGCCTCGGTGGCTTCGTTGTACTGCGCGTAGGCGGCCATGGCCTCGGTTTTCTTCTTCTGAAATGCCTCGGTGATGAGATGGTCGTAGCCGACGGCCAGATGTTCGTCGACGGCCCGGGTGCGGATGGGCGTGAGGCTCCACGGGCTGGTCTCGGCCGGATCGTAGCCGCGCAGGCTCTCCGCACCCCAGGCGTTGACGGTGTATTCGATGGCATTCTGGCCACTCTGCCAGACGTTGGTGCCGGCGAGGGAGATGTTCATCGGCACGTTCTGGGAGGCGTTCAGGCTTTCCAGCAGATCGGCGGCCCGTCCGGCCCATCCGCGGGCGGAGCGGCTTTCCGTGAGGGAGGTCTGCCACTGTTCGATCTGGTCGGAGTGCGAAAACAGGCCGAGTGGCTGTCGTCCCTGTCCGGCTTCGAACTGAGCCTTCGTGATGGGATCGGTCAGCGTGCCGACATTGGCGAGGAAAGCGGCCGAACCTTCCTGGAACAGCGTCCGGATGCCGCTCATGCCCGGGTGGAGGCCCAGCTCAAGGCCCGGGCTGGTCGCAGGCGTGAGAGGCAACAGGCTGTCGCGGGCGAGGGCGAGGTCCTGCCGGATGGCGGCGTAGTCGGCGTATTCAGAGGCACCGCGGGGGACGAGCAAGTTGAACGAATCAATTCCTCCAGGAAAAAAGAGGCACACCAAGGCGCGGTAGTCTCCCGGTGGTGATTCCGCCGCCGAGGCGAGACCGCCGGCGAGGCGGAGATTGAGGAGGGCTTGCAGCGCCGGCAGCGTGAGGCCGGCTTGTTTGAAAAATTGGCGACGGGAGGCAGGGCGAGTCATGGCGGTACCGGGTGGGAAAGTCATCGTTGGATAGCCGATTCCGGCAGGGTGGACATGAGGTAAATGGCCGTGTAGATCCGCTCGCGCTGCCAGTCCCAGTGGTCGCTGTCGATGGCCTCAACGGCTTCGCGGATGGTCTGGTGCTGGATGGGATCGAGCGTGCTGCCGGTGAGAACCAGATCCAGACGCCGGAGGAGGCCGGGGATGTCATTCCAGAGGGCAAATTCCGGCGCGAGCTGTGGCATGACCAACATGCGGGGATCTTCGTGGCCCCACCGGTTGAAGCCCCAGCGCACCGCATTGAAATAGTAGTTTGGAATGGTGATGGATGTGACGGAATTCAACACCTGAAACTCGGGAGCCACCAGTCCGGCATCGCTGAGGGGACCGGCGGGCGTGTAGCCGGGGCGGAAGAAGTTGAACACGCTGGGGCTGGAGTAGGGCTGCTGGAAATGAATCTCATCCAGATAGGACAGCTCATAGATGCGGCTGGCGGCTCGGGCGTTGAAGGCGCGGGCGAGCGAGACGGTGCGCAGGTAGGGCTCGCGCATCTTTCCGTAGGCGGGGTCGGCCAGATTGGAGTAGGCCCGTGCCTCGGGATCGAGGAGGATGGCCTTGATGACGGCCTTCATGTCCCCCCGCACCCCGTAGCCGTTGTTGGCAAAGGCCGCGGAGACCCGGCCGACATAGGCGGGGCAGGGATTGGAGGTCACGAGGCGCTGGATCAGTTGCTTGGACAGGAAAGGCCCGGTGTTCGGATGATTGAACAGGCAGTCGATCGCGACCTCGATGTCGGCCATGCCGGCGGCGCCGCGATCCGGGCTGGCTGCCGAGCGGGCGGGGATCACGACGCCATTGAGGAGGCGCTTGGAGCCCAGATCGTGATACTCGTCCCAGAATCGCATGGGGTAGAGCCAGTTTTCCTCCGGCCACCAGAACTGGGTGCCGCCAGGGCCGCCAAAGCTGAGACCGGTGAAGACGCGGGCGAATTCAGTGATGTCTTCGTTGTCGTAGGTCGGGATGGGATTGCCCTGATCATCGAGGACGGGCGTGCCATCGGGATTCAGTTGCCACAACCCGATGGTGAAGAGCTGCATCAGCTCCCGGGCGAAGTTCTCGTCGGGAAAGGTGCCCGCTATGGGGTCGGCCTTGCGATTCTTGAGGTGGCTGAGGTAGAGCCCCATGCAGGGATGCAGCGACACATTGCGGATGAGGTCGCGGGCATTGCCGAAGGCGCCGGCCACCAGCATGTCGTAGTAGGCCACCATGCCGCGTGGCTGGTTGCTGAGGGTCTCCTGCCGGTCGGAGATGACGAAAATCTGGCTCAGGGCGAAGGCCACCCGCTGGCGGAGCGGATCGACGGCGGTGGGACCGATGGCGCGCTCCCACCACGGTTTCATCTTGGCATCCCAGTAGACCGGCTTCCCGGACTTGATCATGGCGTCGATGATGGGGCGGTGATAGCGGGGCTTGATGCGGAACTGAAGGTCGATCCACCGCTCAAAGCCGATGGACATCACCCGCTCGACCGATTCGGACACGATGTCGGCGTCCCGCGGATGGTCCGAACTCGGGCCGAATGCCGCCTGCCAGAGGAAGCGGGTGGCTTCCTTGGCTCCGGGCTTCAGCCCCGAGTCATAGAGGCCCAGCAGGGCGCTCCGCAGCGTGGTGGTGGCCGGAATGGTATAGCCCGATCCAGGCAGCAGCGTGACAGAGATGATCTCCGGCTTTTCGGCGACGGCGTCTGCCAGTGGCTGAAAGGTCAGCCAGACTTCCCGGATGCCATCGGGCAGCGTGATGGAGGTGCCCGGCGTCGTCAGGGTGTAGTCCTGATCCCGGACGGCGGTTCCCGAGAGGGAAAAGTTCACCGTGAGATCACCGTTGGCGACGGGACGGCGAATGGCGATGACGCCGGGGTCGGGCCAGTTCTCCCACATCAGCTGGTCGACGACCAGGATGTCGACCGGAGTCGTCTCCTGACCCGCGAGGGGATGAGCCAGTGATCCGAGACCGGCGAGGGCAAGGGCGAGTGTCCGGAAAACGCCAGGCGAGGGGTGGAGGAAACGGCGCATGAGGGGAGGGGTATTATAATTATCATAATTCGTCAAGCGGCATTTCTTTATCTTTTTCGGCAAGGGTCCCGCTCTCCCGCTCGTCGGGTTGGTGGCGATTTCGGGGAGTTGACACCCCGGCTCGGCGCCGGTTAGGGTTGGCCCATGAGCGAAAATTCCCCGCAAAGCCCCGTCATTCCCACCCGTCGCGACATCCTCAAGACCGGTGGCCAACTCGCCGCTGCCTCCGCCCTGGCGGGAGTCAGCATCCCGCATGTCTTCGCCCAGGAGAATAACACCGTGCAGCTTTCCCTGGTCGGCTGCGGCGGCCGCGGCACCGGCGCGGTGAAAAACGCCCTCTCCGTGTCGGGTTCGCTCGGCCCGATCAAGCTGCATGCCATGGCGGACGTCTTCGAGAACAAGCTGAACAACAGCTACGAGGCCCTCTCGAAGGACCCGCAGGTCGGCGACCGGATCGACGTGTCGGCCGACCGCAAGTTCATCGGCTTCGACGGCTATCGCCACGCGATGGATGCGCTGAAGCCCGGCGACATCGTGATCCTGACCACGCCTTGCGCCTTCCGCTGGCCCATGTTCGAGTATGCCATCGAGAAGGGGCTGAACGTGTTCATGGAAAAGCCGGTCACGCCCGATGGCTTTTCCTCCCGGAAAATGCTGGAGCTGAATGAGAAGGCGAAGGCCAAGAATCTCAAGGTGGGCGTCGGACTGATGTGCCGCCACTGCAAGTCCCGCAACGAACTGAAAAAGCGGATCGAAGACGGTGCCATCGGTGACATCACCTTCATGCGTTCCTACCGCATGCAGGGCCGCATCGGCACCTGTTTCACCGCCAAGAATGAAACCGGCATGAGCGAGCTGATGTATCAGATCGCCAATTTCCACAGCTTCCTCTGGCTCAGCGGCGGCTCCTTCAGCGATTTCTTTATTCACGGCATCGACGAGATGTGCATGATGAAAAACGCCTGGCCCGTTTCGGCTCATGCCATCGGTGGCCGCCACTACAAGACCATTGAGATCGGCGGGAAGCAGGTCGAGGCGGTCGACCAGAACTTCGACAGCTACGCGGTGGAGTACACTTTCGCTGACGGCGCCAAGATGCTCTATGACGGCCGCAACATGGCCGGCTGCAAACAGGAGTTCGCCGCCTATGCCCACGGGACGAAGGGGTCGGCCGTCATTTCGGCCTCCGGCCACGTGCCCGCCCGCTCGCGGCTCTATTCCGACCAGAAGATCGACCTGAACTGGCGCGGCAAGCCCGAGAATCTCCTCTGGTCCTTCCCGACCGGTCCCCGCGGCGAAAGCTTGGAGGGCAATCCCTACGACATTGAGTGGGAAGTGATGATCGACGCCATCCGCAACAACAAGCCGCACAACGAAGTCGAGCGCGGCGTGGCTGCGAGCGTGGTGACCTCGATGGGCCGCATGGCCGCCCACACCGGGCAGGAAGTCACCTACGAGCAGATGCTGAACAGCCAGCATGTCATGGCTCCCGGCGTCGAAATGCTCACCATGGAGAGCGATTCGCCCCTGATGCCCGACGAGAACGGCCGCTATCCCATTCCCGAGCCGGGCATCAAGAAAGATCGCGAGTATTGATCGCCCTGCCCGTCGCCATCCCGACGCCCGCTTTGCAAAGCCGCCCGGATCCTCAGGTCCGGGCGGCTTTCGCATTTTCCGCTGAACGTGGGGCGGCGGCCTTTTCGTGAAACGGGTGACTTCCGCGGGATTCGCGCTACCGTTGCCGGCTTTCCCACGAATTCTCGATTGCTCCGCATGCTGACCCAGATTGCCCGAACCGACCATGAACCGGCCGCCAAGGAAGCGGTGAACCGGGCCGTGCTCCATCTCCGGCAGGGGGATGTGGTCGCCCTGCCGACCGAGACGGTTTATGGGCTCGGAGCCGATGCCCTCGACCCGGTCGCTGTGGCCAAAGTGTTCGAAGCCAAGGAACGGCCGGCCTTCGATCCTCTCATCGTCCACCTGCCGCACCGGAAATGGCTCACCCAGGTGGCGACCATTCCCGCCGGGCTGGAGGAAGTCATCGCCCGCCTCACGGAGACCTTCTGGCCGGGACCGCTCACGCTGGTGTTGCCAAAAACCGATCGCGTTCCCGACATCGTTACTTCCGGCCTGCCCACTGTGGCGGTGCGGGTGAGCAATCATCCTATTTTCAAGCGCATCGTGAAAGAGCTCGACCGGCCCATCGCCGCTCCGAGCGCGAACCGCTTCGGCCGCATGAGCCCGACATCCGCCGCGGCGGTGCAGGAGGAACTCCAGGGCCGCATCCCGCTGATCGTCGATGGTGGGGCCTGCTCCTGTGGACTCGAGTCCACCATCATCCGACTCGAACCCGCCTCGCCCAAGCCGCGCATCCACATCCTCCGCGCCGGACCGGTGACGGCCGATCACCTGAAGCCCTTCGGCAAAATCGCCAAGGAGCGGCGCAACGAATCGGTCGAAGCCAATGCCCCCGAGGCTCCCGGCATGTTGCAAAGCCACTACGCGCCCGGCAAGCCCCTGCGGCTGCTCGATTCGCCCGCGGCTTTCCGTCCCGAGCCCGGTCTGCGCTACGGCTTGCTGAGCTATCGCGGGGAGGAAGAGGACGGCTACCTCGACCTCGCCCCCTGGACCCAGGTCGCCGTGCTCAGTCCCGGATCGGGAAAACTGCCCGAGGCCGGCGTGCGCTTTTTCCACCTGCTGCGGCAGCTTGACCGCGCCGGCGATGTCGATGAGATCATCGCCGAGCCCGTGCCCGACCGCGGGGTCGGCGCCGCCATCATGGACCGGCTCCGCAAGGCCTCGGCCAGCCGTCCCCAGTCCTACTGATCCACGTCGCATGTTCCGCTCCCTCTTCACCGTGGGCGGGTTGACGCTCGTCAGCCGCATCCTGGGATTCATCCGCGACGGGATGGTCCTCCATTTCCTCGGCACCAGCGCGGCGGCGGACGCGTGGGTGGCCGCCTTCCGGTTTCCCAATCTGTTCCGCCGCGTATTTGGCGAGGGAGCCTTCAATGCCGCCTTCGTGCCGATGTACAGCCGGCGCATCGAGGAGTCCGGAGAGCCGGCCGCCGACGACTTCGGTTCGCGCACCCTGTCGCTGATGTTCCTCATCCTCTCGGTGGCCTTTGTGCTGTGCTTCATCTTCATGGAGCCGATCACCCGGGTCGTCGCGATGGGCTTCGAGGGCGAAAAGTTCGACCTGGCCGTCCAGCTCAGCCGCATCACCGTGGTCTACCTCGTGTTCGTGTGCCTGATGGCGGCCTTCAGCGGCATCCTGAACAGCCGACGCAGCTTTGCGCCGCCGGCCATTTCCTACGTCATGCTGAACGTGGTGTTCATCGCCGGACTCATGCTGGTGGCACCGAAAACGGGGCGCCCGGAGTTCGTCCTCGCGTGGTGCGTCGTCATTGCCGGCGTGGTCCAGCTCGCCATCGTCGTGGTGGGTGCCCGGCGTCGCGGCGCCCGGTTGCGTCTGGTCCGTCCCCGCATCGATGACGACATGAAGCGGCTCGGTTGGCTCATGGTGCCCGGTCTCGTCAGCGCCGGCGTGCAGCAGCTCAATCTCATCGTCGGTGGAGCGGTGGCCTCCTTCCAGCCCGGAGCCAATGTCTACATCTACACCGCCGACCGCATCAACCAACTGCCGCTCGGCATCATCGGCATGGCTTTCGGCGTCGTGCTGCTGCCCGAGATCGCCCGCCATCTGCGCGGCGGACGCGAGCAGGAGGCCGTCGGCAGCCTGATGAAGGGCGTCGAATTTTCCCTGCTCATTAGTTTCCCCGCCACCGTGGCCATGCTCGCCATCCCGGACGCGATGATCCACGCCCTCTTCCGCAGCGGCCACTTCACCGCGGCCGATGCGGTGGAGACGGGGCATGCGCTCGCCGCCTTTGCCATCGGAGCGCCCGCCTATATCCTGCTGCGCGTGATGCAGGCCGGTTACTTCGCGAGGGAAGACACCCGGACCCCGATGCGCTACACGATCATCGCCGCCGTGGCGAACATGGTGCTTTGCGTCGCGCTTTTCGCCGTCCTCAAGCACGTCGGCTGCGCGCTCGCGACCTCGCTGGCCGGCTGGCTGAATGTCGCGCTCATCGCCATCGGCCTCTGGCGGCTGGGGCTCTTCCGCCCCTCGCGTGCCTTTTTCAGCCGTCTCGTCCGCATGATCCTCGCCAGTGCCCTGATGGGCGTCGCCGTCTGGGCGCTGGCCGGCCTCGCCAAGCCCTGGCTCTACGGCGACCTGCGCGTGGTCCGGCTCTCCGCCATGGGGGCGGTGGTCGGTACCGGGCTGGTCGTTTACTTCGCGCTCATCCTCGTCTTTCGCGTCACCACGGTCACCGAATTGCGGTCGAAATTCCGCCGCCGCCGCGCCTGAAATCGCCGTTTTTCCGTGTAACCCGCGGTCCGTCGGAGTAGTCTAGACCGTAAAGAAGTCGACGCCTTTTCCGGCCAAACCCTGTCATGTCAGCGATCAAACACGGTCTCCTCGTCAAAGCCGGACTCGTCCTCGTGATCCTCTGGGTCATCGTGGGCGTCGGGTTGCGCGTGTTTCGCTCCATGACCCCGACACCGGAGAAACTGGCCGCCTACGTCGAGGAAAATCCCCTCTCCGGCATTGAGGATCCCGACCGGCGTCGCGAGGTCATCGGCACCGTGGCCGATATGCTCAACCAGCTCGACCCCGCGGATGTGCGCCGGCTCATCGAGGAAAACGAGGAGGACCCGCGCCGCGCCTTTTTCGAGGAATTGTCGCAGGAGGAGCAGCGTTTCTTCATGGAAAAGCGGGTCGGCCGCGCCTTCGACCAGATGATGCAGGCATTCAACGACATGGACCGCGAGGAGCGCCAGCGCGTCGTCGATCGCACCCTGCGGCAGATGCGCCAGGACGGCGATCGCCGGGACGGGCTGAGCCGGCTGGAGGAGTCCGACCCCGAGATGGCCGAAAAAATCGTCAATGAAGGGCTCCGGGCTTACTATCAGGAAGCCAATGCCGAGACCAAGCTCGACTTCGCCCCGGTTCTGGAGGAAATGCAGCGCAACCTCGCCGGCGGGCGTCCCCGCTGATCCGACGACGGTATGAGACTCGCCCGACATCGCCATCCCGCCGCCTTCACGATGGTCGAAGCCATCGTCACCATCGCCGTCGTTGGCCTCTTGTTCAGCATCGGGCTGCCGGCCTACAACCGGATGAAATCGCTCGCCCGGTCCTCCCACTGCGTCTCGAATCTCCGCCAGATCGGCATGGTGGTGAATCAATACATCGCCGAACACGGCATGAAGCTGCCCGAAATGGTCGCCGCCCGCGAGGACAAGAACCAGGACGTACCCGCGCTGGACACCGTGCTGCGGCCCTACGTGAACGATGAGGCCTTTTTCTGGTGTCCCGCCGATCACGAGCACATCCACGAAAAGACCGGCACCAGCTATTTCTGGAACAGCGCTCTCAACGGACAGGACCTCGCCGCGATCGACTTCCTCGGCATGTCCAAGAATACCGCCGGCATCCCGCTCGTCGCCGACAAGGAAAACTTTCACAAGAATGTGGGCGACGAGGTCAACATCCTCTACGTCGACGGTCACGTGTCGCGCGAGCTGACCTTCATCATCGACCCCTGAGCGCCGCTCCGGCCCGCCCCTCGCATGCTCACCGTATCCGGCCTCCGCAAACGCTTTCACCGCGACGCCCCCGTGGCGCTCGACGAGGTGAGCTTCGAGGTGAAAGAAGGGGAGATCTACGGGCTGCTCGGCCACAACGGGGCCGGCAAGAGCACCGCGCTGGGCATCCTGCTCGGCATGGTATATCCCGACGCCGGCGAGGTGATCATCGGCGGCCGCTCCGTGCAGCGGGAGCGCGAGGCGGCGCTCCGCCAGGTCGGCGCGATCTTCGAGGCGCCCGCCTTTTACGAGTATCTCACCGGCTGGCAGAACCTGAAAGTGCTCACCGCCTACTCCGGCGGCGTGGACCGGGACCTGATGGCCGAGACCATCGCGTGGGTTGGGCTGGAGAAACGCATCCACCATCGCGTCGGCACCTACAGCCACGGCATGCGGCAGCGGCTGGCCCTCGCGCAGGCCCTGCTGCCCCGGCCGCGGGTGCTGATTCTCGACGAGCCCACCGACGGGCTCGATCCCGAGGGCATCGTCGAGTTCCGCGAGCAGTTGTTCGAACTGCGGCGCGATTTGGGCGTGACCATCCTGCTCAGCTCGCACTTACTCGCCGAGGTCGAGCAGGTCTGCGACCGGGTGGCCATCCTGAAAGCCGGCCGGAAAATCTATGAGGGCCCGTGCCGCGGCCTCGCGCGCGACGGGGCGCTGTTTCGTCTCGCCACCGACGACATCGAGGGCGCCCGCCGGGTGGCCAGCGAGCTGGGCATCGGTTTCGGGGCCGAAGCCGGGCAGTTCCTCATCCCCGAGACGGTCGAGCCGGCCGATTTCGTGGCCGCCCTCGTCGCCCGCGGCCTGCGGGTGCGGGAATTTACCCGGCTCGAAGCCACGCTCGAGGATCTCTATCTGGAGGTCAGCTCCCAGTCGCGCTGATTACCCCCCGACCACCGACCGGATGCCGCTATTTCTTCGCCAGCTCTATTGGGAACTCTACCGGATGTTCGCGCGCAAGCGCACCTACATCGGGTTCGGCATCTTTCTGGCCGTCGAGCTGGTCATCTACACCCTGCTCACGCTGGACCGGGCCGAGCGCGGCATGGAGCGTTGGATCGAGCGGGTGGCCGGCGGTTTCGAGCACTATTTCTCGGCCCTGACGCTGGCTTTCCTCATCGTCACCTTCACCATGATCGTGCTCGGCACGATCTTCGTGTCCCTCGTCACCGGCGACATCGTGGCCAAGGAGACCGAGGATGGAAATCTCCGGCTGTTGCTGGTGCGGCCGGTGTCGCGGCTGCGGCTGCTGGTGGTGAAATTCCTCGCCTGCCAGATCTATGCGACGACGCTGTTCTGGTTCGTGGGCATCACCGCCCTCATCGTGGGCTTGCTGGAGCGCGGTTGGGGAGGTGGCATGTTCATCTGGGCGCCGGAGCTGCCCCGCGTGACCATTTTCGAGTGGGGCGAGGGCATGGCGCGGTATTTCCTCTGCATCGCCGGCTTTTCCATCGTGTATCTGCCGGTCACGGGCATCGCCTTCCTGCTGAGTTGCCTGAAAATCAAGCCAGCGGCCGCGACCATCGTCACGGTGGCGGTGGTGCTGGCCGACCGCATCCTGTCGAAGATCCCGCTGCCGATCTTCGAGGACTACCAGCACTGGTTCATCACCTCGCGGATGGAATCGTGGCTCTACCTGCTCTATCAGGACATCCCCTGGCCGCGCGTGCTGGAGGCGTGGACCTGGCTGCTCGGCTTCGGGCTGACGGGATTCGTGATCGGCTGGGTCATCTTCGAGCGGCGCGACGTGAAATCGTAGCCGGCCCGACACTCGCGCAAACAGGGCGGAAACGGGCCGTTTTCTTCCCCGTTGCCGGCGTTACAATAGGATCCGCATGAAAATCGCCCGTCTGCTGCCGCTGCTGTTCCTCCTCACGATTCCGATCGTACAGGGTCAGATCGCCGATCCAACAGGGTCTGATCGGAAAGCCGCCATCACGGTGCGGGCCGGGAATCCCGAGGCCCGCCGCGAGCCGGGCGAGGTGACCTCGTTCGAGATCGAAGTGACATCGGACGGGCAGCCGCTCGATGCCGGCAGCCTCGCCTATACCCTGAGCGACGATGGCTATGCGCCGATCGAGGAGGAGACGCTGGCTTTGACCGGCGCGCCCATCACGGTGACGGGAAAACTGATGCGGCCCGGCTTTCTGCGATGCGAGGTGCGGCTGCTGCGACCGGATGGCGAGCCGGTGAAAGACGCCCGCGGCGTGGCGGCGGTGCCCTATGCGCCGGAGAAGATCACGCCCAGCCGGGAGACGCCGCCGGATTTTGACGCCTTTTGGTCGGAGCAAAAAGCGCGGCTCGCGGCGGTGCCGGTCGAAGCCAGCCTGGCCCAGGTGGAGAAACTCGGCAGCGGCCCGGTGCCGGCAGAGGTCGAGCTCTACGACGTGCGGGTGCGGACGGCGGACGAGTGGCCGGTATCGGGCTATTTTGCGAAGCCGAAGGGCGCGGCATCGGGCAGTCTGCCCGCGGTATTATGGACCCATGGGGCCGGCGTGCGGGGGGCCAGCGCGCCGAAGGCGATCTCCGGTGCGCAAGAGGGTTTTCTGTCCCTCGACATCAACGCGCACGGGATCGAGAACGACAAGCCGGAGCCCTACTATCAACTGCTCCAGAGCGAGGGACGGCTGAAGGATTACCGCTTCCAGGGGCGGGAAAATCGCGACGGCATGTACTTCCGCGGGATGTTCCTGCGACTGGTGCGGGCGGTGGACTTTCTGACCAGCCAGCCGGAGTGGGACGGCCGGGTGATGGCGGTGGTGGGCCACAGTCAGGGCGGGGCGCAGGCGATCGTGGCCGGCGGTCTCGACTCGCGGGTGACTTTTGTCGGGGCCGGCGTGCCGGCGATGTGCGACCACACGGGGATGGTGCGCCGTCGCATCAGCGGCTGGCCGAAGCTGGTGCCGATCCTGCCCGATGGGAAGGCCGATCCCACGGTGGCGGAGGTGTCGCGCTACTTTGACGCGGTGAATTTCGCCAGCCGTTGCGATGCGGAAGTGATCGTGAGTGTCGGCTTTGTCGATGCGGTCTGCCCGCCGACGAGTTGCTACGCGGCGATCAATCAATTCCGCGGCCGCGTGGAGGTGCTCAATGAGCCGACCATGGGGCACGCGGCTCCTGAGGAAATCCAGCGCGCCTTCCTGGAGGCACTGAAAGCCCACGTGGAGCGCCGTCGCGCGGAGGCGAGCCAGTGAGACTCGGGCGCGATGCCCAAAAGCAGGTCGCGTCTGCCGCCACTCAGGCGGCCTTGACCTTGGCCTGATCGAGAATGCGGAACCAGAGATCGGTGGCGAAGGTATCCGCCAGTTCCACGTCATCGAGCGTGAGGTAATGCCCCGGGCGGACCTTGCGGCGGATGCGCGCACCGGCCAGCAGGCCGATCGGCACGTGATCGGGAGCGGAGGCGATTTCGATCGCTTCGCCCCGGAATTCAAAGGAGCCGATGCCGCGCTCGACGATGTGGTCGACGCCCATTTCGCGCTTGGCGATGGCGGTCACGCCGATCCGCGGGGTGGCGGTGTTGTTCAGCAGCACGCCGTTTGCGCCGTGCTGGATGACATTGTGGACGGTCTTGATGACCTCCAGATGGCAGAGGTGGTAATTTTTCGTCAGCGTGTAGAAGGGGCCGTCGCCCATCTTCATGTAGCTGAGATAGGGCCGGTGAAACTGGTCGTGCCGCGCGGTGATAAAGACGGCGCCCGAGCCCGGCAAAATGATGTAGTCGCTGATGGGGCGGCCGTGCATGTCGGCGACGCCGGCGAGGGAGTTCGATCCGTCCTCGATCGAGTCGGCCACGGGACCCAGCAGGCCGGTGCGGTAGATGTCGGCGCCGAAGGCATTCGCGACCAGAGCCTGCTCGATCTGCAACTTGGTACCGTCGGTGAACGAGGTCGTCTGCGAGAGGCTGGTGCCCTGCTTTTGCGAATAATACTCCATGTCCGAGCGGCTCGGATGATGGTTCAGGAAGCCCTTCACGTTTCCATAGACGAGCGGCTCGAACCCCATGGCCAGCGCCTCCAGACGGAGCGCGGCGAGGCAGCCGGGCTGGTCGCCCTCGCCTTCGGTGATGATGCCCTTGTCGGCGAACCACGATCCGGTGGTGACGTGGAACTCGGAATTCATCGTCACCACAGGCAGGCCGGCTTTCATCGCCTGATCGACCACCTCGGTGGCGTGGATGGGATCGCCGGAGCATTCCACGATCAGGTCGGAGTGTTCGATCAAGTAGCCGGCGTGGTTGGTGACGGCGACATCGAGCGGAAATCCGAACGACGAGTCGAGCGGCCGGCGGGTCAGGACCGGTCCGACCCGGTATCCGGCAGCGTCGGCGGCCCGGATGATCCCTTTTGCGAGGAAGCCAGAACCCACCAAGCCGATGCGCGGTGCCGATGCGTTGCGGGTGGAGGTGGAGTTCATGGCGAGTGGGATAGGGAGCGGGTGTGTATGGCGAAAGGATCGGCCTCCGCAACCAGAATAATTAAGAGGACCTAAAAATCAAATAATATTTATGATTTTTCGAGGGGTTCTAGACTCTTCCGTTTCTTCTCTCGTTTTTTGGATTTTTTTGATAAAGCCACCTTTGGAGCCGAAGTGCAAGACAATAAAGCAAGGACCCGAGTCACAATTCGTTCACCGTTGTCTTTGGGATGAGGCGGAGTGACTCTTTTTGACTCCCATGCCGCTTGATTTCATTCAATTCGCTGATTTTCAGGCGATGAAATCGGAAAAAATCGATGGGAAAAGCGAATTGAAGCCGGTGGTGTCGATAATGTCAGGTGCAGAGTGTCGGGGGCAGGCCTATAATAAAATTTATGACGATCCAACAGGAACCGGTCGTCGCAGCCGTACTTTTCCCATGAGCGAACCCGAACGGATCTCCTTGTCGCCTCAGGATTTGATGCCTGACTGGGTGACAAATCTGGAAAAAAATCTTCATCAGGCCTTTTCCGACGAGTCGGAGGAAAGACCTGCCCGTTCCCGCGACGGGCGCGGTGGACGTGGCGACCGCGGAGATCGGGGAGGTCGCGATCGCGGGCCGGGCCGTGGCCGAGAAGGCGGCGGCGGTGGTGGTGGCGGCGGATTTCGACGCGAGGGCGGTCCGCGCTCCGACCGTGGGCGCGACCAGGGGCCGAACCGCGATCGTGATCGTGATCGCAGCCGGGACCGGGGCGACCGTGACCGCGGGCCTCGTGGCGGCCGGGATCGGGATCGCTCCCGGCGCGGAGACGACCGGCGCGGTGGATCGCGGCCGGATTTCGCCGACGAGCAGCCGCCGAGCGGGGTGTCCGTCAGTCTGGAGCCGCAAGTGCTCGCCGTGGAGGCGCTCGCACGGCATATTCGCAGCACTGGACGCACCTACGCGCTGGCCGATTTGGCGAAAATGATCCTTCTGGGGCGCGATCGCTATCAGGCGCGGTTCCACTCGGACAATCCCGGTGAGCGTCCGCTGTATTATTGTGCCGCCGACCAGTCGCTGTGGCTGACCAAGGAGGAAGCCGTCTCGCACATCCTGCGCGGTCCGGCCCTGCGGCAATATTACGAGATCGAAGACGTGGCCGTCGATCCGCCGAAGGGGAATTTCTCCGTCGTCGCCGTCTGCGGTCTCTCCGGCCGCGTCCTTGGGCCGCCGAACCACCACGAATTTTCTCTGAATGTCGCCCGGCTCCATCGCGAGCGCTTCAGCGACATGCCTTTCGACCGCTACAAGTCGCGCATCGAGATGAAGCGCGACGAAGAAACCATCGAAAAGTGGAAGGCCGAGGTCAGCGTTCGCCGCCAATACCGCGTCCGGCCCGAGCCTCTGTCCGCGGATGCTCTCGCGGCGCTGGAAAAAGCCGGCGATGCCGAGACCGCGCCGCCCGCTCCCGCCGAATCGGCTGAAGCCGCCGCCGAGCCGGAAATCGCCGACGATGCATCCGCCGCTGAAGGCGCCGAGCCCGAGGCCACGGCCGAGAGCGAAGCCCCCGCTGCCCCGGAGCCGGAAGCCACCGAGCCCGAGGCCGCCCCGGCTGCCGAGGGCGACGACGCGCCCGTTGCGGACGAAGCCGCCGAAGTGGAGAACGGCGAAGACGCCCCTGCCGCCGCTGCCCCGGGCGACGGCCGCGAGGTGCTGAAGTCCACCGAGGCGCTGGAGCGGCATTTCCGGCTCCATTTCGCCGCCGAAGCCGTGCAATCGGTCCCCGAGGCCGTCGTTTCCGGCAATATTCCGGGAAAATCCCTCTCCCGCGGCCTGCTGACCCTGCTCAAGACCGAGTCCGAGCGCCAGCGCCGGTCCTTCCCCCTCCAGATGATCCAGCATCTCTGCCGGGAGTTTGAAAAGACCGGCCTGCGATTCTTCAAGCGCGGCAAAAAGGCCCTCCATGTCTCCGTGACCCGGCCCCGGGGCATTGAGGATGAGGAAGCCCTGTCCGAGCGCGTGCGCGAGATCGTGCAATTCATCCGCAAGCACCCCAAGAAGAAGGTCGTCGACCTCCTCGACGCCCTCGTGTCCGACTATCAGCGGCCGCCGGAGGGCGAAAGTTTTGCCGACCATCAGCTCACCGAGCGCGAGCACGCCGTGCTGGCCGATCTCCGCTGGCTGACGCTCGAAGGCTACGTGCTCGAGTTCCCCGGCACCGAGCTGGTCCTCGCCAAAACAGATCCGCCCGCCCCATCGGCCCCGGCTGGCGGCGGTGGTAAGAAAGAAAAGACCTCCTCCAAGATTCCCAGCCATCCGCGTCCGCCCCAATCCGGTCCGGCTCCCGCCGCCGATTCTGGCGCCGGGGAGGAGACCGCCCCGTCGGTCATCGAGCCCGAAGCCGCCTCCGACGAGGTGGCGATGGAAAGCGTGGAAGAGGTGAACGTGGACGAGGCCGAAGTCGCTCCGGCATCTGAGGAAGTCGTCGAGGTGATCGACGAAATCGCCCCGGCAGTGGAGGAAATGCCTACTCCCGTCGAGGAAATTGACGCGTCCGAGCCGGAGCCAGAGCCAGAGCCGGAGGAAGCGGCCGAATCGCCAGCCGAAGGGCTCGCGGAAACGGATTCGCCGACAGAAGAAATCGTCGAGCCGGCAGAAGCCACCGAGCCTCCCCGCGGCGAAGAGCCGGTTTAGGCGGTTGTTGACCTGGCGTTTCGGGCGATCCCGCGTTCGATCTCGGGGCTCGCTCCTTTCCGCCGAGCCGCGGAGAGACGAAAAAAACGGGCCGCCCGGCAACTCTGCCGGACGGCCCGCTGCAATGAACAACGTTACTATCCAAACCAAATTCGGATCAGGCGTCGTGGCCGCGGCGATCAGGCCACCTCGGGCACCACGTAGGGGTCGCGGTATTCGGGACGAGCCAGCTTGTTGGCCGGGCCGTCGAGATCGCCGTTGCCTTCGAACCACTCGGTATCGCCGTTGAATTTCAGCCAGGCGCCCAGAGTCAGCTTGTTCTGGTCGAGATTCACCCCGTTCTGACCGAGGTGATCGGCCATGGAGGCGTAGCGGTCGGCCAGGAGGTCGTCGCCCTTGATGCGCTCGAGGATCTCGCCCTGGCTCATGGTCTGACCGAGCTGATGGGAGATCAGGCCGGTGTGGCACAGGGCGCTGGACAGGTGGGTCTCCTCGGACTCGGCATACTGGTCCTCGCGCTTGCGGCTGCGGACGGCCTTGATGAAGTTGGTGAAGATGTCGTCGCTCTCGATCGCCTTGGGCGCGTCCATCTTCTTGCCCTCCTTGTCGGTGACCATCACCTTGCCGCCGGCATCGGCGAACAGGTTGCCGCCCTCGCAGACGATGACGACGGAAATGCCGCTGCCATCGGGGAATTCGTCGGGGCGGTTCATCCCGGCACCCCAGCCGCTTTCCTGGGCGGCTTTGTCCTTGGGCAGGCCGCGGGTTTCGAAGATCAGGGGGGCGGCTTCGTAGTCGTGGTAAACGATCTGGGTGTTCGGCGTCTCGCCGTCGTCATCATAGCCGAGGCGGCCGCCGATGCTCAGGGTGCGCGGGGCGATCTTGTCCTCGCCGAGGAACCAGCGGGCCACATCCATCTGGTGGATGCCCTGGTTGCCCATGTCGCCGTTGCCGTAGGCGTAGAACCAATGCCAGTCGTAGTGGAATTTCTTGCGGCGGATCGGATTCTCCACCGGTTTCGGGCCGCACCACAGGTCGTAGTCGAGGCCGTCGGGGATGGCGGCGCCACCGCCCTTGCCGATGCTCTGGCGGGGCTTGTAGCACATGCCCTTGGCATACTTGATTTTGCCGAGGCCACCGTCCTGGATGAATTTCACGGCGGCGCGCAGGCTGCCCACGGACCGGCTCTGGGTGCCGCCCTGGCAGATGCGGTCGAGCTTGCGGGCCAGCTTGGCGAGCTGGCGGCCCTCCCAGACGTTATGGGAAATGGGCTTTTCCACGTAGGCGTCCTTGCCGGCCTGGAGGGCCCAGACGCCGGCGAGGGTGTGCCAGTGGTTTGGCGTGGCGGTGCTCAGCACATCGACTTCATTGCTGTCGAGCATCTTCCGCATGTCGGAAAAGCCGGTGGTTTTGTAGTCGGTTTTCTTCGACAGATTGGTGATCTTGCCGTCGAGCACGCGGGGGTCGACGTCGCAAAGGGCGGCGAGGCGCACGCCCTTCATCTTGCTGAAGGCGTCGATGTGGGAGCCGCCGCGGCCATTGATGCCGACGACGCCGACGCGCACATCTTCATTGGCGCCCAGCACGCGGGAGCCGGGCCAGGCGAGGGCGATGCCGAAGCCGGCGCCGTACTTGAGCACCTGTCGGCGCGAGTTGGTCGATTGGGTGGGCGGGGTCATGGGGGTGTCTTGCTGGCTCATGGGTCGGATCGTACCAAAAAGACTCCGCCGCGCAAAGGACGAATTCAGGGCGACATCGCGTATTTTCTTTTCCCCAAGGCCGATGGGACAGGGTCTGATCGGCGATGGGACCCTGTTCGATCGGCGATGAGACAGGGTTTGATCGGAGAATCCGGCTGGCTTACTCGGGCCGGATGCGCGGCTTGATGACGGTCATGCCGAGGGGCGAGAGGGCGTCGGTGAGGCGCTGGAACATGGCATCGTCCTCGTAGGTGCCGACGATGGCGCCGCCGGAGCCGGTGAATTTGGCGGTGGCGCCGACGGAGCGGGCGGTGTCGACCATGCGCAGGTTGCCGTCGCTGATGCGGTAGAGGCGGCGGCGCAGGTCGAAATTGGCATCGAGGAGCGGCCCGATCTCGGCGCCGCGGCCGGCGAGGAGGAGGTCGCGGGTCTGGCGGGCCAGGTCGGCCCACTGGATCATGGCGTCGACGACTTCGGGCTCTCCGCGGTTGAACCGACCGCGGATGTCGTTGTGGAAGACTTCGGTGCCCTCGGACAGGTGGTGATGATAGGCGATGTAGAGGGGTGGGAGCAGGGTGGGGTCGAGTTCCTCGTAGTGGCCGTGTCCCTGGCGGGCCATGATCTCGCGGTCGAAGTCCATGTAAACGACGCCTTCGTAGGCCTGAATGACGCGGTCCTGGAGGCCGGCGGGGATTTTCAGCTCATCGTTCTCGACGGAGAGGATCAGGTTGGCCTGGAGGGCCCGGGGGATGGAGACTTCGTAGAAGGTCATCAAGGCGCGCAGGGCGGCAGTGATGATGGCGGAGGAGCCGGCCATGCCGACCTGGGAGGGGATGTCGCTGTGGTAGCGGATGGTGAAATTCCGGTCGGCGAGGCCGATGCCGTGCTGCTGGCAGTAGTCGTAGAAGCGTTTGACGGTGGCCTTGAGCAGGCGCACGCCGCCGTAGTAGCCGAACCAGGCGACGTCCTGGCGCAGGGCGGCGAGGCTGGGGAAGGTGGAGTGGTCGCGGGCGGCGGGGAGGATCTCCAGCTCGGGCGTTTCCCACAACTCGACGGTGGCGGTGTAGTTCCGTACGATGAAGGAGATGGTCTTGCCGAAATAGCCGTCGGAGGGGTTGCCGACGAGGCCGGCCCGGGCGTGGGACTGGGTGCGGATGATCATTGACGAGGCGCAGGGCGCGCACCCTAGGGCACGCGGGCCGGGGTGGCAAGCGGGGAGCGCCACGGTCTGGGGTGACGGTATCGTCGCGCGCCGAAACGGGGGAAAAGGCCGGCGCCCGGTCGAAATCGGCGGGATTTCAGCTATCTCAGCTCACCAGTTCCTTGATCGGCTTGCCGAAGGGCAGGATCTGCATGGGGAGGCCCTCCATGTTGGTGAGGTAGTGATTGTAGTCGATGCCGAGGTGGTGGTAGACGGTGGCCCAGAGGTCGTTGGGGGTCATGACGCGCTCGACGGGGTGCTCGCCCTTGGCATTGGTGGCACCGATGACTTGGCCCATGGGCATGCCGCCGCCGGAGACGAGGACGGACATGGATTGGGGCCAGTGGTCGCGGCCGGGCTGCATGACGCCGGTCTGGGTGCCGCGCTGGACGTTGATCTTGGGGGTGTGACCGAAGTCGCTGCCCACGACGAGAAGGGTCTTTTTGTCCAAGCCGCGCTGGTAGAGGTCCTCGATGAGGGCGGTGAGGGCCTGGTCGTAGACGGGGGCGCGCCACTTGGTGTCTTCGAAGATATGGCAGTTCACCGCGTGGCAGTCCCAGTTGTAGGCGCAGTTTTTGGGGATGGGCTGGCCGGGGAAGGGATTTTCCCACACCAGAGTGACGAAGCGGCTGCCGGCTTCGACGAGACGGCGGGCCATCAGGGCGCGCTGGCCGTAGGCGTGCATGCCGTAGCGGTCGCGGGTGCGGGTGTCTTCCTTGGCCAGGTCGAAGGCGTCGCGGACACGCTGGCTGGTGAGCATCTCCATGGCCTGGCGGTTGAAGGAGTCCATGGCATCCATGGCGCCGCTCTTGTCGATGTCGCGGCGCAGGCGGTCCATGCCGGTGAGCATGGAGAGGCGGTCGTCGAGCCGGGTCTCCATCTCGTTTTTCACCCCGATGTTCTGGACCTGAAAGCCGGTCTCGCTGGGATTGCCGGCGACGAGGAAGGGGCTGGTGGCGGCGCCAAGCCAGGCGGGACCCATGGCGAAGGTGTCGATGCCGGCGCGGCCGTTGTCGACGCAGGCGACGGTGACGGGCATGTCGGTGCCGGTGTGTCCCATCACCTTTTTGACGATGCTGGCGACGGCGGGGGCGTCATTGACCGTGCCAGTGGGGGTCTTGGGCAGGCGGCCGGTCATCATGCGCTTGTGGGCGCCGCCGTGGTCGGCGAATTCGTGATGGATGGACCGGATGAGGGTGAATTTGTCGGCGATCTTGGTGTGGCGGGGCAGGAGTTCGCCGACTTCGATGCCGGGGACGTTGGTCTTGATGGGCCGGAAGTCGCCGCGGTATTCGGCGGGAGCATCGGGCTTCAGGTCGTAAAACTCCATGTGGGGCAGGCCGCCGGGGAGCCAGATGAAAATGACGGAGGTGTCGCGGTCGACGAAGGCGGAGCCTCCCGCTTTTGCCGCGGCCTGGTAGCGAAGGAAGTCGCCCATGCCGAGTCCGAGCACGCTGAGTCCGCCGAGCTGGAGGAAGCTGCGGCGTTTGATGGGGCCGGCGCAGCGGGCGAGGGTATGGGCTTGGTCCATGGGTTGTCGCGGGTGGGAGTGCGGAAAGATCGGTTATTTGTGCCCGAAAACCCACGGATTTCCGGGGCGAGATCGCGCCATCCGGCTTTTTGGAGGGACGAGCCGGGTCGATGGGCATGGGCTTGCCGGGGCGGAGTTTTTCCGGTATGGATAGGGCCATGGCAACGGTCGAATCCATCGTGAAGGAGTTGAGTGACCTGTCCGACGCGAAGTTGGAGGAGGTGTCGCGCTTCGTGCGCGGCCTGTTGCCGGTAGAGCCGAGCCAGGAAAAGGCCCGTGCGGCGCTCCGGATCACGGCGGGGTGTTTGGATGGCGAGGAGGGCGCGGAATTCGAACGGGCGGTGCGCGAGGAGGCGGATCGTATCGACGCCGATGATTGAAAATCAACGGCTTTTGGACTCAAATATTGTGATCTGCCATTTCCGCCATGGTGGAGCGGTCACGGATCGGCTGGAGCGGTTGGATGGTCTGTATCTGCCGAGCATTGCTCTGGGTGAGTTGTATTCCGGCGCGTTGCGGACGGCTCGGCCGGCGAAGCATGTGGAGCTGATCGAAACGTTCCTCACGGGCGTGAAGGTGGTCGTTCCGGATGTGGAGACGGCGGTGATATATGGGCGTCTGAGTGCCCAACTGGCGGCGAAAGGGGCTCCGATCCCGCAAAACGATGTCTGGATCGCGGCCTGCGCCATGCGGTGGGATTTGAAACCGGCTTCGACCGATCGCCATTTCGATCGGATTGAGGGATTGGCGTGGGAACGGTGGTGACCACAATGGAACGGGCGCCTGCGACGTTTTTTGCCCCGAACTCCCTCCCGCCGAGATTGCGCCATAAGTTGGGGCTGAAAAGGCGGGCCATTGTGAGCTACCGTTTCGCTCGTTTTTGCGTTCACCTGAATTCCCCGCCCTGCCATGGCCCGATTGTCCCTGTTCTTCATCGTCGCCGGCTGGTCTGCCGGTCTGTTGTCGGCGGCCGATGCTCCGCCGCCAGCCAGTCTATCGATCCAGGCCCGCTCCGGCACCTCCGACCTGCGGCTGATCGGTCCGGATGCCACGCAGCAACTGGCGGTGACGGCTTATCGGCCGGGGCAGCGCTTCGGCGAAGTCGATGCGACCCGCTCGGCACGCTACACGGTCGAGCCGGCCGGGGTGGCGGCGGTGGATGGTCACGGGCTGCTGCGGCCGCTGGCCGACGGGGCGGCGACGGTCACGGCCGAGCTGGGCGGGGTCACGGCGCGGCTCGCGGTCAAGGTGGAATCCTTTGGCCAGGCGCAGCCGATCAGCTTTCCCAACGACGTGGTGCCGGTCTTCACCCGCAACGGCTGCAACATGGGCGCCTGCCATGCGAAGACGACGGAGCACAACGGCTTTCACCTGTCGCTGTTTGGTTACGATGCCCGGCAGGACTATGAGATGCTCGCGCTGCAGGTACGCAGCCGCCGGGTCTTCCCCGCGGCGCCGGAGCACAGCCTGCTGCTGATGAAGGCGACGGGCGAGCTGCCCCATGGCGGCGGTGCGCGGCTCGACCCGGCCTCGGCGGACTACCTGCTGCTGAAACGCTGGATCGGCGGGGGCCTGCCCTTTGCCCCCGAGGGCGATCCCACGGTGGAGCGCATCGAGGTGGCGCCGCGGGAGCGGGTGCTGGCGCCCGGCGATGCCCAGCAGCTCGTGGTGACGGCTTTCCTGAGCAACGGAACCACGCGGGACATCACCCACGCCGCGCAATACGAGGGCAATCAGCCCGACATGGCCGAGGCCGAGGAGTCGGGCCTGGTCCGGATCGGGAAAAAGCCGGGCAGCACCTCGGTGCTGGTGCGGTTCCAGGAGCATGTCGATGTTTTTCTGGCCACTGTGCCGCTGGGGGATGAGATCAAGGACCTGCCGAAGCCGAACAATTTCATCGACGAGGAAATCCTGAACAAACTGAGCCTGCTCGGCCTGCCGCCGTCGGATCTCTGCGACGACCAGACCTTCATCCGCCGCGTCACCCTCGACATCGCCGGTCGTCTGCCGACGCTGGAGGAAACGCGGTCTTTCCTGGCTTCCGCCGATCCGAACAAGCGCGCCGCCCGCATCGACGCGCTGCTGGAGGGCACCGATTACGCCGATTTTTTCGCCGGCAAGTGGGCCGGACTGCTGCGCAACAAGGCCGAGGGAGGCGATGGGGGCGCGCGCGACACCTACGGCTTCCACGGGTGGCTGCGCGGGGCGCTGATCGCCGACCGGCCATTCTCCGAGGTGGCGGCGGAGCTGGTCACCGCCAGCGGCAAGACGGGTGAAAACCCTGCCGCGAGTTGGTATCGCGCCGTGATCGATCCCAAGGAGCGCATGCAGGACATCGCCCAGGTGTTCCTCGGCGTGCGGATGCAGTGCGCCCAGTGCCACCACCATCCGTATGAGAAATGGTCGCAGGACGACTATTACAGCTTCGCGGCCTTCTTTTCGACGCTCCAGCGCAAGGAAGTCCACCGGCTGCCCGAGGACGACATCCTGTTCCACAACCGCAAGCCGGCCGAAATGAAGAATCCCGCCTCGGGAGCAATGCTCAAGCCGGCTGTGCTCGGCGGGGCGCCGCTTGACATCCCGGCGGAGGAGGATCCGCGCCGCGAGCTGGCAAAATGGCTGCGCGAGCCGGAGAATCCCTATTTCGCCAAGGTGCTGGTCAACCGCTACTGGAAGCACTTCTTCGGCCGCGCCCTGTCGGAGCCGGAGGATGACATCCGCCCGACCAATCCCGCCTCGCATCCGGCGCTGCTCGACCGGCTGGCGGGCCACTTTGTCGAGAGCGACCACAGCCTGAAGGATCTGGTGCGCACGATCTGCAACAGCCGCACCTACCAACTGAGCTCGGAACCGAAAGAGGGTAATGCCGAGGACACGCAGAATTTCGCCCGCTACTACCCGAAGCGCCTGCCTGCCGAGGTGTTGCTGGACGCCTTCAATGACATCACCGGGGCGGAAAATTCCTTCAGCAAGCTCCCCATCGGCGTGCGGGCCATCGCCCTGCCCGACGACAGCGCCAACAAGCAGTCGGAGTTTCTCACCATGTTCGGACGTCCGCAGATGGACACCGCCTGCGAGTGCGAGCGCACCAGCGAGGCAAATCTGGGCCAGAGCCTGCACCTCATCGCTTCGGACCTGATCCAGCAGAAGCTCTCCACCGGCACGGGCCGGGCCGCCCTGCTGGCCAAGGCCGCCGAGCGGTCCGATGACGACCGGCTGCGCGATCTCTACCTGACCGGCCTGTCCCGCGAGCCCACCGCCGACGAACTGGCCTTGGCCAGGGCGCACCTGAAGAAGAAGCGCGACCTCGCCGCCGCTGATCCGGCGAAGCTGCCTCCGGCCCAGGCCGAGCAGCAGGCCTTCGAGGACATCATCTGGGTGCTGGCGAACACCAAGGAATTCCTGTTCAACCGCTGAGACCATGACGAGCCGACTGTTTTGCCTCGCCGCGGGTGTTGCTGCGCTGGCTTTGCCTGTGGCGGGCCGCGCCCAGCTGCCCTACACGGATCTGCACACCATCTCGCCGGCCATCGCCAAAGCCGGGGAGAGTCTGGAGGTCACGCTGAGCGGCGATCACCTCGAGGACATCGAGGGGCTGCGCTTCAACGAGCCCCGCATCGTCGCCGTGCCGGTCCGATCCGCGCCGGATGACTTTTTCCCCGAGGGCCGCATCCAGAAGAACCGCTTCACCGTCACCGTGCCCGCCGAGTTGCCGCCGGGGATCTACGAGGTCAGGTCGCGCGGCTATTTCGGCCTGTCGACGGCGCGGCCCTTCCTGGTGCTGCCGGCTGGCGCGGCGGAGATCGTGGAGACGGGGGACATCTCCAAGCGTCAGACCGCGATGGAACTGCCGATCGAGACCGGCGTCCGCGGCATCGTCGACGGTCAGCGGATCGACTGGTTCAAGATCACGGCAAAAAAAGGCGAGCGCCTCCTGGTCGAAGTCTGGGCGGAGCGGCTCGACTCCCGCCTCGACGCCCGCGTCATCGTGACCGATGCCGACGGTCGGGAGCTGGAAAGCCAGAATGACACCTTCGGCCGCGATCCGCTGGCGGATTTCACCGCGCCGGCCGACGGGACCTACTTCATCGGCCTGTCCGACATCCTCTACCGCGGGGGAGGCTCCTCCTATTTCTACCGGATGCAGGTGACCCGCCGGCCGCAGATCGATTTTGTCTTTCCGCCCGCGATCCAACCGGGTCAGACCGCCAGAGTGACCCTGTTTGGTCGGAATCTGCCCGGCGGCAGTCCCGGCGAGGGGCTCACGCTCGATGGCAAGCCCCTGGAGACTCTCGAGGTCGAGATCGCGATGCCGGCCGATCCGGTGTCGCCGCTCACCTTCACCTCCGACACGCCGCGCCAGACCATCCTGCCGGCGATCGAGTATCGCCTGCCCGGATCGAATGCGACGCGGATCGGCTTTGCCACCGCCCCGGTGGTGCTGGAGCAGCCGGGTGACGCGGCTTTCCAGACCGTTGCGGTGCCCTGCGAGATCGCCGGGCGCTTCGAGACGGATGGCGACAGCGACGCCCATCGTTTTTCGGCCAAAAAAGGCGTGACCTACTGGATCGAGTCGCTCTCCGAGCAGCTCACCGCCAGCACCGACACCGTGATCCTGCTCCGCAAGATCGGGAAGGATGCCCAGGGGGCTGAGACGCTGACGGCGGTGGCCGAGAATGACGATCCGCCCAGTTTTTTCAGCATCAACAACCAGGATGCCACCCATGCCGACACCAACGATGCCGTGCTGAGCTTCACGGCCGACGCCGATGCCGTCTATGAGGTGAAATTGCTCAACAATCTCGCCAGCGGCGGCATCGCCCACCGCTACCGGCTCGCCATCCGGGAGGCGACGCCGGATTTCCAGCTCCTCACTGCCACCGAGCAGGAGGTGACAGCCACGAATGGCCGAGCCGGCTATCCCGCCGCGCCGCTGGTGCGCCGCGGGGGCTCCATCGCCTACCGGGTGCTGGCGCCGCGCCGCGACGGCTTCGACGGGGACATCGTGGTGACGGCCGAGGGGCTGCCGCCGGGCATCACCGCCGCTCCTCTGGTGCTCAGTGGTGCGAGCGAGACGGGATTTCTGACCGTGGCGGCCGCGCCCGATGCGCCGGCGTGGTCGGGGCCGATCACGATTCAAGGCAAAGCCAAAGTCGGTAGCAAGGAAGTCGTCCGGGTGGCGCGCAACGCCTCGCTGGTCTGGGGCGTGATTTTTGCCGATGCCATGCGGGTGCGCACCCGGCTCGATCTGGAGACGGTTCTGTCGGTCTCGGGCGACGAGACGGCGCCGGCTTTTCTGGCCCAGGCCGATCCGGCCAAGACCTGGCAGGTCGAACTGAACGGCAAGATCGAGATTCCCGTGAAGGTGACCGACCTCGGTACGCGAAAAGGCGCGCTGACGGTGATTCCCTTCGGCTTTCCCGGCCTGCACCGCAGCCCGCCGTCGGTCACGATCAACGAGGGCGCCACGGACGGGGTGCTGGCGTTTGAGATGAAACCGAGCGGGAATTTCGCGATCAAGCCGGGGCGTTACCAGTTCGTGCTCCAGGGCATCGGCCTGGCCAAATACCGCTATCATACGGGCGCGATCGATGCCGCCACCGCGGAAAAGGCGCGGCTCGAGGGGCTCACCCAGGGTATTGAGAAGCAGGTCGCCGAGGCGGGACGCCAAGTCACGGCGGCGCAGCAGGCGCTCGACACTGCCAAGGCCAATGCCGCCAGCGCGACCGGAACCGATCAGGCGGCCCTGGCCCAGCGGGTCAAGGAGGCCGAGGCCGCCCTCGCCGCCGCGAAAAAGACGGTCGCGGATCTCGAAGCCAAAGTGAAACGCGGCCGCGACCTCGCCTCAGAAGCGGCCAAGACGGCCGAGGCTGCCACCACGAAGGCGAAGGAGACGGACACGCGCTTTTCCACCCTGTCCCTGCCCATCACGGTGGAGGTGACGGCGCCCGCTCCGAAGTCGTGAGGGTGGCTCGTCGGCCGGCTTTGTCGAAAAGCGAAACGCGAACGCGTTCTCGACATTTTCGGGCCCAGCCGCCAGCATCGCCGATCATGACGCGATCGATGAAACCCTATTTCCTGGCGGTGGGCGGCCTGTGGCTGGCTGCCAACGCCGGCGCCATGGCGGCCGAGTCCGTTCCGGCGGCGGCTCCGGCCTTGCAGGCGCGAGGACTCCTGGTGATCGACTGGGTCATCATTGGCCTGTATGCCGCGACCACGCTGGGCATGGGCTGGTGGTATGGGCGCACCCAGACGTCGATCAAGGAGTACTTCACCGGCTCGGGTCGGATGAATCCGCTGCTCATCGGCGTGTCGCTGTTCGCCTCCCTGCTCAGTACGATCACCTACCTCTCGATCCCGGGCGAGACGATGGGCAAGGGGCCGGTCTTTCTGACGAATTACCTGGCCTATCCGCTGGTGTTCATCATCGTCGGCTACTTCATGCTCCCCATCTACATGAAGCTGCGGGTGACCAGTGCGTATGAGCTGCTGGAGGAGCGGCTCGGTCTCAGCGTGCGACTGCTCGGGGCGAGCCTGTTCCTGATCCTGCGCCTGGTCTGGATGACGCTGCTGATCTCCCTGACGGCGCGTGCCGTGGTGACGATGATTGTGCCATCCGATGTCCTCAGCCGCGATCTCTGGATCGATGAGCGACTGCCCTGGTTCGTGGCCGGGATCGGGCTGATTTCCGTGACCTATGCCGCGATGGGTGGCATGCGCGCCGTCGTCGTCACCGACTTGATGCAATCGATCTTGCTCTACGGAGGGGCGGTGCTGGTCATAGCGACCATTTCGGTGAGAATGGGCGGCGTGCATTGGTTTCCCACCGAGTGGGTGTCCACCTGGGATACTCAGCCTTTTTTCAGCACCGATCCGGGCACGCGGGTCACGGTGGTGGGCTCGGTATTGACCGTGCTGATCTGGATGGTGGCGACTTCGGGCGGTGACCAGGTGTCCGTCCAGCGCTTCATGTCCACGACCGATGCCGCCGCGGCGCGCCGGGCGATGGGAACCCAGCTCGCCATCTCGGCCCTGGTGGGAATCACTCTCGGCCTGGCCGGCTTCGCGATGCTGGGCTACTTCCAGGCGCATCCGGAACTGCTGCCGCCGGACCTGTCGGGCAAGGCCCATGCGGACAAAATCTTTCCCCACTTCATTGCCTTCCACCTGCCGCCGGTGGTGAGCGGGCTGGTGGTGAGCGGGCTGTTCGCTGCCGCGATGTCGAGCATTGATTCGGGGGTGAATTCCATCACCGCGGTGATCAGCCGCGATTTCATCGACCGCTTCCGTCGCCAGCCCATCACGGAGCGCCAGCATGTCTGGGTGGCCCGGACCATCGCCGCCTCCATCGGGGTGATCGTCGTGCTGGGCAGTGCCTACGTGGATCGGGTGCCGGGAAACATCACCGAAGTCACCACCAAAACGGTGAATCTCCTGACTGTGCCGATCTTTTGCCTGTTCTTCTTCGCCCTGTTCGTAAAGCGTGCCCATCCGGTGGCTGTCTGGGTGGCCACCATCGTGGGTACGCTGGCCACGGCGGCGGTGGCCTTTTCGGGACCGTTGGTGCTGTGGCTGCACGATGCCCATGGCGTCGATCCGGCGGTCTTCGGCACTGAACTGGTGACATCCACCGATCCGCGCACCGGACAGGCCACCCGAAGCGTGCCGGATCCCATCAGTTTTCAGTGGATTCAATTGACGGCGCTCGTGGTAACGATCAGTTTGGGCTGGATCCTCTGTCAGGTGTTGCCCCGTCGTCAAAATCCATCCACCGTCCCGCCTCCATGAAACCCTCCCTCCTCTCCCTCATCCTGCTCCCCACTGTCATGACCGCTGTCGGATGCAAAACCAACGAGTTGGGGCGTGGCAAGGCCACCCTCAGCGATTCCACCCGCCAGCAGGCGCTGGAGATCCTCCGCGAGGGGGTGAAGGCCGGTGGCGATGCGAATTTCTGGCCCGCCATGCACGCCGCCGAAGGTCTCACTCTGGCCGGTTACGGCGACGAGACCCGGCAGGCCATCGAGCCGCGTCTCGCCACGGATCAGGATGCCCAGCACCGGTGCGGCATCGCTCGCGAACTCGTGCGCGCCGGCGACAAGTCGAAGCTTTCCATCCTCACCGGCGTGCTGACCAGCCCCGATGCCTACGGTCATGTCCACGCCGCGGAGAGCCTTTTCAAAGTGTATGAGGTCGGCGATCCCAAGGCGATGCGGGCTCACTATGAGCAGACGGCCAACATCAAGCTGCGCCTCATGGCGGCGGCTGCCCTGGCCCGACAGGGAGACCTCGATGCCATCGCCACCATCCGGGAGACCCTCCGGGGTTCCGATCCCAACGGCATCCAGATTTCCGCATGGATTCTCGGGCAGATTGGCAGTGCCCAGGATGTCGAGCCGCTGCGTGCCCGGATTCAGGACGCGCCCTCGCCCATCATCCGCGCCTACATCGAGCATGCCCTCGCCATGCTGGGCGATCCCGACGGCCTCGTCGCCCTGAGCCGCAATCTCGACTCTGACGATGCCGCCGTGCGCACCTATGCCGCCAATTTCGCCGGCGAGGCGGGCGCCGCCTTCACCCAGCCGAAGCTGGAGAAAATGCTGGCCGATCCCAATGCCGATGCCCGCATCCGCGCCGCCCAATCCCTCCTTTTCCTAGCCAAATAAATGAGAACCAGCAAGACCCTGAAGAAAATCCGCGAAGGGGGCCTGGTGCGCTGCACCGCCCTCGGCCACTTCATCCCCGCCTACATCGCGCACGCCGCCCGTGCCGGCTACGATTGCATCTGGCTCGACCTCGAGCACCGGGCCATCGACATCCGCGAGATCCAGGCGCTGATGCCCATTTTCCGCGAGTATGACATCGACTGCATGCTCCGCGCCCCCACGCTGGAAAAGACCGGTCTCTACCGTTACCTCGAGGAGGGTGCCACCGGCCTCATGATTCCCCACGTCTCCACGGCCGATCGCGCCCGCGAACTCGTGCAGGCGGTGAAATTTCCCCCCATCGGCGACCGCGGTCTGGACAATGCCGGCTACGACAGTTCCTACCGGGCCAACCACGATGCGCTCGCCTTCACCCGCGACGCCAATCGCGAGACTTTCCTCGTCGTGCAGATCGAGACGCCCCAGGCGGTTGAGAATGTCGAGGAAATCGCCGCCGTTCCCGGAGTCGACATGCTGTTCGTCGGCCCCGGCGACCTCGGACTGCGCTACGCCATCGAAGGCTGCACCGACGGCTCGCGCCTCGAGGCCGCCTACGAGCGCGTCGCCGCCGCGTGCCAGGCCCACGGCGTGGCCTGGGCCTGTCCGGTCGGCTCAGCCGAGGAGATCAAGCGTCGCCGCGCCCAAGGGGCCGGGATGCTCGCCAACACCGGCGATTTCATGATCCTCTATCACGGCTTGCTCGAAGGAGCGAAGCAGTTCGAGTGATTGGCGGAGTCAGCCGGGTTGCCGCCGCGCCGGGAGATGACCGGCGCGGCTGCTTCAACCGGGTCGGCGGGTGCCTATGGTGCTGAGACACCCAGTTCCTTCGCCACCGCGGCGAATTGCTCCACGGCAAAAGCCAGGTCCTCGCGCGTGTGGGCCGCCGAGACCTGGGTGCGGATGCGGGCCCGCCCTTCCGGCACCACCGGAAAGGAGAATCCCACCACGTACAGGCCGCGCTCCAGCAGGCGCTCCGCCATCGCCGAGGCGAGGCGGGCGTCGCCGAGCATGATCGGCACGATGGGATGCCCGCCCGGCAGCACCGAGAGGCCAGCCTGCACGATCGCCTCGCGAAAGTAAGCCGTGTTCTCCCGCAGCCGATCCAGCAGCGTGGTCGAGGTCGTCAACAGGTCGAGCGCCTGGATCGAGGCCGCCACGATGGAGGGCGCCAGCGAGTTGGAAAACAAATAGGGCCGCGACCGCTGGCGGAGCCATTCCACGATCTCCCGGCGACCACTCGTGTAGCCGCCGCTGGCTCCCCCGAGTGCCTTGCCCAGCGTGCCCGTGATGATGTCCACCCGTCCCATCGTGCGGCTGTATTCGTGGGTGCCGCGACCCGTCTCGCCGATCACGCCGACTCCGTGCGAGTCGTCCATCATCACCAGCGCGTCATACTGTTCCGCCAGATCGCAGATCGCCGCGAGATTCGCGATCGATCCGTCCATCGAGAAGACCCCGTCTGTCGCGATCATCCGGAAGCGGGCGTCTTTCGCCTCGACCAGCCGGGCCTCCAGATCCGCCACGTCATTGTTGCGATAGCGGTAGCGCCGGGCCTTGCACAGCCGCACGCCATCGATGATCGACGCGTGGTTCAACTCGTCCGAGATCACCGCGTCCTCCGGTCCCAGCAGCGTCTCGAAGAGCCCGCCATTGGCATCGAAGCATGACGAATACAGGATCGTGTCTTCCGTCCCGAGGAAGTCGCTCAGTTTCGCCTCCAGATCCTTATGGATCTGCTGCGTGCCGCAGATGAAGCGCACCGACGACAGTCCGTAGCCCCAGCGGTCCAGCGCCTCTCGGGCTGCCGCCACTACCCGCGGATCGTCGGCCAGTCCGAGGTAATTGTTCGCGCACAGATTGAGCACCTCGCGCCCGCCCGCGACGCCGATGTGGGGCGATTGCGGCGTCGTGATCACGCGCTCGTTCTTGTAGAGGCCGGCCTGGCGGGCTGCGGCCAAATGATGTTCGAGATGGGCTTTGAAGGAGGCGTACATTTCCGGAAAAGGATGACAGTCTTTCCGGACTTAGCCACCGATATGACACAGATCGATCCGAACTCTTCCCAATTGAGAAAGAATTCTTTTCGCCAAAGCTCTTTGGCAAGCGTTCGAATCCTCGCTGCGTGGTCTGGTTCGTTTCCTGTGGAAAAAACGATCCACTCGCACGCTTCGGCAGACGTCTTTGAAGCAAAAGGGGGCTACAACTCGCTCTCGTCTAACGGAATCAGTCTCATTAAGGCCTTTTGAAGGCCGACTTTTAGGGAATGATTTCCGTGAATCGGTATTACCAAGCGTTCAATCCGACCCTCTTTGGTAAAAACGTGATGGCTTCCGGAGACCCGGTTCAGTTTCCAGCCCTTTTGTTCGGCCAGTCTTGCGAGTCTCTTGCCAGAGACGGCTTTCATACGGCGACTTCCACGACTCTATCACCAGACGACAGGGTCTCGGTGGGTTCTGCGGCCAACAGCCAGCCCTCGATGGCTTCGCGCAGATTGGCCTCCAGTTCAATTAGGGAGTCTCCTTGAGTGAAGCATCCGGGAAGAGCGGGCACTTCGGCCCAGAATCCTCCTTCTTCAGCTTCGTGAATAATGGCCTTCAGGGTCATGGTGGTAGAGAATAATTGACTGATAACGCAGGCGCAATGTCTCCCTTCAGCGATTCCACTGCAGGATGACCTTCCCTGACTGCCCGCTTTTCATCACCTCGAAGCCCTGCTCGTAGTCGGTATAATCGAAATGATGGGTGATTACCGGGCTGATGTCGAGACCGCCCTGGAGCATCACGGTCATCTTGTACCAGGTCTCGTACATCCGCCGGCCGTAAATGCCGGAGATGGTGAGCATGTTGAACACCACTGTGTTCCAGTCGATCGCGATCTCCTCCGACGGGATCCCGAGCATGGCGATCTTGCCGCCGTGGCACATGTTGGCCAGCATCTCGCGGAAAGCCGAGGCATTCCCCGACATCTCCAGCCCCACATCGAATCCCTCGTGCATGCCCAACTCCTTCTGCACCTCGGCGAGGCGCTCGTGGCGCACGTCCACCACGCGGGTGGCGCCCATTTTTTTGGCCAGTTCGAGCCGCCAGGGATTCACATCGGTCACCACCACGTAGCGTGCGCCCGCGTGGCGGCACACCGCGGCGGCCATGCAGCCGATCGGACCGGCTCCGGTGATCAGGACGTCCTCGCCCAGTACCTCGAATGTCAGCGCCGTGTGGACCGCATTGCCGAAGGGATCAAATATGGCGGCGATGTCGCGGTCGATCCCGTCGGCGTGGTGCCAGACATTCGTCATCGGCAGGGAGAGGTATTCAGCGAAGGCGCCGGGACGGTTCACCCCGATCCCCTTCGTGTCGGCGCAGAGGTGGCGGCGGCCCGCCATGCAGTTGCGGCAGCGGCCGCAGACCACGTGGCCTTCACCGCTGACGATCTCGCCGGGGCGGAAGTCCGACACGTTCGAGCCGACCGCGACGATCTCGCCGACGAACTCGTGGCCCACCACCAGCCCCACCGGCACGGTCTTGCGCGCCCACGCGTCCCAGTTGTGGATGTGGACATCGGTTCCGCAGATGCCGGTGCGGTCCACTTTGATGAGCACATCGTTGATGCCGATCTCGGGCTCGGGAACCTCCTCCAGCCAGAGACCGGGGGCATCGTGTCGTTTGACGAGGGCTTTCATGGGAGATGGGGTTGCGCTGTGTTCCTACAGGAGCGCCGGCCCGGCCGGATCGCAAGGCCCGCAAACGGCCATCCGTGTCATGGTCGGACGGGGTGGGGGAGTTTCCGATGAGACAGGGTTTGATCGGCGATCCAACAGGGTTCGATCGGATTTGCGATTTCCCCGACGGTGTTGATGGAGCTGGCTTGGCCCGGCAGTGGATCGGCCAAGCGGTGCGGCCCTCATTTTGGGCGTTCGTAGCCGGATTGAAAGTAAAACTCCAACGGCTCTACCGTCGGCGCGACGAAGATGATGCTTAGCCGCTTCGCCCCTTTGGATATCCAGATCCCCAACTGGGTCTTTCCAGGGGTTCCCAACAGCTTGACGGGTTTGCTGATTTCTTCGAAGCGTTCGTGTTGGGGGACGATGCCATCTTCGAGGGCATGGATTCTCGGAGCAATGTTTTCCGGCACGGGACCGCAGTGGTAGGACAGTTTCACCTGTTCAAACCACCGATCAAAGTGTCGAGTTTCTTCATTCTTCGTGTTCCAATTCGTTTTGGACAACTCGAGGGCCTCATAGCGGACGCCGTTGATTTCAAACCGTTTGTCGCTGAGGTCCAGACGATCCCAATTTTCGGGCAGGTCGATATCGAGAGTGTGCTTCTCGTGGGCGTGCATCGCCAGAAGAGTGTTGGGTACTGCGAAAATCGTAAAACGCAGATTGGGGTTCTCCGGCCAGAAAAGGGGGGCAGGAAAAATGAATTCCCGGTGGTCTGTACCGGAGAAGAAGCCAATACACCTGGTCCGGTTGCCCCCGCTGTCTTCTATGCAGGTGTGGGAGGCATCCCAATCGAAATCTTCTTTGGTTCGCAGTCCCAGAAACTCGAGCCGGACATCGAAATTTCCTCTCTGGCTGGTCGCCTGCATCAGACGGAGAGTTCGGCCACGCCAGTCGAGTTCGGTGACTTGTTTGCCTTCTTCCCAGAGCTTTTCCTGGCCATACAGGGGATTGCGGAAGGTGAGGGAAGCCACTGGAGGGACGCCAGTATCAAACTCCCTGCTGGACGACTCTGGCTGGCGCCAGGCATGGAGGGTGATGTCGCGGCTGAGGCGGGGCAGGCAAGCGGGGGTGATGAGACAGACATTGTCGATAATCGTGAACTCCAAGGTGTCCGCAGATCCGATCGCGCCGGTCGAGTCGGCAAAGGCGAAGCGATATTTGCGGAGATCGTCGGATGTCAGCTGGCCGCAGGGAAAGACGAGTGCCTGATCCACATCCCCTGATGAGTGGCTGGATCGGGGTGTGGGTGGTGGTGTCTTCACCTTTGCCTGGAGGGCGGATGGCAGGGCATCGAATAGGACGCGGGAAAACGATTTGTCCTCCGCTACAAGGTAGCTGAAAAAGGGTTCCGACCAGCCGGATGTGGAGGGAGGGCGTGTCTCGGCATCAACTGTGATCGGCGCGGAGATCCAGCCGCCATTGGGCAACTCGAGGATTTCGGCAGATTGGGCCGATGCGAGAGTCAGCAGCAGCGTCACTGCAGCTGCCGATGCGAGGCGTTCGCCGTGGAGATAATCTTTTTTGGTAGCCATGGTCCGGCTTGGTATCAGATTTGCCGAAAGATGGCAAGCCTAATCCCCTGGCCGGATGGGGTATCATGGGGTATCCCCCTTCACCGCAGCCCCACCCGGCCTTCGAGGGCACGGTAGAGAGTCAGTTCGTCGGCATTTTCGAGGCCGCCGCCGACGGGGAGACCGTGGGCGAGGCGGGTGACGCGGACGCCGTCAAAGGCGGACAGGATCTCGACGAGGTAGTTGGCGGTGGCTTCGCCCTCGACATCGGCGCTGAAGGCGAGGATCACCTCGGCAAAGTGGCCGTCGCGGATGCGGCCGATCAACTCGGCGATGCGCAGGTCCTCGGGGCCGACATTTTCGAGGGGCGATATTTTTCCCCGCAGGCTGTGATAATGGCCGCGGTAGGCGCCGCTGCGCTCCAGCGGCAGGATGTCGGTGGGCTGCTCCACCACGCAGAGCACGGCATGGTCGCGGCCGGGACCGTCACAGACGGCACAGCCTTCGGCTTCGGTGGCGAAAAAGCCGCACACATCGCACTCGCTCACCTCGGTGCCGGCGGCATTGAGGGCTTCGGCAAAGGGAGCGGTAGCTTCGCAGCCGCGCTGCATGAGCCAGATGGCGATGCGCTCGGCGCTCTTTGGCCCGATGCCGGGCAGGCGCTTGAGCTGCTGGATCAGGGCTTTGACCGGAAACGGGTAATCGACAGGCATGGGGTGGAAAAGGGTGTCACATCCGGTTGAGCAGGCGGGCGTGGGCGGGGCCGGTGGGCTCAGCCGGTTCGGTCGATGCGTAGCCGGGCAGGTGCGACCGGCTGAGGCTGACGAAGTAGTCGAGCGGTCCATCCTCGCGACCGGGCACGGCGGCGCGGGCGAAGCAGGCGAGGGCCTGATCGTGTCGGCCGGCGCGGTAATGGATGACTCCCTGCCAGTAGGCATCGCGGCGCTCGCGGTCGGTTTCGCTGAAGTCGGTGGTGAGGGCGAGCAACTGGTACACTTCGGTGAGGAGGTGGCGGCCGGGATCGTAAACCATCTCCACGGGGCGGACTTCGATGGCGTCCTTGACCAGTTGCTGGCAGCGGGCGCTGATCAGCACATCGGAGCGATAGCGGACGTTGGCCTGGGCGAGGCGGCGGGCAAAATCGGCGTCGCCCCCGATGCCGGTGAAGTAGCGGTGCCGGGGCGATCCATACACGCCGACGGTCATCGTGCCGGCGCTGATGGCGACGCCGTAGTCGAGTCGCTGGAACCAGCGGGTTTCGCATTCGTCATTGAGATTGCGCAGCCGGGGGCGCAACTCCAGCGCGGCGCGGCAGGCGTCGAGGGCGTGATTTTCGCCGGGTTTCAGCAGGCCGAAATACACGCGCACGGAGTCGGGGCTGGATTCGTCGAGGTAGGCGCCTCGCGAGAGGAGGAAGTCGGCAGTGGTGCGGAGAAAGAGGTTGGTCATCGAGACGACCTCGGCGGGATCGAGCTTTTCCCGGAGGCTGGCGTGATTGAAGACCCGGCAGGTCAGCACGGTGACCTCGCGGGTGTCGCCGGACAGACGCAGGGGCTCCCGGGCGTCGAGCAGGTCGGCAAAGGTCGCCGGTGATACGCGGTCACCCAGCAGATCGAGCAGCAGTCGCTTGCGCAGGCCGCTCTCGGTGCCGGCGTAGAAAAAGCCGGCTGCGGTGGCGAGCACGGCCGATCCCACGGCGGGAAAGGGGGCATAGAGCACGCCATGCAGGGCCAGGGTGGGCGACAGCCCGACGAGCACGAGCAGCAGCAGCAGGCATACCAGTATTTTGTGACTCGGATGCGGGATGTCCACCGTGCACCAGGCGGCGGCGAAGGCGGCGATCACCACGCAGGCGACCTCCAGCCCTTCGGCGTCTCCCGTGGCCGCGGGGAGAAAGCCAGCCGACGCGTAGAGCCGGCCGAGCGCCTCGGCGAGGGGCGCAAAGGCCCCCAGCCGGGTCAGCAGCAGCACGACGGCGGTGACAGCCGTGCCTATGATCAGGGAAACCAGCAGATATCTACGCATGGGGATCGCGGGGAAGCCGCAACGTAATCGCGAATCGTCCCGTTTCGATCCGAAATGCACCCGCTCCCGCCGCCCGGCGATCAGGCCAAGCCACCGGTCTGTGGTTGATCTGGATCGCTCCCGTCGCGCGGCTCGGGCATGCGGTCCGCCGGATCATCTGCCAGAGAGGGGCCCTGCGGCGGTCGGTCGGCGGCTTTGACCGTCCCGTCCTCGCGCCCGCCGCGTCCGGCGTAGCTGGCGACCACCAGATTGCTCAGGTAGCCGTCTGGATCGGCGATGGCTTCGGCGGGCAGGGTGAAGGCGTCCTGACCCGTGTTGCGCTGGATCAATTTCAGGCCGAACTGGTAGTCGCGGAAGCGGTCGCGGCACACCTCGAGGGCGCTGCCTCCGCTCCGGCGCGCCACCTCCACGATGGCGGCGATGCCCCCGGCGTCAAAGGACAGGCGCACCCCGTGTTCCTCGGCGAATTGGCGGCGGAAGGTCGAAAGCTCGCCCATCACCTTCGTGTCGGCCAGCATCAGCCCGGCTTCGCGGATGCGGGCCAGTGAGCCGGCCGGATCGTCCACCAGGCTGCCATCCACGGTCAGATCGGTGACTGCCGTGCCGGGCAGTTCGAATTTGAAATCGCGGAACAACCGCTCGCAGACTGTGAGCAGGCCGCGAGCCCCGGTTTTATCCGTGGAGGCAAGGGCGGCGATGCGGCGCAGGGCGTCGTCGTGAAAAGCGGCGCGGATGCCGAAGGCCTCGAATTCGCGCTCGTACTGCCGGATCAGACTGCCCTCGGAGTGCTTCAGGATGTCGAACAGGTCGTCAGCCTCGAGCTGGTCGCAGACCACCCGGACGGGCAGGCGGCCGATGAATTCCGCCTCAAAGCCGAACTCGATGAAGTCCTGTGTCGCGGCCTGGTGGTAGAGCTCGCGCTCGTCCGCGGTGGTGCGGCTCTCGCCGCCGAACCCGATGCTGCCCTGCCGGGTGCGGCGCTGGATGATCTTCTCCAACCCGCCGAAGGCGCCGCTGACGATGAACAGGATGTGCCGCGTGTTGATCGTCTCGCGGGTGGGCATGCGGCCGCGGCTCATCTCGAACATGGCCTGCATCTGTGACTGGATGTCGTTGCCGGCCCGCAGCGGCACCTCGGTTTCCTCCATCAGCTTGAGCAGGGTCGTCTGCACTCCGCGCCCGCTCACATCGCGCCCTCCGAGAGTGCCCTGGGTGGCGATCTTGTCGATCTCATCGATGTAGATGATGCCGTACTCCGCCAGTTCGACATCGCCGCCGGCTTTGCGCACCAGTTCGCGGACGAGGTCGTCCACATCGGCGCCGACATAGCCGGTTTCGGAAAATTTCGTGGCATCGGCCTTCACGAACGGCACCCCGATCAACTCGGCGATGTGCTTGACGAGGTAGGTCTTGCCCACGCCGGTCGGGCCGACCACGATGACGTTCTGTTTGGCGAATTCCACCTGGCGGGCCTTGTCTGGATCGGCTTTTTCCAGTCGCCGCAGGAACTTGGCGTGGTTGTAGTGATCGCACACCGCGATGGAGAGCACCTTCTTCGCCTCGTCCTGCCGGATCACATAACGATCCAGGTGAGTCTTGATCTCACGGGGAGTGAGATCGAAGTCGAAGATGGAGCGGTCCGCCGGTCGCGGCTCCGGCTCGTCGTCGGAAACATCGTCTTTAGGTTGGGGGGCGAAGGGATTGCCCGAGCCGAAGCCGGGCATCACCGAACTGGTGAAGCTGACGGCATCGCCGAAGTTGGCTTTCATGAACTCCGAGAGCCGCCGCGTGATTTCGTCCGGCGTCGGGAGGGGCGGCTGGTTGTTGTCGTCGTCTTTGCTGGCCATGGGAAACGGGTTGTCAGGGGAGTGGGTGTCTGTGAGACGGAAAGGGTTCAAATTTCGATTGCGAAAAACGCGCCCGATCGCTGCCCCGACCATTATACGATCGGGCGGGGATTGTAATGAGACCCTGTTTGATCGGAGATGAAAGAGGGTCTGATCGGAAACTGCCGCGCTTGCGCCACGAAAGACGATTGATGCGCCGCGGGCTGGCTGGCAGGCTGGCGGGATGAAGATCGAATCCATATTTCGCTGGCTGGTGCTGGGCGTGTGCTGGGGATGGCTCGCGGTCGCTGCCGGGGCGGAGACGGCTTCGAAGGCATTTCGCGCGGGGGCGGCGACGAGCAATGTGACGCCGCCGCTGGGCACGTCGATCAACGGGGGCTTTCACGACCGGCAGGCGACCCAGATCCACGATGAATTGCACGCGCGCTGTCTGGTGCTCGACGACGGCACGACGCAGGTGGCGCTGGTCGTGGTGGACAGTTGCGTGATCGGCCGGGAGATTTTCGACGAGGCGAAAAAGATGGTGCAGGAGGCGACAGGCCTGCCGATGGAGCATCAGTTGATGTCGGCAACGCACGCGCATTCCTGTGGCACGCTGCAGGCGGTGGGACAGAGCGATCCAGACCCGCTGTATCAGCGTTTCGTGGCGCGGCGGATCGCCGACGGCGTGCGGCGGGCCTGGCAGAATCTGGAGCCGGCCCGGGTGGCTTGGGGCGTGGGGCGGGTGCCCGAGCATGTGTTCAACCGGCGCTGGCACATGAAAGAGGGCGGCATTCCTCCGTCGCCCCTGGGGGTGACGACCGATCAGGTGCGCACCAATCCGGGGGTGAACAATCCGCTGCTCGACCATCCGGCGGGGCCAACGGATCCCGAGGTGCCGTTTCTCTCGGTCCGCTCGGTGGACGGGCGCCCGATCGCGCTCTATGCGAACTACTCGCTTCATTACGTGGGCGGCACGGGTCCGGGGCATATCTCGGCGGATTACTTCGGCGCGTTTGCCGACGGCATCCAGCAACGGCTGAAGGCTGACCGGTTGGATCCGCCCTTCGTCGGGATGCTGTCGAACGGGGCGAGCGGGGACATCAACAACATTGACTTTCGCGGCGGACAGGCGAAGCAGCCGCCCTATGGCCAGATCCGTTTGGTGGCTGGTGATGTGGCGGACGAGGTGGCCCGCGTCCATGAGACGCTGGCTTATCAGGATTGGGTCAAGCTGGGCGCGGCGCAGGGTGAGCTGAAACTGGGCGTGCGGCTGCCAACCGCCGGGGAGATCGAGAAGGCGCGCGAGGTGATGAAGCAGTCGAAGCTGTATCCCCGCATGGAGACGCTGGAGCAGGTCTATGCGCGGGAGACGGTGCTGCTGGGCGAGTTTCCTGAAGAGGTGTCCGCGCCCATCCAGGTGATCCAGATCGGCGACCGCCGTCTGGCGGCGATCCCGGCGGAGGTATTTGTGGAGATCGGCATGGAGTTGCGGGAGCGCCAGCCGGGCAGTTTCGTCGTGTCGCTGGCGAATGCCTACCACGGCTATCTGCCGACTCCGCGACATCACGAACTGGGCGGCTACGAGACGTGGCGGGCGCGGTCGAGCTATCTGGAGCCGGAGGCGTCGACCAAGATCCTCGCCCGGGTGGAGGAACTGATGGGCCAGTTGAAGTAAGCCTGGACGTTTCTCGTGCGGCGCCATCGCGGAGTCGCCTTTTCCCTTGAGCGTGGGCTAGGATCGGGCGATCCGATGAAAACGCCCCACCTTTTCCTGTCCGCCCTCGTCGCCATGAGTCTCACCGCTGCTGCCGCTCCCTCCGCCTCTGCCCAGGATGCTCCGAAACCGCTGCGGGCCGGGATGGTGGGGCTGGACACCTCGCACGTGCCGGCTTTCACCCGCCTGTTCAACAATCCAAAAGCCGACGGCGATCTGGCCGGCATCCGGGTGGTGGCGGGTTATCCAGGCGGCACCGACATGCCGGCGAGCAAGGACCGGGTGGAAAAATTCACCCAGCAGGTGCGCGAGATGGGTGTGGAGATCGTCGATTCCATCCCGGCGCTGCTTGAGAAGGTGGATGTGGTGCTGCTGGAGAGTGTGGATGGCCGCATCCACCTCCAGGAGGCGCGGGAGATCTTCAAGGGCGGCAAGCCCGTCTTCATCGACAAGCCGGTGGCGGGAACGCTGGCCGAGGCGATCGCGATTTTCGAACTGGCGAAAAAGCACGGGGTGCCCTGCTTCTCCAGCTCATCCACCCGCTTCGGCGACAAGGTGTCGGCGATCCGCGGGCAGGAGGCGCTCGGTGATCTGCTGGGTGCGACGACGTGGGGACCGTGCTCGTACCAGCCGGGGACGCCGGACCTGTTTTTCTACGCCATTCACGGGGTGGAATCTCTGTTCACCGTGATGGGAACGGGCTGCGAGACGGTGGCGCGGCTGAAAGGCCCCGTGCACGACCAGGTCACCGGCGTGTGGTCCGACGGGCGGGTGGGGACCTTCCGCGGCATCCTGAAAGGCAAGGCCGACTACGGGGTGACCGCGTACGGCAGCAAGGGCATCGTCCAGGTGGCTGAGCAACCGAGTTATGAGCGGCTCTGCCGGCAGATCGGGAAGTTTTTCCGCACCGGCGAGCCGCCGGTGAGTGCGGAGGAGACGATCGAAATGTTCGCCTTCATGGAGGCTGCCGATGAGAGCCAGCGTCAGGGCGGCAAGCCGGTCGCGGTGGCCGATGTGTTGGCAAAGGCCCGGGCTGAGGCGGCAAAATTGGTGGCAGAGTGATCGAATCCGCCGGTCATGCGTTGCCGCCGGGACAGGGCCACTGGATACCTTCCGGTTGCTCGTCCAGTCGCCGGTGGGTGATGCCGGCGAGCCGGTCGGGCGCGAGCAGCGCCAGTTCGGCAAAAATTTCCGCCGGATCGAGGTAGGGCCACTCGACGCCAAGTCGGCGTGCCAGTACGGTGAGTACCGCCCAGTCGGGCCGGGCCTCGTCCGGTGGCGGAACGGCGGCGCGGAGGAGTTGCACGCGACGTTCGGCATTGATCGCGGTGCCGGTTTGCTCATGCAGACTGGCGGCGGGCAGCAGCACATGGGCGTGGCGTGAGGCGTTTTGGTAAATCAGATCGTGCACCACGAGCAGGTCGAGCCCGGCGAGCGTGGCATCGGCCGTGACCCTGTCTGGTTCGTATCCCGCGAGCCACAGCCCACGGAGCCGTCCATCGCGTGCGCCGACAAGCATGCCGGTCAGGGGTAGCCCGCTTTCGACCGGGAGGCACCGACCCCAAAGATCCTCGATGCGAGCCCGGGCCTGCGAATCGGAGACCGGTACGTGTCCCGGCAGGGAATCAGCCAGCGCGCCGGACAGGAGCAGTCCCTGATGATTACCAACCCCGCCGAGGAAGATCAATCCGGCGCCGGGGAGGGCGCTGGTACCCAATCCGTTGAGCCTCGACATCCAACCGGACAAGTGTTCGGGGGTGGCAATGTCCGATCCGACGAGGCAGACCGTGCCCGATCGGTGGGTGAGGAGCAGGCGGCAGAGAGGGTCGTCGCTTGAGTCATCGGGTGGTGGTGGTGTGAGGTCCGAGTGGTGGCAATCAGCCGATTTGGAGAGGGCGATGCGACGGGGATGCACTACGATCAACGCCGCCCCGTCCGCGACGGCCTGACGGACCCGTGCAGCCAGCACGGGGTGGCTCTCGTCGAGATCGGCGCCGAGCACCACGATGCAGGTGGCGCGGTCGAGATCGGCGAAGGACGCGGTGCCGGGAAAAGCCGCGCGACACACCGGGTCGAGCGCGGGATCGGTGTGCGCCACGCTGTCGATGTGGGGGCTGCCGATCACGGAGCGGGTGAATTTCTGCAACAAGTAAGCTGATTCCGTGGAGAGTCCGGCTCCCGCGATGGCCCCGAAGGCAGCGGGTCCGTGGGCATGGACCAGGGCGGAGAGCCGTTTGGCGATAAAGTCGAGCGCCTCGTCCCACGACACCTTGCAGAAGCCGGCACCCCGCCGCAGCATCGGTTGGGTGATGCGATCCCAATTCTGGTGGGCGACGTGGGCGAATTTTCCCCGCTTGCACAGCAGGCCGCCGGGATTGGTGGGCGAATGGACAAGACCGCTCACCCGGCGCACCTCGCCATCGGCGGACTCGATTCTCAGGCCGCAGCCGACCGGGCACAGGCCACAGACGCTTTCCACGGACCGTCGCGGTTCTTCGGCGGGATGGTGTCCGTGCCGTTCGACGAGGGCTCCAGTCGGGCAGGGGTCAATACAGGCGCCGCAGGCGGTGCAGGGCGTCAGGGCCAGCGGTCGGCCTCCGACGGGTTGGATGCGACGGCGCGGGCCTCGTCCGGCGATTTCCCATACATGTTGGTGCGCCACGGTTTCGCAGGTTGTCAGGCAGGCGCCGCAACTGATGCAGGCGGCGGGATCGAAGCGCAGCCACGAGTGACTCGTGTCGCGTTCCGGCTTGGAGAGATCATTCCGCTGCGGTGCAGGGGGCGTGACACCGTAATGGCTTAGCAGTTCGGACCAAACGCCGTCCCGCACCCGGGAGGGGGCATGATCAGTCCGGGCGGCGCTTTCCGCAACGATGCGGAGCAGGCTGGTGCGCCAGCGCTCGACCGCGACATGGTGCGTCTGCACATCCATGCCAGCCTCCAGCATCGTGCCGCAGGCCGCCACCGGAAAGGGCTGACCGTTGACCTGGACCACGCACAGCCGGCAACTTTCCAGCGGCTCCGGGCCGGGAGTCCGGCAGGGAGCGGGCAGGTCGATGCCGATTCGCTGGGCCGCGGCGAGGATGGTCTCGCCGGGTCGGATCTCCACCGGTCGCGAATTGATGTGGGCCGTCTTCATGAGGCGCCGGCGGGTTGGTGCCGCCATCGTTCGATCCATTGGAGGATGGGCCGGGGAAAATCGCGGCCGAAGCCGCACAGGCTGGTCGCGGCGACCGTGTCGAGGATCTCGCGGAGCCGATGGGTGGGCTCTCCGGAGGCGTCGAGTTCGCCCAGGGCCGCGAGCGGACCCAACCGGCAGGGTAGGCAGCGGCCGCAGGTCTCCGACATTGCAAAGTTGAGTTGATCGCGGGCCCAGTCGGAAAAAGGTTGGCCCTGCGGGACGGGCGAGAGGGAAAAGTTCGCGGGTTCGATGCGGGCCTTCCGGAGCGTCTCCAGATCCAGGGGCGTGTCCCATTTTTCAGGAAAGGCCAGGCTGCCGAAACGTCCTCCTACAGTCAGCGCGGCGATGGAAGATAGACCATCGGCCCCGGCTGCGTCACTGGCCACCTGCCGCAGCGTCACGGTGGCGTCGATTTCGACCAGGCCGGGCTGCGCAAAGGGCGGCAGCAGCCCGATGAGCCGCTGTCCGTCGTCCCGGCCCGAGCGCAGCCATCCGGGCAGGCGCGCGAAGATTTCCGCCGATTCGACGACGGTCGGCTTGCCGAAGATGCCGGCGACCTCGGGTTCGGGCGGGCGGGAACGGGCTTCGCCGACGCGGCCCTCGATGGCATTGAGCAGGGCGGTCTCCTCCCCGCCAACCGGGCTGCCGAAAGTGGGAAAGACTGAGATCTCGAAGTCGTCCGGCAGCACTCCTGCTGCCCGCGCCTGCTCAGTTGCGGTCCGCAGGCGGGAGATGAGCGATAGGTGTGACCGGTCGACGCAGATGACGCCCTCGCCGGCGCCGATGGCCAGGGCGGCGAAGCACATGCCGGCGATGACGAGTCCCGGACGGTGTTCCAGCAGCCACTCACCACTCCAGGAGCCGGGATTGCCGGCGTCGGTGTGGCAGATGACAAAGCGCTCCGCGGCCGGCGTCGCGGCGGCCTCGGCCCATCGTGAGGAGAGACCCCGTCCGGCTTTGATCCGATGCCGGGCGAGCCCTTCGATCGCGGAAAGCCGGCCGGCGAGCGTCGCAGCCGGGTTTTCTGTGGTGGCGAGCGTCTTCAGCAGGGAAAAAGCCGATGTCGTGTCATCCGCCGTCGCGATGAGTTGGGGAGGCGTCGTCAGGGAGCGCGGCGGAGCGTCGGGCCGCGAAGGAAAATGGGCCCCATGGGCCGTGGTTCCGGAGAACTCTTCAAAAAAGGCCGCCACCGTCCTCACCTGAGCTTCGGGCGCGCCGATGGATGCGGCCAGTTGCGCCCAATCCCCGTCACTGAGCCGCGCCGTCGTCTGTCCGCGCAACTCCTGGCGGAGTCGGTGCGCGATCGCCGGCGCGGGTCTCGGCTCCCGAGCCGCAGGGGCGGGGCAGGGGACGGCGGACGCGGTCGGAAAGTCGTTTGGCATGAGGCTGGGGCGGAATCGAGGCGGGAAACGTTAACCCCGACCTCTCCCGATTTGAAATCCGGGATTTGTAAATCGACAGTAGCTCCCGGCACGGCTCCGGTTGGCGACGGCTTCCGTCTCCACAGCGTTCCCCGTGCCCAAGCCTTTCCCTTTCTTCTCCCGTTCCCGCGCTCCATGCCAGACGACGGCGCCCCTGCCTCCGATTTCTCCGCCGCCGCCTTTGACCGGGCTGTGATCGACGCAGTGTGGGATGGCGGCGTCACCATTCCCGGCACGGATCCGGCGTTGTGGCGCAAGGACCGCTACGGCGCCTGGATGCACCGGCTCGACTATGGCCGCAGGCATTGCGATTTTGGGTGGGAGATTGGGGAGGAAGAACGGGATCGGGGGCTGACCGGCGTCGAGGCCCTGCGACCGCTGCATTGGAGAAATTATCTCGATTCGGTCGCCGCCGGCACCCGTTCGCGCGTCCAACGACGCGGGGGCGGCCTCGTCTGACCGCCAGCCCGCGCCCTGTAGTTTGTCATCCGACCGACCCGCCCCGTCCCCGTTCATGGAAGCCATCCGCGCCTTTTTCCGACTCACCCTGCTGCCGCTGGTGCGGCTGCTCTACCGGTTGCGCACGATCGGTGCCGAACGGGTGCCGGCGACGGGCGGAGTGCTGCTCATTGCCAATCACGTCAGCTATCTCGATTCGTTCATCATCTATGCGGCCTGTCCGCGGCCGGTGCGCTTCGTCATCGTGTCCCGCTACCTCCGGGTGGGAGCGATCCGGTGGTTTCTCAACCTGTTCGGAGCCATTCCCATCACACCGGGAAAGTCCCGTGATGCCATCCGCCTCACGGCCGAGTGCCTGCGCCGGGGCGACGTGGTCTGCATTTTTCCCGAAGGCCAGCTGACCCGCACCGGGCAACTGAACGAGCTGAAAAAGGGCTTCGAGCTGATCGCCCGGCAGGGAGAAGCCACGGTGGTGCCGCTGTATCTGCACGGCTTGTGGGGGTCGATTTTTTCGGCTGAACGTTGTCGTTATTTCTGGAAATGGCCCCACCGTCTTCCGTGGCCGGTCGTGGTGGCCTTTGGCGAAGGCCGTCCGGCCGGTGAAGCCGACGTTGCCTGGGCGGGTGGCGCCCTGCGTGCGTGCGGGGCGGCGGCTTTTGCGGCCATGCCAGACCTCGAGCGCTCCCTGCCGGCCGCGGTGATCCGGTCGTTGAAACGCGATCCCTTCGCCCTCCTGTTTGCCGAGCATGGGAAATCCGTGCGCCGATTAAAGCGCCATCAGGCCCTCTCCACCGCCCTCGCCCTGGCCAGCCGCTGGCGGGAGGAGCCGGAATTGCTCGGTGACGAGCCGCGGATCGGGCTGTTGCTCCCGGCCGGCTCGGCGCCCGCCTTGCTCAATCTCGCGTTGATCCTCGCCGGCCGGGTGCCGGTGAATCTGCCGTTTCCCGGAGCCAGTTCCGGCGGCGCCCTCGACCTGTCAGCCGCCGCCGGGGCGATCCGCCGGGCGGGGCTGGGCACGGTGATCACCTCGCGGGCCTTCGTCGGCGCCCTGTCTGATCCGGAATGGACCGGGGATGAGGTGCGCTTCCTCGATCTCGGCGCGACTCTCGCCGGTGCCGGTCTGGGCCGTCTGCTGGCCGAGCGGCTGCGCGTGTTTTGGGAACCGGCCGGCTGGACCCTGCGGCGTATCGGACTGCCGAAAAAAATGCAGGGCGATTCCATTTGGGCAACGATCGATACGGCGGGAGTGCTGCGCGAGTACGACGACCGCACCATCCTCGCCGAGGCGTTGCGGCTCACATCCGGCGGGTGGATCGAGGCGGGCGAGGCATTTTTCACCGAGGCCGGCCTGTCAGATTTTTCCGACGCCTTGTGGGCCTTCTGGCTGCCGGTGCTGCACCGCCACGCGGCCGTGGGGCGGTCGTGGGGCGGGCGGAGCGATGCCGCCGCCATCGAGGCGGTCTGCTCGGACGAGGGCGTGCGGCGCCTGATCCTGCCCGCCGCCGAACTTGAGGCCCTCGCCGCACTGGAGGAGCCCTGGCATCCTGCCGTGCGAGCCACCCTGCGATCTGTGCTGAGCCCGGTGGTCACGCCGGACGATCAGACCCTGTTGGATCGGAGATCAGACAGGGTCTCATCGCTCGTCGGCGCGCCGCTGTGCGCCTACCTGGCGATCGCGGATGGTGGAGGCATCGTCGCGGTGAGCCAGCCCGACGCCGATCCCGTGCCGTTGCCGCCCGGATACACGTCCCAGCCGGGCAGGAAACTCGGATCGCCCGGACGGCTGTTGCCTGGCCTGACAGCGGCGGATTGGACGCTGGACGAGGATGGCTTCGTGGGGTGGAGGTGAGGAGGGCATCGGAATTTCAGTTGACCGACCAGCCTGACCTCCCCCATGATGCGGGTCGATGCAGAAGTCCCCGTTTGACGATTTTTTGAACCTCTTTCGACACGGCTTTCCGGTGCCCAAGGTCCGGGGATGGGCTCTGGTGGCGGCGGCCTGTCTGGGGTTTTCCGTCATGTTTGCCAGCGGGGCCGGAGATGGGACTCCGGAAGCGGCGGCGCGGGATTTCTACGCCATCCTCATCAAGCACCGGGTCTCGGGCCTGCCGGACGATACGGTGTGGCCGCTGCTGAAGCCGCGGATGACTCCGGAGCTGGCCAGGGTCATCGAGGCGGCGCAGCGGGAACAGGCAGACTTCATCAGAAAGAACCCCGATGAGAAACCACCGTGGATCGAGGGTGATCTCTTCAGCAGCCTGTTCGAGGGGCCACAGGAATTCTCGGTCGGCAAGGCGAAGATCGTCGACGACCGGGCGGAGATTCCCATGTCGTTCAGATACAGCTCCGATGGGCAGACGACAAAGTGGCAGGATACCGTGGTGCTGACGAAGAGCGGCACCGGCTGGCTGGTCGCGGATGTAGCCTACGGCGGCACCTGGGACTTCGGCAACAAGGGGACTCTGCTCCAGGGGCTGCGGCCGGGCGGGGCGGCGGTATCGCGCGAGGGACGGCTCCTTTTCGCGAGGGGCGGTGGATGGTGAAGGGGCGACTTACCTGATCTTTTTTCCATGAACCGAACTCAATCTCTCCAGCAGAACCGTGGCTGTTTTGCGGCCGGCAGTTGGATACTCATCGCTGCGTCGGTCTTTTTCTTCTCAGCCTTGATGTGGAATCAAGGGCGTCTCGTGGCCTGGGGGCGGACCACGGATGGGACCATTACGAAGGTCACCACCCGCACCACCTACGGGGGCTCCTCGTCCCGCCGGCCGGGGGAATCTCTGGAAAATTATCGCAAGCGCAACACGGCCAGCACCTCCTACGACCTGCACGTGCGCTACACGCCGGAGGGGGCGGAACCGGTCGAGTTCAAGACGACCAGCACCTTTGGACATGAGCTGAAGGAAGGCGACAGCGTGAAGGTGATCTATCTGCCGGGCAGTCCGAAGCGGGCGGAGATCTACTCGGCGAAGCAGCTGTGGTGGCCCATGGTGGTGGGTGGTATCGTCACGCTGGTGTCTCTGGTTGGTGGCTTGTTGCTGAGGCGATTGGTCAAACGGATCGCGGCGACTTGATGGGGCCAGACCGGACGGGCGGGGGCTGCTTGTCGGTGAGTCGGGTTTCCGCTGGACTCGCGTGCAGGGAGGGATTCCTTTGCCTGATGCCATTCTACAGGGAATCGACGGAGACGGCTTCGCGAGACTACTCCGGCATGGGGATACTCCTCAGCAACGGGGTTGTCATCCTGCTGGCGCTATTCGAGGGCTGGAGTCTGGAGTCGATGATGCTGATTTACTGGGTGCAAAGTGTCATCATCGGGATCTCGCAGTTCTTCCGGATGCTGCTGCTGCGGTCATTCTGCACGGAGGGATTCACGAGCAATGGCCGGCGGGTATCGGAGTCGCCTGCGGGGAAGCGCAGCACGGCGATCTTCTTTGCCTTTCATTACGGCATTTTTCATTTGGTCTACGGCATGTTCCTGATCGGTCTGGATGGCGGGGAAAAGGGCGGCGGGTTGGCGGCGGCAGGGGCTCCGGAGACGGGCCCGGGATGGTGGAGCGATACGGGTTGGTTTCTCGTGTCTGTGCTGAGTTTTGTGGCCGGGCATGGCTATTCGTTCTATCAAAATGTGAGGGCTGATCTGGAGCGTAAGCCAAATCTGGGGGTGATGATGTTCCTGCCGTATGCGCGCATCATACCGATGCATCTGGTCATCCTGCTGGGAGGCAGGGCCGGGGACGGGATGGGTATGTTGCTGCTGTTTTCGGGACTCAAGACGGGAGCCGACTATCTGATGCACGTCGTGGAACACCGGGTGTTGCAGAAGAAACCCAGCAGGCCAAAACGGACCTGAGGCGACTCTCAGCTCAGGGCGTGGAGGAGTGGTTCGCCGACAAGTTTCCCTTGCAGTTGTCCCGGATTGGGCTACTCGCTCGGAAACACCTTGATGCCATGAATGCAATGCCTTGGGGAGTGGAGCCTCCCGATGCCGAACAAGTCAAGCTCGTGCGGGCGAGTTGGCGGATGCTTTCCGCGGCGGGACAGCGCGCGCAACTGGTCCAATGTTTCTACGACCGGCTTTTCGAATTGGATCCCGCGATTCGGGAGCGGCTCTTTCGGGATACGGACATGGTGCAGCAGGGCAAGAAGCTGGAGGACACGCTGTCTTTTGTGGTCAAGGGGCTGGATCACTTTGAATTTCTCGTTCCGGCGGTGGGACTCCTCGGGGAGCGGCATGTCGGCTATGGAGTCACCGAGGCGCACTACGATCTGCTGCGGCAGGCCCTGCTCGACGCCCTCGGGGTCACTCTCGGCGACCATTTTGGGTCCGCCGAGAATGATGCCTGGCGGGCGACCTACGACGCCTTGGCTGGAATCATGAAGCAGGGACCGGCGAGCGCCCCGGCTGGGGGCGCGGTCGGAGGGTGATTGGCTATCGGGTGGGAAAATGTCGGGGCCGAATGCGATCAGCCGGCCCGCTCAGGCCAGCGACCAGTCGCCGCGCATTTCCTGGCTGACGAGCTTGTTGGCTTCGGCGTCGTCGATGAATTGCTCCGCCTTCGGGTCCCAGCGCAGTTCGCGGCGGAGTTGGTAGGCGATGTTGGTGAGATGGCAGATGCTGGCGGTGCGGTGGCCGATTTCCTCGTGGCAGATGCACTGGCCGCGCTTCTCGATATTTTCGATCCAGTTGGCCATGTGGCTGAAGCCGTTTTTGCCGCCGGCGTTTTCCAGCTTGGTGCCTTTTTCATCGATCGGATTCTTCTCGATCAGATCGCCGGGAACGGTGTCGAGGCGGCCGCGATCGACGGAGACGATGCCGCTGGTGCCGATCCAAGTGGTGCCACCGGGACCGCCGTGGAACATCTCGATGCCGTTGGCATAGACGAGGCGCATGCCACGGTTGGCCTTTTCGTCCTGTGGCGGCACGAGGCGGACGGGGCCGGTGTCGTCGGTGCCGAGACCCCACTGGGCGATGTCGAAATGGTGGGCGCCGAAGTCGGCGACGCTGCCACCGGCATACTCGCGATACTTGCGCCATGCCGGGAAATGATCGTGGACACCCTGAGGACAGAGGATCTGGTTGTACGGGCGCATCGGGGAGGGCCCGAGCCAGAGATCCCAGTTGGTGCCTTCGGGGATGGCCTCCTCGGGGAGATCGCAGGGCACATTGGGGTCACCGATGCCGATATTCACCGAGATGACCTGACCGATCTTGCCGTTGCGGACCAACTCGGCAGCGATGCGGAATTTGCCGTCGTATTCGCTGCGCTGTTGGCTGCCGGTCTGGAAGACGACTTTGTTGTCCTGCACGGCCTTCACCATGGCACGCCCTTCGGCGATGGTGCGGGAGATGGGCTTTTCGCAGTAGATGTCCTTCTTTGCCTTGGCGGCGGCGACCACGGGGATGGCGTGCCAGTGGTCGGGGGTGACGACCATGACGGCGTCGATGTCGTCGCGGGCGATGAGTTCGCGGAAGTCCTCATACGTCTTGACGCCGTCATAGCCGGGCTGGTTGTTCAGCTTCGCGTAGTAATCGTTGGCGATCTTCTTGCCATTGTCGCGGCGCTGGGCGACCACGTCGCACATGGCAACCATCTGGGTCTGGGGAAAGCGCATCGCCTTGGTGAAATCGCTGACGCCCTGCTTGCCCACGCCGATCACTCCGATGGCGATGCGGTCATTGGGGTTTGCCTGGGCGCGCGACAGGGTGACGGCCCCGGCCACGGTGGTGAGCAGGGTGGTGGCGGTGCTGTTTTTGAGGAAATGGCGGCGGTGCATGGGTGATGGGGGAGATTTCAGATTTCAGAGATCGGCTGTTCGCAACATCTGGAGGGTGGCGGAAAGGGATGCGGGACTCAAGTCCTCATTTGTGCCGGGGGCGGGGGCCGGGACGACGGCGGCGACCGGAGCCGGGTCGCTCTCGCTGGCCCCCGGGCCGCGTCGGTCCGTTCGAAGCGGGAAGGACGAGGGCTCGCTCGGCATCAGTCAGGGCGCGCCAGTGACCCGGGGGCAGATCGAGTGCCGCGAGCAGGAGCCCTCCGATGGCGACGCGGATGAGGCGCAGGGTGGGAAAGCCGACGGCAGCGGTCATGCGACGCACCTGCCGGTTCTTGCCCTCGGTGAGGGTGAGTTCGATCCAACTCGTTGGGATGGCGGCGCGATACCGGATGGGCGGCTCGCGGTCGGGATGGCCGGGTTCGACCGATCGCGCCCGGCAGGGCCGGGTGCGATACCCCTGGATGAGGAGTCCACCGGCGCGCAGATTGGCCAGGGCTTCCGGGGTGACCAAGCCCTCCACCTGCGCATGATAGGTGCGGGGATGGCCGTGTTCGGGATCGAGGAGACGGGCATTCAATCCAGGCTCATCGCTGAGCAGCAGCAGGCCTTCGCTGTCTAGATCGAGCCGGCCGAGGGGATAGACACCGCCCGGAAAGCCGGCCGCCGCGAGAGTCACCTGACCGGGCTGGTCAGCAGTGAATTGCGACAGCATGCCGTAGGGTTTGTGCAGCGCTAGAATCATGTGGTCGACGTCATTGCAATGGCCAAATGGACGCTGGTCCGGCGAACTAAATCCTAAATCCTAAGCTCGAAATCCGAAACAAATTCAAAGGATGAATTCAAAATGGCTAAAAACGGAACTCTGGTGGAGCAAACCGACTATGCCGTCGGCTGTTGGGTGGTCTTTGCCTTCGATGGCGTATGGCGCCACGGCAAGCTGACACCGAAGCGAACTTCCGAGTGTCGGCTGAGGAGGGAATTCGAAAGTTTTCATTTGCTGCCATCTGGCCTGTCGAGGCATGATGCCGGTCATGGAATTGGCAGATCCGCCTTCAGGGCAGCATTTTCAGAGCGGAAGTGCCGCCCACTGGCTCGCGCTGGGAGCATGCTTGTTGATGGTCGTCTCTTTTGCCTTGGCCGGCCACCGGGCGAGGCGGGCGGGCGATGAAAAGGCGATGCGGTCGCTGCGACTCGTGGCGGGCTGGGGATGCCTGGTGGCGTGGGTGGTCAATACGGCTTTCTGGTGTCTGCCGGGACGTTTCGACTGGTCGATCAGTCTGCCTCTCCAGTTTTGTAACCTGGCCAACCTCATCGGCGCGGCGGCCGTGCTGGGTCGCGGGCGCTACTGGAAAACGATCCTCTATTTCTGGATGCCGACGCTGTGCCTGTGGGCTTTCCTCACCCCGGTGCTGCGGGGCGGTCCTGCCACGGTGGAATTTTGGATTTTCTGGGGCTATCACGTCTTCATCCCGCTGGCGCTCGCCGAGGTGCTGGCGGTGCAGGGCTACCGACCGGGCTGGGCCGATTTCCGCGGGGCGTGGCTCTTCACCGTCGGCTACATGGCAGCCCTGGCGGTGCTGGACCACCGCTTCGGCTGGAACTACGGCTTTGTCGGCCCGTCGAAGCCGGATACGGCCACGCTGATCGATTTTCTCGGACCCTATCCCTGGCGGCTGCTGTCAATGATCGGCGTCGGCACGGGGTTGTTCCTGCTGGTGTTGCTTCCGGGATTACAGCCCGGGAAGCGCACCGGCTAGCCCGCGGTCACTGCGCCGAGCCGGGAATGTCGAGGCGGTAGCTTTTCTCGCCGGGGAACAGCACCTGAAAGCGCGGCACAGCCTGATCGTTGACGTGGTTGAGGAACAGCACGCTCAGTTTTCCTTCCGGCAACGCCTCGATGCGGTAGGCCTTCGGCCGCGGGTCCGGCTTGGACTTCCAGATGGCGGTGACCATGACGGGATCCTCGTCGCCGACGAGCGGCTCGCCCCGGTGGGAGGTGAAGGTGTATTCAAAGGTCGGATCCACCTTGCCGGAGGGCTCGATGAAGAGGGCGACCGTCTTCGGGATGAAGGCTTGGGCCTTCGTCACGAGGGCGGACTTCTCAGCCTCGGTGAATTGCTTGAAGACCCGGTTCACCAGATACGGCTCGTTCTCCGGGTCGGCGGTGAAGCAGCGGGTGTCGATCTCCACCTCGATCCGGCTCGAGCCGTCGGCTTCGAAGAACGAGCGCACCGGCACATCCGGCACCGGGTGGGCAAAGGTGGGGAGTGGCAGCGCGCTGGCGAGCAGGCAGAGGAGATGGCGGCGTTTCATGTCGGGAAATGGATGGAGACACTCAGTTTTACCATGACCGACTCCGGGCTGCCAGACGGAAACAGTGGCTCCATTGCGGCGGAAAATATCAAAAAATGACATGGACACGGAGGCGGCTTTCCGGTTTAAATTGCGACCAAGTATCCGCGCGCCGGTGCGTGCGGTCCAATTAGCCAACTCAGTAATCCTATGAAACACCTCATCGCCATCATCACCGCCCTCAGCCTCGCTGCCGGCGCCTCCTACGCCGGTTGCGGCAAGAAAGTCACCGACGAAGGCAAACTGACCAGCTACGACGCCGAGACCAAGGCCCTCGTGGTCGAACTCGCCGGCGGCAAAACCGCCAAGGTCACCGTCACCCCCACCACCGAAGCCAAAGGCAAGGACGGCAAGAAGGCCGATCTCGCCGCTCTGGTGGGCAAGAAGGTGAAGGTCGTCAGCGAGCACAGCAAGGCCGACTCCGTCACCGAAGCCTGATCGCAGTCAACTTCCCGAAAGGGGCCGCGGCGGTCATTTCTGGCTCGCCGCGATCACACTTTCCTCAGAGACCCGGTGGAGTGTCCTGCTCCATCGGGTCTTTTTTTTTCCGATGCAACCCGGTTGGATCGGCGATCAAACAGGGTTCGATCGGAAAGCCGCCGATCAGAAGACCCGACGGATCACGCCGGGTCGGGTGAAGATCAATTCGGCGCCGATGGCCGACTCGGCGAGTCCCGTGAGCCGGGCCAGGGCGGTCCGGTAGATGGTCATCTGTGAGCGGTAGTGCTCAGTGGCTTCATCCAACTCGGCGGGGGTGGAGACGCGGTTGGTTTTGTAATCGACGATGTGTCCGGCGACGAAGCGGCCCGAGGCATCGCGCTCCAACGTGACCCGGTCAAAGACACCGGACACCCATTCGCCGTCGGTGGTGATCAACTCGAAGCGCTTTTCGATCCAGAGCAGGGGATCGGCGTGTCGGCTACGTGTGAAACGGTCGCGGATCTCGTCGATGGCTAGGGATCGGTCGAGGTGATCGAGCGCTTCGTCGGCAAATTCCGGCGACGCAGCGAGCACGGCGTCGAATCGGCGCCGGTCGAGGCCCTCGATCCACTCGATTTGCTCGAACAGGGCATGCACGACCGTTCCCAGTCCCGTGGCGGACCCGCTGTCGGGAGAGAAAAGCCGGGCGACGCCGCCCCAGGTTTTTTTGTCGGCGGCATTCGACGGGATGCGTCGGTGTCGGGGGGGGAAGCGGCGCCGGGCGGTGACGACCGGGCGGGATTCCCGCTCTGTCGACGGAGCCGGTCCGCTGCGCTCGCCGGCGGTGGCGGACACCCAGTCGGGCAGACCGGACTGGTGATGGATCGTCACGGGTACATCGCCGATGTAGCCCCCCTGGGGTGTGCTGCCGGCGGCGGCGAACTGGCGGGCCAGCAGATTATGGGGTGCGCAACTGCCCTGGTCTTTGGGTAGCGGCGGCGAGACGACGTAGTTGGCGTATTTCGCGCGGGTCAGGGCGACGTAGAGATTGCACAACTCTTCGAGGGCACCATCCATCGCGGCTTCGTGATGGGCGCTGCGGAGCGGCTCGATGTTCAGGGCGATCTCTTTGCGCGGGCTGGTCATCACCCAGCGGAGTTGGCGTGACTCGTCGTATCCCTTCAGCGCGGTGAGATCCTGGAGTGCGGTGATGGCTTTCGGCTTCAGATCGGCCACGATGACGGCGTCGAAGGTGAGCCCCTTGGCCTTGTGGATCGTCATGATCTGGACCACGCCCGCGGAAGGAGCGTCGGAGATGGCGTAGCCGGTGAGGTGATCCAAAAAGCCGTCAATCGAGCGTGATCCGGTCAAGTCAAAGCGGCGACAGGCCTCGGCGATCTGGTCGATGCGGCGGCGGGTAAAGGTGTCGAAGCCGTCGGGGAGCCCGGCCGCGAGGCGGTCGACCCAATCGGCAAAGACGGCGGCAAAACCCCGGTCGTGCAGGCGGGCCAGCACCTGGCGTGGCAGGCGGTGGCGCTCCTGCTTCAATGAATCGTGATCGAGCCGGAGCAGGGCCGGTGTCATGGCGAGGTGCTCCCAGGCGGTGGAATCTCCCGGATGCGCCGCGTGATGAAGCAGGGAGTGGAAGGAAGTCGCGACCGGGTGATCGGCGCCGATCAGGGTCTGGCCTTCCAGCATCACGGGTATGTCGCCATGCTGACGCAGGTAATCGGCGAGCTGGGCCGCCTGCCGGGTGCGGCGCATCAGGACGGCCACGCTGAGGCGGTTCGTCACTGGATCAATGCTGTTGAGGATCTCGCGGACGACCTCCCACTGGGCGCCGGGGCCGTCCCAGGAGCCGTCATCGTCTCCGCCAGTCTCGTCTTCGGTGCCGGATGAACCGACGGTGACGAATTGGAAAAAGCCGGGACGCAGCCGGGTGCGCTCGCTGGGTTCGTGACGGCCGGCGTTGGTTTGCTGCCAGCGCTCCCAAATCACCGGGGCATGATCGGGGCCCAGCAGGTCGGACAGGCCCTGGTAATTTCCAAACACCGCATTCACCGCATCGAGGATCACGGGCCCCGAGCGCCATGAGACGTCGAGATGCTCCTCGGCGATCTGGCGCTCGACCGGACGTGAGGGCTGGTTGTAGCGGCGGCGCACTTCCTGGAAGAGCCGCGAGTCGCCACCCCTCCAGCCATAGATGGCCTGCTTTTCGTCGCCGACGTAGTAAAACGAGCGGTCGCCGGAGTCGTCGTCGATGACTTCGTCGATGAGATTCTGCAACACCTGCCACTGCGGGCGGCTGGTGTCCTGGAATTCGTCGATGAGCCAGTGGTGGAATCGTCCGTCGAGCCGGTAGTCGACCCGCAGGCGTCGCTGCGAGGCGTCGGGACGGTCGTCTATCATCGACAGCTCCCGCCGTGCCGAGCTGTTGTCGGCCGAATCGTCGGGCGCGGCTCCCGACAGCAGCACGAGGATGTCGTCGAAGCTCAGCCGTCCTTTTCGTCGGACGCCGGCGTGGTAGAGCGATTCGTAGCGGCGCACGATGGCGTGGATGCCGGCGGTCTGTTGCAGCCGGGTGGCGATGTCGCGCTGAAAGATGTAGCCGATCGCCTCGGCCAGTGCCCGCTGGAAATCGGGGTCGATCTTGAGGCCGCCCCTTTTATAGTAAGCGATCGTATCCAGGCTTCCCGCGCGCAGATCGTCGAGCGACTCCATGGCATTCTCGTGGAGCGTCGAAAATCTCCGTCCGGTCGCACCGCTGGCAAAAAGCGGGAGCGTGCGGGCGAAATCCTCGATGCCCTTTCCGGCTCTCTTGTCCTGCGCCGCAGCGGCAGGCACGCCCTCCAGCAGCCGACGGACGATATCATCCAACTCGAATCGGGCCACGAGCCACCAGGGCGCCTCGGGCCAGATGATCTCGGGCCGACTCCAGCGGTCCGCCTCCGGACAGGCGAGAAGGAGTCGGTGGTAGTCGGTGACGAAGTCATCCAGATGCGACAGCAGATGCTTCTCGTCATTGCCGAAGGTGGCCTGGCGAAAGGCGTCGAGAAATCCTTCCGCATTTCCCAGGTCGGAGAGCACCACGTCGAAAACATCGCGTCGGATCCCCGGGACGGCCGATTCCTGGATGATCTCGAAGCCACCGGAGATGCCGAACTCCGCCGGAAAGGTGCGCAGCACCCGTGAGTAAAAGCTGTCCAGCGTGCCCAGAGAAAGTCGGTGCAGGGAATCGGTGGCCAGGCGCAGCAGGTCGAGCGCGGCGCCGCGGGTCAGGCCCTCGACCCGGTATTCCCGGGCGGTCTTTTCTGCCGCCTCATCCGAAGCCGCCGCGCTGGCGAGGGCGCCGAGGATGCGGTCAAAGAACTCTCCCGCCGCCTTGCGCGTGAAGGTCAGGGCGATGATGCGGTCCGGCTGACGGAATGTCATCAGCAGCCGCAGGATGCGACCCACCAGATGGTGCGTCTTGCCGGAACCGGCGGAGGCCTCGATGAGGAGATTGCGCTCCCCGGTGCCGGTCTGTGGGGCGGGCGGGATCATGAGGTCTGGACATGTTCGCGGCCGCCGCCGAGATGGGTGAGGTCGAGCGTTCTCTCTGGCACGCCGAGATGCCAGGGGGTGAGAGGATCGTTTTGCGGCATGGGGCGGATGCGGCCGAACTGACCCGCCAGCACGTCGGCGATCACGCCCTCGGCACATCGCTTCGCCGCGTCGAGCAGGGCCTGATCGACGACCCAGGTCTCCGGTTTGACATCGGATGCGGCTTTGGCCAGTTGGAAGTAGCCGCAGTGAATTTCCTGATCCCTGTAAACTCCGGACAGGGCCAGTGCGTAAAGGGGGAGTTGGAGATTGTGGAAGCGGTAGCGCTTCGGCTGCGCCGACGCCGAGGAATTGGATGAGAGCGACAGGTAATCGAAGAACGCGTACGGCGGTGGCCACTCTGGTTCGTCACCCAGGCGGTTCTCGACGAAGTGATCCCGCTTCGGGTTCTTCGGGCTGTCGACGGTCTTGAAATCGAGCACCCGGATGGTGTCTCCCCGCCGCTCGATGCGGTCGATCTTTCCGACCACTTCGATGCCGCCGAGTGGCAATGGGTAGGATTCGTGGATGCGGGCTTCGACCGCGATGATCTCCCAACCGTCCCGGCGGGCGGCCGCTTCGGCCTCGGCCGCTGCGGCGAGGCGGCGCTTGGCGGCTTCGATCTGCATGCGAATGGCGAGGCCGGGGTGGCGACCGTAGCTCGCCAGAGCGATCTCGTCGGCTTTGGCGTCGAAATAGGCCGCGATTCGTGAGGCGTCGGTCCACGTTCTGGCTTGGTCGTCCGTGCCGTAGCACTCCAGCACCGCGTGGCAGAAATTACCGAAGTCGAGCGCATCCATTTCGGCCTTGCCCGGGTCGATTTCGGCGAGGCGGCGAAGTCGTTGCGCCCAGTAGTGAAAGGGCGACCGGAGATATTGGGAAAAATCCGTCACTGAGATGCGTTCGATGACCTTCTCCGGCTCGCCTGCGCGGGGCAGGCCCGGTACCAGGGCAAAGCCGGGCGACCACGAGGTCTGGATGCCGGACAGTTCGACCTCGCGGAACAGATGCGCGACGCGGGCGGGGAGATCGGCATCGGAGCAGCGGAACAGCAGCCGGGAGGGCCGGCGCGGCTCGCCGTCGGTGTTGGTCTTGGGCACCAGGATGTCCAGCCGTCCGCTCTCCCGCCGCGATTCCACCAGGGCGCGGAGCAGGTAGATGTCGCGGACGAATCGTTCGTCGTTCGTCTTCAGACGCAGCGTTCGCAGACTGCGCAGGTTGTCGGGTAGGAAGGCGTCGCCGACGATTGCTTCGGGCACGATGCCGTCGTTCAATCCGGCGATCACGAGGTGCGGGGCGTCTTCCCAGAGCAGCTCGAGCCAGCCCTGGAGTTCGATGGCGCCGGAAGGCCGATCCTCGCTCAGCGCGACGTCTCCCACGTTATCCAACAGCAGGGACATCCGGTCGGCGGCGGTCCATTTCAGGCCCGCATCCTCGAATCCGTCGAGTTGGGCAAGGTCCCGCATCAGCACGGGGGCGGCGGCCTCGATGGTCTTTTCGGTCCACCGGCGGTCCGACTCGTCGAGCAGGGGGAGGGACGCGAAAATCTCGCGCAGTATGGTGGGCAGGCGTTCCGCCAGCGGCCCCTCGTTGAGATCGGCGATCAATTCTTCGAGCCGGCTGATCGCGGCAGAGGCGAGGGCGTATCCCATCTGTTCGGCCGCATTGTGGTCGAGGAAATGCCGCAGGCTCGAGAGGGAGTCGGGCAGGTGGCGGGCGTGGCATTCGTCGATCGCCCGCAGGCCCCAGGTGCTCTGCCAGCGGTCCGTATGATCGACCGTGGTGGCGAGCCAGCCCTCCACCACCGGGATGCGGAGAAATTCCACCGCCGCATCGAACCGTGGCCGGCTGAGGAGATCGGTCAGGCATTTCAAAAAATGATGAAAGCCCTCCTGATTCACGCGGGAGCCCTCGGGATCGAAGGCCGGGATGCCGCGCGCTTGCAGGGCTGACTCCAACAGCGGCGCCATGTCCGCATCCACCGCGCCGATCGCGAGCGTCTCGGCGGGATGCTCGATGGCCTCGGCAAGATCCAGGACGCGTTCGATCACGCCGTCGGGATTGGCCACCACCTGGACGGATCCGAAGAAATCGGGTAAATCGATGGTCTCCCGGAGCCAAGTTTCCGCCCGCGGGCGGCCCCATGCGTCAAAGGCTTCGCTCAAAGAGTCAGGTGCATAGATCGCCACGGTCACCGGCACGCCAGCCGCCACGAGGGATTCCAACGCATCCACGGCGAGAGGCATCGGATCGGGTGTGCCGAGCACGATGACCTCGCGGATGCCCTCCGGCAGGCGGGCTTGTCGGGCGGCGCGGGCGCAGGCCGGCTCCCGGTCGATGCGGCCGGGTGTTTTCTCGAGATACTGCCGCCAGCGCTCCTCCAAGGCGGCGAGATCCTGCCAGCGAGGCGTGTCCTCGTGCCCTTCGGGCAGCCGTTTTAACACATCTCCAAAGCCAAGGCCGGCCTCTCCGAGAGTGCGCTTCAGCGCGCCGAGGTCGCGGGCCGTGCCGCGGGCCCAGGTGAAGTCCTGCTCCGGTGGATCGACGGGGAACAAGGCCCGTAGCGACCCGAGATCGGTCCGCTCCAGCACCGCGATCCACGCCGCCGTGGCTTCCAGCTCGGAGGCGACCGGTAGTCCCGATGCTCCCGGTTGAGGCCGGATCAGGATAGTGGGTGGTGCGGCGAGGGGCGGGCTCACCGCCGTGCCGCGGGCATCGGCGAGGTTGGCGAGCATCTCGCGGAACCTGCGACCGGCATTCCGCGTGGGCACGATGACCAGCAGGTGGCTCAGGTCGATGGGTAACCTGTCCCCGGCCCTTCCCAGCAGCCAATCCGCCGCCTGCTCAAGGAGCGGGCGATCCCAGGAGAGAAAATGCCGGCGAGGAGCCGGCGGAGCCGCGTCTCCGGCGGGGAAAAGTTCAGGCTGATCGGCGGGCGGCATCGGTGTCAGCCCGTAGGGTAGGCCGGTTTGGTCCGGAGCCAAGCAGAAAGCCGATCAAAGAGGGTTGCTCCGGCGATGCAACCCTGTTTGATCGGAGATGAGACCCTGTTTGATCGGAGATGAGACCCTGTTTGATCGGAATTTTCACTCGGGCAATTCCCGTCCCTTGGTCTCGGGCGCGAAGTAGATGAGCACGATGCCGAAGATGTAGACGGCGGCCATCACGGAGCCGGCCATGGGAAAGCTGCCGCCGAAGAAACTCATCAGCGTCGCTGTCTGCAAGCCACCGACCGCCGCGAGGATACGCCCGAAATTGAACGCAAAACCCTGTCCCGTGGCCCGCACTGCGGTGGGGAACAACTCGGGGAAGTAGAGTGGGAAGAAGCCGTAGAAGGATGCCGTCATGGTGCCGGCGAGGAAGGCGGCGGGCAGGAAAAAGTCGCCGTAGCTGCTGTTGCCCTGATACAGGATCAGCGCGGAAGCCAGGGACAGCACGCACAGGGCGACGTAGGTGATGCGGCGGCCAAAGCGTCCCGCTGCGATGGCGGCGAGAAAGGTGCCGGTGATGGCGCCGAGGGACAGCCAGATGAGGGTCCACTCCTTGGCATGCTTGGCGGGATCGGGCTCCAGCTCGGTGGCCCATCGCGGCGCCCACTGGGTCGAGCCCCAGGTGCCGAGCAGGGCGACGGCACCGAGACCGGCTCCGAGGAGCATCATGCGCAGCACCTCGCCCCCTTTTTCGGGGCTCAGGCTGCCGGCGGCAACGGCGCGGCGCAGATACTGGCGCACCGGGTGCAGGAAGCCGATTCCGGCCGCGGCGAGTCCGACGACGGTGATGCCGGTGGCCAACAGGGGCGCCACGCCGGCGGGTGACCAGGCCCAGATGATGACGAGCGCGGCGAGCGAGCCGCCCAGCACGCCGACGAGGTCGGCGCGGGCCCAATGGGAGGTGGTGCCTTTTGCATGTTCCTCCTCCCATTTCTCCGATTCCGGCACGAAGGCGCGGATCAGGAAGATGAGCAGGGCGGGCAGGGCGCCGCTGATCATGAGGAAGCGCCAGGCCGAATTTTGCAGCAGGTGATCGGCGGTCGCCTGGGAGAGGCCGAGACCGAGTATCAGACCCTCGACATTGTCGATGAAGCTGAGCAGAGACATGCTGAGCACGGCGACGAGGAGGTAGCCGAAATTGGCCGCTGCCCCGATGAGACCGGCGACGATGGCGCGTGACTTGCCGGGCCAGACTTCATTCACCAAGGCGACGCCGAGCGACCACTCGCCGCCCATGCCCAGAGAAGCGATGAAACGCAGGGCGGCGAGTTGCCAGGCTTCGGTGGCAAAGCCGCAGAAGCCGGTGAACAGGGCGTAGGTGAGGATGCTCAGCGCCATGGCCCGGACGCGGCCGATTTTGTCACCCAGCCAGCCGAAGATGACGCCTCCACTGGCCGCGCCGACGAGGAAGACGGCGATGATGGCGCCGAACCATTTGGCACTGTCGCCCGCGGGGGCATCGGGACCGAGCAGATCGGCCAGGGCTGGCGGACCGACGAGGGGAAACAGGCCCATCTCGAAGCCGTCGAACAGCCAGCCGAGAAAGGCGGCGAGCAGGACGAGGAGTCGATTGCGTCTGGCTTTGGCGTCGTTTTCTGGGGAACTCATGGATTCCGTGGGGCTGTGTTGGGATGGGCTGAGGGGCGGGAAAGCCGTGATCCTAGGGGGGATCGCGGCCTTTGGAAACCCGGAAATTCGGCTGAATTGCGGGAGCGGGAAGGCCGGCTCGGCAGGGAGGCTTGCGCCGGTGCGGTGAGGCGGCATCTTGGACGCTTTACCGCGATGCTTCCCATGCCTGTCATTCGTCACGCCTTCGTTCTCGGAGCCGGTCTCGGCACCCGGCTGCGCCCGCTCACGGACACCCTGCCGAAACCGATGGTGCCGCTCTGGAACAAGCCGCTGCTCACCTATGCTTTTGACCATCTCATCGCGGATGCGGGGACGGAGTCCTTTCTGGTGAACACGCACCACTGCGCCGGGGCTTACGCGACTGCGTTTCCCGAAGGCTGTTACCGGGGGCGGCCGGTGGCGTTCCGCCATGAGCCGGTCTTGCTCGACACGGCGGGCGGCATCGACAATGTGCGCGACTGGCTGCCGGCAGATGATTCCTTCTTGGTTTACAACGGGGACATCCTGACCGACCTGCCGCTCGCACCGGCGATCGGGGCGCATGAGCGATCCGGAGCGTTGGTGACGATGGTGCTGAGATCCGGGGGCGATCTGCCGAATGTGGCGTGGGACTCCGCCACCGGCGAGGTGCGGGACATGCGGGATGCCCTCGGTTCCGCACCGAAGCTGCCGCGGTATCAGTTCACGGGTCTCTATCTGGTGAGATCGGGGTTTTTGCGGTTCCTCGTACCGGGGCGGATCGAGTCGGTGGTGATGGCATTTCTCCGGGCGATTCAGGCGGGGGAAAGAATCTCTGGGGTGCTGATCGATGAGGGGCACTGGTCGGACCTGGGAAACCGGAGCGGCTACCTCGCGGCCTCGGCCATGCTGGCGGAGGACGCGGCGTTTCCCCGATACGGTCGGGCGGCGGACTGCATCCGGGTGTCTCCAGGAGTGGAGATCGCGCCGTCGGCATGGGTGGATGCGCTCAGTTCGGTGGGTGGTGGATGCCGGATCGGGGACGGCGCCACAGTGGAGGCGTGCATTCTGTGGCCCGGCAGCCGGGTGGAGCCGGGGGCGCGGTTGACGCGGTGCATTGTGCGCACCGCCCAGACGGCGGGAGGTGCGGCGGTGGATCGCGATTTTTGATTGGGAGAAAACTGTCGTATCGTCAACGGATGGGCATTCCCGGCATCTTGGGTCTCATGGCGTGGGGCGGACTTCCAAATCCGGAAGGCGGCCTGTCGGTGTGGGCGTCGCTCGGGGCGCTGGTCGTGCTGACTGCGGAGGCGGCGGCGGTGGTGAGCCTGGTGCACGTGATCATGCGCGCCCGCACGGCGGCGGGGGCGTGGGGTTGGGGGCTGGCTTTGATCTCGTTTCCGTTCGTGGCGGTGCCGTTTTACTGGGTGTTCGGCAGGCGAAATTTCCGGGGATACCGGGAGACGTTGCGGGAGGCCCGCCTGAGGCATCGGGATCTGGTCGAGGAGATCGTGGATGCGCTGGAGCCGCACGTGAGTTGCCTGGTGGGGGAGGAGATCCGTTATGGCGAGGTGCTGGAGACGCTGAGCGAGCGGCGTTTCACCCGCGACAATTCGGTGGAACTCCTGATCGACGGCGAGCGGACGTTCGAGGCCATTTTCTCCGCCATCGATGGAGCGAAGGACTACATCCTGATCCAGTTTTTCATCATCCGGGAGGATTCCCTGGGACTGCGCCTGCGCGATGCGCTGACTGCGAAGTGTCGGGCCGGCGTGCGGGTGTATTTCCTCTATGATGAGATCGGCAGCCATCGGCTGTCGCGAGGCTATGTGGAGACGCTGCGGGCGGCCGGGGTGAGGGTGACGGAATTCCAGACCACGCGGGGAAAGAGCAACCGCTTTCAGATCAATTTCCGCAATCACCGCAAGATCGTGGTGGTGGACGGCCGGGAGGCCTTTGTCGGGGGGCACAATGTCGGGGTCGAGTATCTGGGGCAGTCGGCCAGGCATGGCCGGTGGCGGGACACGCATGTCCGGGTGCGCGGGCCGGCGGTGCTGACGACGCAGTTGATCTTTGCGGGCGACTGGTATTGGGCGCTCCGCGAGGTGCCGGAGTTGGAGTGGCACCCCCGCTACATGGCGCTGGCCGACGGCATGGCGGTGCTGCCGCTGGCGACCGATCCGGTGGAGGAACTGGAGCGGGGCACACTGTTCTTTCTCCACGCGATCAGTCGGGCGCGGCGGCGGTTGTGGATCGCGAGTCCGTATTTCGTTCCGGACGAGGGCATCCGGGCCGCGTTGCAACTGGCGGCGCTCCGCGGCGTGGATGTGCGGATCATGATTCCCGAGCGGCCGGATCATCGATCGGTCTATCTGGCCGGCATTGCCTATCTGCCGGAGATGGCGGCGGCGGGGGTGAAAATGTTTCGTTATCAGGCCGGCTTTCTTCATCAGAAAGTCATGCTGGTGGACGACCAGATGGCTTCGGTGGGCACCGCGAACCTCGACAATCGGTCACTGCGCCTGAATTTCGAGCTGAGCATGGTCGTGCTCGATCCGGCATTCTGCCGGGAGGTCGAGGCGATGCTGGCGGCCGACTTTGCGGAATGTCGCGAGGTCGATGGCCGCGACTACACGAGCCGGCCGGTCTGGTTCCGCGTGCTGGTGAGGCTGGCGAAGCTGATGGCGCCGATCTTGTGACGGCTATGCGGCCAAGGCCCGGGCTTCGCCGGAAGTGCTCGTCAACAGTGGCACGACGGTAACGTGCTCCTCTTCATGAAATGATTCACCTCTCGGCTGGCGCGAGCCGCGAGACAGCTTCCAGGTAATCGGCGAGCCGGGGATCGGGCTCCAAATCGAGGGCGCGTTGAAGTGCGATGCGGGCTCCCGCGTAGTCGGCGGCGCGCACGCGGATCTCGCCGAGGGTCCGCCAGGCGGTCACCTCGTGCTCAGGATGTCGGGCAGCCTGCTCGAGCAGCATCTCGGCTTCGGAAAGTTGGTTTGCCTGGGCGCGGAAGCGCGCCAGCAGGATCAGCGCTTCGGCGTCGAGGGGATTGCGCTGGATGAGCGCCTCGACGAGCGCGGCACCGGCGGTGGCGTCGCCGGTTTCCAGTTCGATGAGGGCACGAGTCCGTTCGAAGCGGGACAGCTCGGCGGCGGCCGGCGGGGTCATCTCGGGCGTGGCCTTGACCTGCGAGGCGTAAGCGTCAGTGCCGGCGATCGTCTCCGCGAGGGCGCGGGCTTCGGTCCAATATTGGAAGCGGGACAGGGCTTCGACGGCATCGATGGCCTTGGCAAAGGGCGCCGGGGTGGTGGCGGCGATCGCCTCGCGGTAGCAGCCGAGGGCGTCTGGCAGCATGGCTTCGTTCAGATAGAGGTGACCGAGTGAAATCGTCTCCGCGGGATCGAGTTTGCCGAGGCGGCGGGCAAACTCGAGGTTGGCGGCGGCGTTGACCGGGTCACCGATCTGGAGGTAGGCGTCGGCCTGGTTCATCCACAGCCCGCCGTCGGCGGGACGGAGCGGCAGCAGTTCGGTGTAGATCGAAGCCGAGGCGCGGGGATCGTCCAGAGCGAGCAGGGCGTGGGCCTCTCCGAGTTTCCACTGCACCTCGGTCGGCATGGTGAGTTGGGCGAGGCGGTAGGCCTGGAGGGCGGCCTGATGCCGGCCGCGGCTGGCGTGGACATAGCCCAGCAGACCCAGGGTGAGGCCGTCGCGGGCGCCGAGTTCCATCGCGCGGATCAGATGGGGCTCGGCTTCGTTGAACTTGGCCTGCTGCACCAGCACGACGGCGAGATTGCGGTGGGCATCGCGGAAATTTGGGTAGGCGACGAGGGCCTTTTCCAGATGGTCAACCGCCTCGTCCAATCTGCCATCCTCGAAGTAGAGGCTACCCAGTGAAAAGAGCAAAGCCGCGCTGTCTGTGGTAAGTGCGCTGCCGGTGAGGGCGGCGATGGCGCCGGGCCGGTCGTTGGCGCGCATTTCGGACGCCACTGTGTCGAGCACGGCGCGTTCGGCCGTATTGATGCCCGGCTCGATGCGCCCGTCGGTGCCGTAGGCGCCGGTGAAGGCGCGGCGGAACTCAGGGCTCTTCCACAGGGAATCGATCGGCAGGGGTTCGCGGGCAAGTGCGGAGCCCAGCCCGAGGAAGAGTATCGCGATCGCTGTGAGACTACTTTTCATGCCAATGCGTTTCGGATTTCGAGCTTAGGATTTCGAGCTTCCCGCCGCAGGCGGGCTCAGGGTTTCAGGATGAGAGGCCACTGGTAGATCGCCGTGACTGCCTGTCCGTTTTTCCGGGGCACGGTGAAGCGGGCGCGAGAGGCGAAGGAGCGGGCCATGGCGGACAGTTCGGGGTGGGAACTGGAAATCACGCGGCGCACCGAGACCCCGCCGCTCGGGCTGATGGCCACCTCCAGCACGACGCGGCCTTGTTTGACTCCCTGCCGGAGCAGTGCAGTTGGGTAGGCGGCGGCAGGCCGGTTGATGAGGCGCGGCCGGGCGTCGAGTTCGCCGGCGGAATAGCTCTGCTTCGTCGCCGGCTTTGGAGCCGGTTTGGGCGGAGCCGGGGTGCTGGGCTGCGGTCGCGGCGGGGTGGGCCGGCTCACCGGCTGGGGAGCGGGGCGCGGCGCGGCCACGGGATCGACTTCGAGGGAGAAATCCACCGTCTCCATGGTCAGGTCCACGCGCCGGTCCAGCGTGGCCGCGACCGGTGGGGCGATGTTTTCGAGCTGGATTTCCAGTCGTGGAAGCGTCGGTGGCGGAGGAGGTGGGGGAGGCTCGTCGGGATCGGCCGGCGGGGGTGGGGGCGGGGCCGGCAGGGCGACCTCCTCGATGGTCTCCAGTTTGCGAATTTCCCGATCTGGCTGGGCATCGGAATCGAACAGCCGCGCCGCCACCATGAAAACGACCAGCAGTGCCGTCAGCACCGCCGCGCCAATGACGCGGGCTCCGCGCCACAGCGTCCGCGACAGCACCGACCCCGCGGGCGGCGTGTTGGAAAAGGCGCTGGAGGTCGGGGCAGGCACGGGGTGACGGATTTTACTCGCCCACGGTGGAGACGAAGACATCGGCGGCGCCGCCCAGCTTGGCTTCGTCGAGCACATTCACCGTGGTCTCGGTGGGGGTGCGGCGATCGGCCTGGATGATGACAGGCATGGCCTCCTGCTTGATCAGGCGGCTGACCACGGCGCGCACGCCTCCCACGCCGATCTCGCGGCCGCCGTAGTAAACGCCGCCCTCGGGCGTGATGCCGATGAGGATGCTGTTGCGCTCCAGATCCTGCTGCGAGGCGGCGCGGGGCTTCTCGATGTCCACCCCGGTCTCTTCGACGAAGACGGTGGTGACGATGAAGAAGATCAACAGCAAAAAGACGATGTCCACCAGCGGCGAGATGTTGATCTCTCCGGGCGTCTCCGCGGCGGGGTCGTGAAAGCGGTGCAGGCGTTTGGACACGGTCAAAGTCGGTGGGTTAGGCGCGGGGCGGTTGCGACAGGGCCGAGACGAGGCGCTGGTAGCCAAGCCGCAGGCGATCGAAGCGCGTCTTGAGCAGGGCGCAGACGATGAAGGACGGCACCCCGATGACGAGACCGGCCTCGGTGGTGATGAGGGCCTCGGAGATCCCGCGCGAGATCACGTCGACCGGCGCCGAGGTGTTGGCGGCGGCCATGCCGTCGAAAGTGCGGAACATGCCCGAGACCGTGCCGAGCAGCCCGATCAACGGAGCCGCGCTGATGAGGACGAAGGCAAAGGGGATGCGTCGCGCCGGCAGGTCGAACAACCGACGGTCGATCTCGTCGAGCCGGTGGTCGAGATCATCCGCGCCGATCTCGCGGCGCAGGGCTTCGACCCGCTCGCGGGGCAGGTGCGGCGCGGCCAGCAGCGACCCCCAGCCCGATCCGGGCACTCCCGGCATGTCGGCCAGGCTCAGGGCGCGCCAGATCGAAAGCAGCGCAAAGGCGATGCCGAAGGCCAGCGCGATGAGCCACCAGAAAAACGGCCCGCCTTCCGCGAACAGGTCGCGGCATTCGATGACGAATCGGTCAACCATGGTTCGCGGTGGCCGGGGTGGCGACTCCGGCGGGTTCTTTCAATCCATTGACAAAAGCCAGGCTGGTCAGTTCCATGGTGGAGCGGATGCCCTGGACCTTGCGGCTCAGCAGGGCATGGAGGATGAGCGCCGGGATGGCCACGACGAGGCCGAACTCGGTGGTAATGAGCGCCTCCGAAATGCCCGAGGCCAGGGAACGGGCGTCGCCCGTGCCGAAGATGTTGATCAACTCGAAGGTGTGGATCATGCCCGTGACGGTGCCCAACAAGCCAAGCAGTGGCGCCGTGGCCGAAGCGATCGCCACCAGCGGCAGGCCGCGCTGCAGGGGCGGCAGGATCTCGAGAAATCTTTCATAGAGCGCCTCCTCCACCTCGTCGCGTGGCACGCGTCCACCGACCTCGATGCCCCGCTCGAGCAGGGCGCGGGCCGGGTGTTTGACTCCGGCCAGGACGCGTCCGGCTTTTTCCCGGTCGCCGGCATTCACTCCCGCGAGCACCTCGCGCACCACGCCGGGGCGCAGGTCGCGGATGCGGGCCAGTTGCAGCCATTTCACGATGGCGGCCAGGGTGGCGATGGCGGCGATGATCAGGATGGGATACATCCACAGGCCGCCGGCGCGAAAATGCTCCAGCAGGGAGGGGTTCGCCTCGTCGAGGGCCACTGCGGTGCCGAGTGTGGGGTCGAAAGCCGGCCGCGCCGACTCACCGGCGGCGAGGGAGCGGATTTCGCCAGCCGAGGCGGTACCGGGCACGACCTCGGGGTGCAGGTCACGGCTGGCAGTGACCAGACCGGCGACGGAGCTATCGGCCGCGACGAACCAGCTCACCGGACCGGCGCTGACGAAAGTGCCGGGCCGGGCCACGCCATCGGGTCCCAGTGCCTCGCCCTCGCGTACCCGCGGGCCGGTCGTTTCGGCGAGGCGGGCGATGGCCTGCTCGGCGAGGGCGAGTCTGGCTTCAAATCCCGTGTCGCCGGCGGCATCGGCGGCGGTGAAGGCCTCGGCTTGCGCGAGGGCCTCGGCCAGCGGGAGTTGGGCCTCGTAGTTCTTGCGGTGCTCCGAGAGCAGGCTGTCGATGTAGTTGCGTTCGTCACGCCAGAGGCGCACGCGGTTGGACAACGAGTTGAGGTCGTGGATCAGCGCGTCGCGCGACTGGTTGGCCAGGTCGGACTGGCGCTGCTTGTCGCGGAGTTCGGAGGCGATGGTGGCGGTTTCCCGTGCGAGCGGCGGCTTTTCCTGGGCGATGGTGGCGCGCTGGGCGGCGAGGGCCTCGAGTTCCTTGGCCAGATCGGCTTCGACGGTGGCGGCGGCTTTCTGGTAGGCGGCGATCTCGGGATCGGCCGGGGCTGCATCCTGCGAGACCGCGAGCAGGGGTGCGGCGAGGATTCCGATCAAACAGGGTAGGATCGGCGATGCAACCCTGTTTGATCGGAAACGGGAGGGGTTGGAAAAATCGCGTGTCATCATTTCGCGGCGGGAGCGGGAGCGGGCGAGGCGGTGAAGGGCAGGCCCACAAAGGCGGGCGGGGCGAGTTTGCGCTGGATGGCGATGGCGTCGCGGATGCGGCCGGCGAGGGAGGTGTCGGCGGTCCATTGCCAGCCTTCCGCACCGGGGCGGCCCATGCCGGCGTGTCGACCGGTGCGATCCACGTACCAGGCCTGGGCAAGGCCGAGGTAGAGCACGTCGACTTCGACCTGGGCGCCGTCGAAGTCGCGCAGCTCGGTGTCGATGGTCAGGGTGTTCTGGAAATTGCCCACTTCGCCGAGGATGGCGAGCACGTCGCGGTAGCGATTCTGCAGCGGGGTGTCGGGCTGGGGATCCTCGAGCCGGGCGATGGCGTCGCCGGCTTTGTCCCTCAGCGGCGGGGGGAATTTGGGCAATTGGGCGCGGAGATTGGCCTCCAGTTTGACGTTGCGCTCTTCGATCGAGGCCCGCCAGGTGCGGAGGGATTCCTCTTCGGCGAGCAGTTCGGCACGCTGTTTTTCGGCGTCCTTCAACCGGTCTCCGGCGGCGGCGATGAGTGCGTCGATCTGGGTGATCTCCTTTTTGCGGAGGTCGTTGAGGTCGGCGAGAGAGCGCTTTTCGGCTTCCCAGTCGGCGGCTTCCTGGGCGATCTGCTTCCGGGTTTTCACCCATTCGCGGATCTTTTCCTGCACGGTGGCTGGGAGTGGCTCGATCGGCTTGGGCGCGGGCGGCGGAGCGGCTTCCTGGCCCGACAGGGGCGCCAAAAGGACGCCGAGGAGCGAGAAGTGCAGGGTGGCGAGACGAAGGGGATTCATCGGGTTGGCGATGTCAAAAAAGGAGCCGAATCAGGCTTTTCGCGGCGTGTGGGAAAATTATTGAGATTGAATCTCATCACAAGGCGGTTGCAAGCGATTCTTTCGGCTTTTTCCAGATTTCTCGGTCTCTGAAAGGATTGGGGGAGGCGGAAGGCAGGAAGCTGATCAGGACCGTCGGCAACCGCGTGGCGGGCGGAATGTCTCTCTGGAGCGTTTGAGAGTGCGGGTAGCCCGGCGTCGTGGAAAAAGACGGAACCGGGCGGCGATGGGGGATGCCCGATCGCCGCCCGGGTCGCGTTTGCTCATTCCAAACCAACTTGATCCGTATCCAAGGGATTCAAGCCATGAGAAGATAATGAGACACAATCTCACAAAAGAAAGTGAAAAGATGAGCCATTTTTGGCGATGGGGATGGGTGGAGGCGTTCCGTTTTCGGGTTGGGAGTTCGCTGTTTCCTGCAAAAGAAAAGGGGCGGTGAACGCAGTTTTGACACCGCATTCACCGCCCGGAGAGGGGCTGCCAGACTTGCCGGCAGGGGGCTTCTTCAACCAAGGGAAGCCATGAAACCGATCATTTCGTCGTCACTTCGATGGGCGACTTGTCGCCGAGGTCGCCGTTGAAGGACGGCTCCCACAGCATTTCGAATCCGATGTAGAAGGAGCGGGGCGCGCCGGAGCGCGGACCTTCGGGGATGCGGCTGGTGGTGAGCGTCTCGTCGAGCAGGTTGTGGATGCCGCCGATCAGTTTCAGCTTTTCGCTGACTTGATAGTGAGCGGAGAGGTCGACGGTGAAACCGCCGTCGATCATGCCCTCGCGGGAGGAATCGATCGGGCTGGCCACATTGCGGGCGGTGCCGTGTATGTCGGAGACGTAGGTGGCCAGGAGGTCGATGCCCCATTTGTCCGCCTGCAGCCCGCTGCCGACGGCGAATTTCCACTCGGGGATGTACGGCAGGTAAGCACCGGGACGCCCGCCCGCCAGAATGTCCTCGCCGCCGCCGGAATCGAGGGCGCTGTCGAGGGTGCCCTGGGTGTAGGTGGCGCTGGCGAACAGGGGCACGGCGATGGCGCCGCCTTGGTTGATGTCGTAGCTGGCGAGCAACTCGACGCCATAGACTTCGGCCTGGCCGGCGTTGGTGGCATTCTGGGCGTTGAGTCCCAAACCGGCAGCAGTGCCGGTGAGATTCTCATAATCGGAGAAAAAGCCGGCGAGTTCTCCGTAGAAGCCGTTGTCGCCGCGGTGACGGGCGCCCAACTCGTAGCCCCAGCTTTCCTCCCACTCGACGCCATCCTTGAGATGGCTGCCGGGCGAGGGAGCGGAGACGCCCTTGTAGATGCCGGCGAAAATGGTTTGCGCGTCGCTCAGCTCGTAGTTCAGGCCGACGCCGGGGGCGACGATGGAAGTATCGCCACTGCCGCTGCCGGTGATGGAGTCGGTCGGGTCGCTCTTGTAGTCGGTGTAGTGCATCTGGACATGCTCGTAGCGGATGCCCGGCTTCACGGAGAGGCGGCCGATGCCGATGTTGTCCTCGATCCAGAGCGAGGTGGCCTCGGCCTTTTCCCAGCGATTGCCGCCGGAGCCGTCGCGGCCGCGCACGACGAAAGGGGCGCCACTGCCGACGACGATCTTGTCGTCGCGCTGGAACAGGCGGATGTAATCCTCGTGGTAACGGACGCCAAAGTTGAAGTCGTGCGTCAGGTCGCCGGTTTCGAGCGAGAGATCGCCGATGAAGTGGGTGCCGATGGCCTCGTAGCTGCGGGCATTGGCGCGAATGTCCAGATCGCCGTTGCCGAGCAGGCGCAGGTTGTCGAAGGCGTCGGAGTAGCGGGCCGGATTGGCGAGGATCTTGTGCAAATCGGCGCCGCCGGCCTTGCGGATCTTGTACCAGTCGCGTTCGAAGGTGTTGTAGTAGCCGGCGATCTCGATGTTCAGGTTGTCGGTCGGCTGGGCGAGCCACTTCAAGTAGCTGCGATGGTGTTCGGTGGCGATGTTGTCCAGATAGGTGCCGGCGTAGCGGCTGAAGGGCGCGTGGATCAGATCGTGCTCGGTGAGACCGACGTAGGTTTCGTTCGAGTCGAGCTGGGTGTAGCCGTATTTGGCCTCGAAGCGCATCGGCATGGCGGAGTCCGGCTCATAGAAGATCTTGAACATCGGCTCGATGAGGTCGAAGCCGGTCTTGTCCGAGGCGGGCAGGCCGGGCGCACCGTCGATGGTGCGGAAACCGTCCGAGCGTGACCACCACAGTTCGGCCAGGTAGCCGACGCGGCCGCCGGCGGCGAGTTCGATGGTGTCGCCGATGTAGGACTGGGTCAGCACGGTATTGTCGCTGCCGTAGGTGGTGCGCTGGAAGGCCTTGAGCGACTCGGGGATGGGCGTGGACAGGTAGTTGACCACGCCGCCGGTGGTATGCGGGCCGTAGCGGACCTGGCTCGAGCCCTTCAGGATCTCGATGCCGGACATGCGGGCGGCATTGGGCGAGTAGTAGGCCGAGGGAGACGCGTAGGGTGCCGGGGCGGTGAGAATGCCATCCTCCATGATGGTCACTTTCTCCGAGCGGGTGCCGTCGCCACCGCGGATGGAGATGTTGGGGAACAGGCCGAAACCGTCCTCTTCGCGTACATACACGCCGGGGACTTTGGCGAGGATGCGGTTCACATTCAGGTAGCTGCCCTCCTGGATCTCCTCGGTGTCGACGTAATAGCCGGATCCGGGCAGGGTGAATACGTCGTCGCTGCCGCCAATGACGGTCATGGCCTCGAGGGTGTCGAAGGTCTGGACGACGGGAGCTTCGGCGGGAGCTGCCGGAGCGGTTTCGGCTGCCGCCTCCTGAGCCTGGATGGCGCCCGGGGTGCCGAGCAGGGCAGAAATCGCACCCGTGGCGAGAATCGCGCCGATGGGACGGTTACGGTTGGGTTTCATGATTGTTGGGTGATGTGGTTTCGATTGCGTTGATTGATTCCTGATTTCAGCCAGTCCCATCGAGACTGGCTCTCTCCTCCGGATCGCGACTCCCTGGGTCCCGAAACGGTGGAGGCAAAGCTTTATGAGATTCATTCTCAGAATCAATCTCAAAATTGAGCCCTTTTTGGCGAAATCAGGCTTGGGAGACTTTGCCGAAAAGGACTCAAATTTCAAGCCTGAAAATGCGACTCTGTCTCAATTGCCCTGAATGCGCTGGGTGGAGGTTCTGGCGATCCGCTCAATCTGGATGGGTCTCAGCCGATGAGTCGGGCGCTGGCTTCGCCTCGTTTGGCGGATTGGCGATGGAAAACGCCACTGTGACCGGAGAGGAGGTGAGTGAGCCACGGATTTCCGCTCATGCCCCGCTCGCCCCAGCCAATCGGGTCTGGGAGGGCGATTTTTCGGATACGGAAGCTATCGGGGATGAGAAAACGGCGATCGAAATCGCCTCATTGAGGATCGTCTCAGTGAAGCGCCCGGAACCACGTGTCCAGCGACGCTGCCTGAGTGCCGTTCAAAGACGGGGTATCAGGCCGGGGTGGTCTCCTCCGGAGACTGTCCACGGAGCGAAGCCACGAAGTCCGCGTGCTCTGGAGAAGCGGTGCCCGCCCGAGCCAGGTCGAGCACGCGGGCGAGATCGCCGGTCAGCAAGGCGGTGGGGTCGAGCCAGAGTCCTGGGAAAGTTTCGCTTTTCAGCAAGCCGGCCTCGTCTGGCTCGATCATCACGTAGTCGCCATCCAGCAGTCGCCACCAGCGGATCTCGGCTTCGTCCACGAGCCAGACGCAGTACTCCCGGACTCCATTGCGACGGTAGGCCGTCTTCTTTTCATAAAGGTCGTAGCTGGCACTGGAGCCGGCGATCTCGGCGACAAACTCGGGAGCCCCGGAGACATAATCGCCCTCGTTGGCGCTCTGCCCGCCGTACTCCGGCAGGATGCGCAGGAGCAAATCCGGTTGGGGCTCGTTGTCGTGATCGAGCCGGACCGTGGCGTTGTCGGCTATCTCCACACCTGGGGTGAAGGCTTGATATTGCACCAGCCATCCTGCCAGTTGAGCATGTGGCTTGCCGTGTTGATTGATTCTGACTGGCGATCCCATAAAAACTCGGCCCTCCACCAACTCGGCCTTTTTCAGATCGGGCATGGCGTGGTAGCGGCGCTCGAACTCGGCGCGGGTCAGATGATCGCCCGCTACCAGTTCAGGTGCCGGCGTCGTGGGGCGGACCTGTTTGGTCTCCAGAGAGGGGAAGGGTCTGGCGGTGACGGCTGGCATCGACCCATGAAAGTATCCCAATCAGGCAACCGGCGCGAGGGGGAAATACGCGAAGACCCGGCCCGCCCGTGTCGCGGGCCTCACTCGCCGAGCCGCTTTTGCGTCCAGAGCAGGCCGCGGGTGACGAGATCGAGATAGTGGGGATCGCTCATGGTTTCGTTGTGATGGCCGAGCGTGGTGCCAAAGACGCGGATGCCCTTGTATTCATTGACCCAGATGCAGGCCTGCGGATCGGCGGTGGAGGGGATGGTGCCTTCAGCCAGAGCGGTGGCGGTGTCCCAGATCTTCGCGTCAGGGTGAGTCTTGGGGTTGGTGTTGTAGAGTTCGCCGTTCGGCGTGACCCAGCCGTCGGGCAGAGGATCGATGACAGGGTGTTTGGCGAGCTTTTTCAGGGTGATGGGATGGTGCTTGCCGTGATTGAAGGAACTGACGCCGATGAGCTTGCGGTATTCGTCGGTCTTGGCGGCCCGGTAGCTGTGCATCGAGCAATGCAGGAAAATGGCCGAGGCGCCAGCTTTCACATGGCCTTCGACGATGCGGTCGACAAAGGCGTCATTGGCCACCGCGCCATAGCACTCATTGTGCACCACGACATCATAGCCGGCGGCCCAGTCCGGCTTGTCGTAGATGCCGATCTCGTGCTCGCGGCCGTCGAATTGTTCATAAACGAGATCCCATTTTACCTCGGTGCGCTCGCCGATGCCGGCCATCAGGATCTTCTTCTGCGTGTCATAGTCATGACAGCAGCCGCCGGTGATGAGGAGAGCGCGGATCGGCTTCTTTTCGCCGGCCTCGGGCTTCTTGGCATCCTGTGCCGCGAGCGTGACGGCGAGCACGGCGACGATGAGGGTGGCGATGGGCAGGATCAGGCGCAGCGGTTTCATGTTCTTGGGAAGGGTTTGGCGGTAGTTCTGGCAGGGTGCCCGCCCGGCGGGCGGAAATCGGGCCTATTCTGGCCCCAAGGCGGGCAAATGAAAAGCGGAAAGCCAGCGCTGACCGGAGACCTTGGCGCCTGTCCCTCTCACCCGTGTCGAGTCGATCCAACCCTCTCTCATCGCCGATCAGACCCTCTTTCATCCAAATCGCCCCCGCCCCTCTCCGCGCCCTCCGAAAAAAAATTCGCCGGCGCCAACTTTTTTCGTTGACCCTCGGTCGGCCTCTTGGGTAAAACCGACTCACGATTCACAGCGTGATCGCTTTTCCCTCGACGAAAACCTCTCCCGGTCTCCCCACATGAAGCGTTTCTCTCCTCCGACGCCCGACTCCGACGCCCCGGCTTCCCCTCTCATGGAAGAAAGCCGGGGGGGGGGGTACGTCATGCCCACGATGAAGCCGCCACGCCGCCGCCGGTTCCTCGCCGCCGTTCCCGCTCCCGGCGCTTTGGGCTTTCGTGGCCGGCGACGGTCGCGACGACGATCCTGATGTGCCTCGCGGGCAGCGCCATTTTCCGGGCCGAAGACGAGGGCGGCGACGGCGGACCGGGCGAGCCGGAGCCGTTTGCATTTCAGCGGGTGGAGAGCTATCTGGAATTGTCCCTGGAAGCGCCGAATGGCGCCACCGACCTGCTGCCGGGCACCACGCGCCCGCTGGTGGCGGCGGTCAACCGCATTGCCTGGGAAATTTGGCAGCGTCCCTCGACCGGGGAGTCGGAGATTCGGAATAGCAGCGTCACGCCGGAGCCGGGGGTGACGATTGGCTTTGCGGTGACCGTTGGCGAGGGCTCTCTCTCGATGGATTCGGTCACCACGGGCGAGTCGGGTGAGGGCGCGATCGTTTTCACCGCCGGCTGGGCGCCCCAATCGGCTACGGTCACGGCGACGATGGCGGCGGGCAGCACGGCTTCGCTGACCTTCGATCCACCGGGCGAGGCTTGGGCCTATCATCACAGCGAGGCCACCCTCACGGCGACGCTGGGTTCGTCCAGCTCACCGGCGGAGGTTCCCACCGGGGAGGCACGCGATCTGGTGGCCACGGTGTCCTACGTCACGTGGGACGTGATGGAGAGCAATTACGGCAATCAACGGGTGGAAAATGTCTCGACCTCCCCGGCGGACGGCGCGCAGGTCACGTGGTCGGTGGCGAGCGGCGATGGCTACGTGACGGGTGCGGGCACAGCCGGGGCGGATGGGGTGAGTGCGGGCTCGCTGACGATGGGATCGGTGGATTCCGTGGCGCGGGTCGATGTGGCCTATGCGACCGGCCAGGCGACGTCGGCGCAACTGCTGTTCACCGTCGCGCCGCCCGCGCCGGACCCGGCGGAGACGTGGACGCTGGATCGCACGGAGATGGAGCCGGTGATGACTGTACTGATGGCCGAGGGCGGTCCGCAACAGCCGGCAGGCACGGCGGTGGCGGTGACGGGATCGGCGCAGATCGATCGGTGGGACGTGTGGGTGAATGGCTTGGGCCAGGAGGACCGGCGCTACAATTACTCGATGCCGCTGGCGTATCGGATGGTGACCTTCACGGTCGAGTCGGGCGATGGGTCGCTGTCTTCATCGTCGGTTTCGACGGATGGGACCGGGAGCTTTTCCGTCACCTATTACCTGGGCAGTGCCCCGTCGCGGCTCGCCGTGGCGGTGGATGCCGACCCGGATTCGACGGTGGACGCGACGGGCGCGCTCGATTTCACGATCGCATCGCCGCCGGGTGACGGCGGAGGTGATCCGGGTAATGGCGGTGGCGACGGCGGTGGCGATCCGCCCCCGTGGAGCCTGCTCCGCACCGAGGGGGAATACACGATCAGCGGCCTGTCGGTCGATGGCCCCACCTACGATGTGGAGGCAGGTGCGAC
>JAEUHH010000027.1 GCA_016795505.1 Verrucomicrobiales bacterium | reverse complement strand
TTCCGAAGGCAACTTTCGGTTTGGCACTTCAGAGGATCACACATTGCCTTTTGGGCATTTTTTCTTTGACTTTGGCTCTCGAAAGCCCAGGGGATTTTCATTCGATGATCTTCGCGGTTTTTTTACTGTTCTCGGGGAGTTTTCGGCGGCAGGATGGGCACTTCTCTATCTTTTCCCGTATATATCCCTATTACTTTTTGCGCAATATTGGCATACATTTTACTAATACCACAAAAGAAAAGAAATTTAGCAGCGGATAAATAACAAATTTAAAGGGACAGGAAAGCTATTGAGAAGACGCCGCTTTGATGTTGAAAATCAGCCCCTTCCGGAGATTCCGAAGTTCCCGATCGAACCCTCTTTCCACGCCGATCGCACCCTCTGCCATCGAATCTTCGGCCCACCGCCGCGCCCAACGGTCGCCGCTACCTCTACGCCCGCCATACCCTCTCCGGCCGTCCCTACAGTGTCACCCATCCCGCCGATGCCGCCGCTACACAGACGACAGGCGCCTGCGAACATTCTGAGGAAATCTGAAGGCCCCGGAGCTTGGGGAAATACGGGGCGATCCATGCCACAGGCCAAGCCTCGTCTGCGGGCGCCACTCTGGAAATACGCGCCGGGTCGGGGAGTCGCTCCGGGCGCTTGACGGCTCGCTGGGCGGACCTACCGTCGACCTCAGCCCCATTTCACGCCTCCGGCCATGCTCCATCCCGCCACTTTGGTCCGCCACATCGACGACGAGATCGGGTCGGGAGTCTTTGCCCGCACCTTTCTCCCCAGAGGCACGGTGGTGTGGGTGCTCGACGAGCTGGACCGGGTCTTCACCGAGGCGGAGGTCCGCCAGATGGCACCCGCCTACCAGGAGGTGCTGGAGCGCTACTGCTTCCGCAATGACCGGGCGCACTGGGTCTTTCCCTGGGACAACACCCGCTTTGTGAACCATTCCTTCGATCCCAATTGCCTGGGCACCCAGCTCGGCTTCGAGATTGCGGTGCGGGACATCGCGGCGGGCGAAGAGATCACCAACGACTACGGCTCGCTGAACATCATCGAGCCCTTCGACTGCCTGCCCGAGGCCGGGTCCACCCGGGAGCGGGTGATGCCCGACGACCTGCTGCGCCACGCGGACGCCTGGGACCGCCTGATCGCGGCGGCTTTCCCCGATCTCTGGCGGGTGCCCCAGCCGCTGGCCCGGCTGTTTGCTCCGGATCGGTGGGAGGCGCTGGTGGAGCTGTCCCGATCGGGAGCCGCACCGGAGTCCCTGCGGCACTATTACTGCGGCCAACACGGATGAACTCCCTCCCGCCAGATCTGCGCCTCGTGCCCTTCACGGAGGCGGATTTCTCCCGCTTCCTGCCCGAGATCCTCGCCAGCGAGGCGGTGTATCCCGAAGCCCTGCGCGAGACGGAGGAATCGCTCCGCGAGGCGATGGGGCGGGACCGGGCCTTCGGCGCTGTGCTGCTGGAAAGGGGCGCCTATGTCGGCAACCTCATCGGCTTTGCGCTGGAGGCCGACCCGCATCGCGACCTGCTCATCGACCGTTTCCGGCCGCTCGATCCGAAGGTGGCCTACCTGTTCAATATCGCGATCCTTCCCGAATGCCAGGGCCGCGGCCACGGCCGGCGCCTGCTGGACGAGGCCGTTCGTCTGGCCAGAGAGATGGGATTTTCGACATTGGGCGGCCATTTTCGCGACAATGCCTCGCTCCACAACTTTCTCGCCATCGGCGGCCGGGAACTGGGACGGATCGATGACTGGTTCGGCACCGGTGAAACCTTCGCCTACGCCGAACTCCCTCTGGACGGTTCCGGCGTGTGACGAAGCGGCCCGGAGTGGCGAAAGGCGTTGACTTTGGCCGATTTCAAGGGACTCTCCGGCCCGTCTTTTTCACCCCTTTTCCTCTCACAGAAATCATGCGCAAAACCCTCATCGTAGGCGCGGGTGGCGTCGGCAATGTCGTCGCCCACAAGTGCGCCCAGGACGCGGAGACCTTCGGCGAGATCTGGCTGGCCAGCCGGACCCAAGCCAAGTGCGACGCCATCGCCGCCGACGTCAAGGCAGCCACCGGCGTGGAACTGAAAACGGCCGCACTCGATGCGGATAATGTCGCCGAGACCGTGGCCCTGCTCCGCCAGATCCAGCCCGAGGTGCTGCTGAACATCGCCCTGCCCTATCAGGATCTCACCCTGATGGAGGCCTGCCTCGAAGCTGGCGTGCACTACCTCGATACCGCCAACTACGAGCCGCCGGACACGGCCAAGTTCGAGTACAAGTGGCAGTGGGCCTACCAGGACCGCTTTCGTGAGGCCGGCCTCACCGCCATCCTCGGCTCGGGATTCGACCCCGGCACGACCAATGTGTATTGCGCCTACGCGCTGAAGCACTACTTCGACGAGATCGAGACGGTGGACATCATCGACGCCAACGCCGGCGACCACGGCCTGCCGTTCGCGACGAACTTCAATCCCGAGATCAACCTGCGCGAGATCACCCAGAACGGCCGCTACTGGGAGAATGGCGAATGGAAGGAAACGCAGCCGCTCGAGATCGGCCACGATTTCCCCTTTCCCCATCCCGAGGTCGGGACCCGGCGCATCTACCTGCTGTTCCACGAGGAGTTGGAGAGCCTCGCGAAGAACCTGCCGGGCCTGAAGCGGATCCGCTTCTGGATGACCTTTTCGCAGAACTACATCACCCACCTGCGCGTGCTGGAAAATGTCGGCATGACCTCGATCGAGCCGGTCGAATTCGAAGGCCACCAGATCGTCCCGATCCAATTCCTGAAGAAACTGCTGCCCGATCCCGCCAGCCTCGGCCCACTGACGAAGGGCAAGACTTTCATCGGCTGCCTGATCCGCGGCCGGCTGAAAGGCAGCGACGAGATGGCGACCAAGTTCATCTACAACATCTGCGACCACCAGGAGTGCTACCGCGAGGTGAAGAGCCAGGCCATCAGCTACACCGCCGGCGTGCCCGCCATGATCGGCGCCCGTCAGATGCTCAACGGCCACTGGATGAAGCCGGGGGTATGGAACCTGGAGCAGCTCGATCCCGATCCCTTCATGGCCGACTCGATGAAGTGGGGTCTGCCGTGGGAAGTGGTCGACGGGAGCGGGTTTCAGATGCCTTGATCAAGCTCGTCCATGCCCGAAGACCTCTCCCTGCCCCACGCCGCCTGCGATGTCGCAGCCCTCGCCGAGGCCTTTGCCCGGAGCGGGTTCGATACGCCGAGCTTCGTTCTGGACGAGGACGTTTACCATCACAATGGCCGCATCCTGCAGTCGATCCAGGAGCGCACCGGCGCACGGATCCTGCTGGCGCAGAAGGCTTTTTCCTGCTGGCCCATTTACCCCATCCTGCGCCCCTACCTCGCCGGCACGGCCGCCAGCGGGCTCTACGAGGCCCGGCTGGGCCATGAAGAATTCGGCGGCGAGGTGCATGTCTATTCCCCATCGTTCAAGCCTGCGGAGATCGCCGAACTGCTCGGCTTTGCCGATCACCTGATCTTCAATTCCCTCGGCCAGTGGCGCCGCTATCGTCGGGAAGTGCTCGCCAGCCCCCGCCCCGTCTCCGCCGGCCTGCGGATCAATCCCGAATACGCTGAAGCCGTCGCCGAAATCTACAATCCGTGCATTCCCGGCTCGCGTTTCGGCGTGCTGGCAGCCCAGCTCGATGCGGCAGGCGACGATCTCGACGGCATCGAGGGACTCCACTTTCACACCCTGTGCGAGCAGGGAGCCGGCGCGTTGCGGCGGACACTGGAGGCGGTCATCGCCCGCTTCGACAGCCATCTGCGGCGGATGAAATGGCTCAATCTCGGCGGCGGCCATCTCATCACCGCGCCAGGCTACGATCGGGAACTCCTCGTCCAACTCATCCAGGACCTGCGCGAGCGCTACCCCCAGCTCCAGATCTACATCGAGCCGGGCGAGGCCATCGCCATCGGGAGTGGCGTCCTGATCGGCAGCGTGATCGATCTCCTGGAAAACGGCATGCCCATCGCCGTCATCGACATCTCCGCGACCGCCCACATGCCCGACACGCTCGAAATGCCCTACCGCCCCGAGATCCTCGACGCGGGCCAGCCAGGCGAGAAATCCCACACCTACCGGCTGGGCGGACCGACCTGTCTCGCCGGCGATGTCATCGGCGACTACAGCTTTGACCGGCCTCTCGCCGTGGGCGACCGCCTCGTCTTCCGCGAGATGGCACACTACACGCTGGTTAAAACCACCATGTTCAACGGCGTGCCACATCCCAGCATCTGCCTGCGACGGTCCGATGGCCGGGTGGAAATGATCCGGCAGTTCACCTACGCCGACTACCGGCACCGCATGGGCTGAACCGGCCACCCCAGACGCGCCCATGCTGATCCTTTCCGCCGCCGATGTCCGTGCCGCCCTGCCCATGGCCGCGGCGATCGAAGCGATGAAACAGGCCTTCGCGGCTTATAGCAGCGGGCAGGCGACTGTCCCGCCCCGCATCCATCTGGACATCCCGGCACACCGGGGCATCAGCTTGGTCATGCCGGCGCATGTGGCGACGCCCGACAGGGAATCCCTCGCCGTCAAGGTCGTCTCCCTGTTTCCCGGCAACCTAGACATCGGCCTGGCCCGCATCCAGTCGGCAGTGCTGGCTTTTGACCCCGCGACCGGCCGGCCCGAAGCCCTGCTGGAGGGAGCCACCCTGACCGCCCTTCGCACCGGCGCCGCATCCGGTGCCGCCACCGACCTGATGGCCCCGGCGGGAGCCCGGACCGCCGCCATTTTCGGCGCCGGCGTGCAGGCTCGCACCCAGTTGGAAGCGGTATGCACCGTCCGCCCCATCGAAACCGCCTGGATCGTCTCCCGGCGCCCCGAATCGGCCGACCGGCTCATCGCTGAACTCGCCGGAAAAGGCCCCATCCCGCGCGATCTCCGGCGCGCCACCAGCGCCCGCGAAGCCCTGCGAGACGCGGATATCGTCTGTGCCGCAACGGCCGGAGCCGGCGGTCCGCTCTTTGATGATGCGGACCTCAAGCCCGGCGCCCACGTCAATGCGGTAGGCTCGTTCCAGCCCCATGTCGTCGAGATTCCCGCCGCCACCGTTGGCCGAAGCTGGGTCGTGGTCGACAGCCGCGAGGCCGCCCTCGACGAAGCCGGCGACCTGATCCAGGCCATCGCGGCCGGTTGCTTTCAATGGTCAGACGTCCGGGCAGAATTGGGCGAACTTGTCACCGGGGCCGTGCCTCCGCCCGACCGCGCTCACGACGGCCAGGTGACGACGCTTTTCAAATCCGTGGGTCTCGCCGTGCAGGATGCCCTCGCCGCCCGCAGCGCCCTGGCCAGCGCCCGGCAGGCTGGATTGGGGACCGAGGTTGCCTGGTGAGGCATCGGCCCGGTCTGAATGCCGCTCAATTCAGCTCGAACAGCGCCGGCCCCAGGATGTCCAGTCGCGGTTCGATGCCGAGCCCCGGCTCCTTCGATGCCGACATCCGTCCGTTGGCCCGCTTCGGCGCTCCCACCGCAGTGCTCACGGTCACGTAGCTGTTGAAATCCGTGGAGGTGAACAGCAGCTCCGGCGGCGTGCTGTGTGCGAGGTGGGCGATCGCAGCCGTCACGATGTCCCCGCCCCAACTGTCCTCGATCGTCATCGCGATGCCCAGCTCCACGCACAGGTCGCGCGCCTGACGCATCCGAGTCAGCCCGCCGAGCTTGCTGATCTTCAGGTTCACCACGTCCATGGCCTGATCGGCGTGGCCGCGCAGCAGCGGCGCGAGCCCGTCGATCGACTCGTCGAGCACAAAGGGGCCGCCCCACTTTTGCCGCACTGCCAGACATTCCTCGTAGGTTGCGCAGGGTTGCTCGATATAGACATCCAGGTCCTCGACCGCCCGGCACACCCGCAGCGCCTCGTGCTTGAGCCAGCCGGTGTTCGCGTCGGCCACCAAGACTTCGCCACTGCCCAGCGCCCCGCGCACGGTGCGGATGCGGGCGATATCGGTCTCGACATCGCTGCCGACTTTCAGTTGGAATCGCCGGTAGCCCTCGCCGCGATAGCTGGCCACCTTGGCGGCCATCGCATCGGGCGTGTCTTTCGAAATCGCGCGATAGAGGGGAAAATCGTCGCCATAGCGGCCACCCAGCAGCTCGCACACCGGCAGACCGGCCGCCTTGCCGAGGATGTCCCAGCAGGCCATGTCCACGGCGGACTTCACGTAGGGATGGCCTTTCAGCACCGCATCCATGCGCCGGTTCAGACGGGTCGGCTCGAGCGGCGAGGCCCCCAGCAGATGCGGTCCCAGTTCGTAGAGCCCTGCCCGGGCTCCCTGGCCAAAAGCCGGCAGATAGAATGGCCCCAGCGGACACACCTCGCCCCAGCCGGTCACGCCCAGGTCCGTGTCGATGCGCACCACGGTGCTGTCGAAGACGGAGACACTCTTGCCTCCCGACCAATGATAAGACCCCTCGTGAAGGGGAAGATCGACTTGATAGACTCCGACTTGGGTGATTTTCATCCGCGGTCCGCTGGCTGAGGTTACGATGCAACCCTGTCGCCTCTCCGATGCAACCCTGTCAAGTCGCGGTCGACGATCCGCCGCCGCAAACCACCATCACGGGTGGAAAACGATGTCCTGCAGCGAGGTCACATCATTCACCCGTTGCTCGGACTTGCGGCGCCCCAGCCTCAAGCCGGCCTGGGAATTGAAGAGCAGCCCGTCGCGCCAGGTCGGCAGACCATTGATGTGGACATTGTAGACCGGCAATGCGGCAGCCAGTTGCGTGGCCCGGTCCAGATCATTGCTGAAAATGGTCACCGCGATCTGGGTGCGGGGCTCGAGCCACTCGCCGATCTGCATCGGATCGCCCGTGAGCCGCGTGATGCCCATGATGGGCGACAGTAACTCCCGGCTGCGGCTCTGCGGATAGAAGCTCGGGTCCATCGGATCGACATCCGCCAACAGCACGGGCTCGAACAGATTGCCTTCACTCATGCCGGAGCCCACGATCTTGCGCGCCCCCCTCTCCATCAACTCGCCCACGATACCGGTGGCCCGTTGGGCGCGGACCGGCTCGGTGAGAGGCCCGATCCGGGTGCCGGGCGTCTCGGGATTGCCGCAGGGCAGGTTGCGGATGGCGGCGCCGAGCCGCTCGATCAGCGAGTCATAGATCCGCTCAGTGGCAAACACCGCACCGGCTGAAATCGCGGTCTGCCCGGAATTTTCAAAGCCCTGCTCGATGATGCTGCGGACCGCCCGGTCGAGATCGGCATCGTCCAACACCACGCACACGCTCATCCCGCCATGATGAAAGCGCAGGGGAATCAGACCGATCACCGAGCGGATCGCCCGGATGGATTCCATCCCCCCGTAGCAGGAGACATGATCGACCAGCGGATGCCGGCACACCGCCTGCCCGGTGATCTCACCCGGACCGGTCAGGCAGGCGATCGTGCCGGGCGGCAGTCCCGACTCCAACAGGGACTCGACCAGACCGAGCGCGGAAAAGGGCGTCTGCGACGCCGGCTTGATGACCACGCCATTGCCGGCCGCCAGCGAGGGCAGCACCAGCTTGGCCACGGTGAGCAGCGGGAAAGTGTTCGGCGTCAGCAGCGCCGTGATGCCCATGGGCCGGCGTCGGGTGAAGCCAAAACGCTCCCCCACCCTGGCCTCGACGGCGAGCGACAGAAACTGGCGTCCCAACCGATAGGACTCGTGGCCGAAGGACTCCATCAGGTTGATCGTCACCGCCACTTCCTGAAGCGATTCGCTGATCGGCTTGCCCTGTTCACGGGTGATCAGCGTCGCCATGTCGTGCGACGACTCCTTCAGCATCTCCGCGGCTTTGAGAAAGACCTTGCCCAGCCCCTCATTGCTGATCTCGGACAGGCCGCGCACCCCCTGTTTCAGAGCGACGATGGCTTTGTCCACCGTGCCGGGATGGCAGACCGGAACGGTCTCGATGGCTTCGCCGCTCCAGGGACTGCACACGTCCCGCACCCCGCCTTCGGGACAGTCCTGCCATTCGGATGCATAAAAGGCGTTCATCGCGGGTGATCTTTCTGGGGTTCGGACAGGACGTTCTCAACCCCGGCGCACACCGACGAAATCGACCGGAACGCGGTCTGCGGCATCCAATTCGGCCAATCCGCCGCTGAGCATGCCGCGTCGGGGCAGGCACACATGCGACGTGAGACAGTGCAATCCCCCGCCCAGCGAGGACAGATCCAGAATGTCGATGCCGATCACATCATAGTCCGGCATGAGCCGCTTGTACGTGGCCAGCGCCTGCTGGTCCATGGCGTCGCTGATCTCGGGAAAGAGCGGGACGACCACGGAACCGTTGGCGATGATGCAGTTGGTGTAACTCCGATACTTGCCATCGATCGGCGGGGGCATCGGGATGCGCTCGACCCGCATCGGGCCGCGGGAAGTCTTCAGCGTGGCGAGGATCTCGGCCGCCCGGTCCAACAGGGAGGCATTGATGGAGTCCACTTTCGGGTCGAACTCTCCGACAATGACCAGATCGCGGGCCAGGAAACAGCAGAACAGGTCGATATGGCCAGTGGGCTCACCGCTCAGCGGATCCAGATAGGCCCACTGGGTCGCCCCGAAGTACTCGGCCAGCACCTCGCCGATCTTCTTCGCGTCGTACTGCCGGCTGGCATTTTTCAGCAGCACCGTCGTGGAAGTCAGGCAGATCCCCTCGCCATTGCAGAGGATGTTGCCCCCCTCATGCGTCAGCGGCACGTCGATCACCGGAGACTCGAACATCCGCGACAGCTCCGGCCGCGCCGTGGTATCGGCACTGGTACGGAGGTGCCGCAGTTCAAATCCCATGAAACGACGCTTGCCCGACGAGTCAAAGCCCGCCAGCGGACTCCAGTCGCGTGCCCACATCGACACAGACGGCATGATCAGGAAATCGACCGATCCTTTGGGGATGTCCGCCGCGGCCAGGAGCACGCGTCCGAGGACCTCGTCCTCCTCATTGACCAGGCAGACCACCTGAATGCGCCGATAGAGCGAGCGCACCACATTGACAAAAACTTGGGGGAAATTGCGGATCAGCTGGGCACAGCCGATCAGGATCGCATCGTGCCGCTCGAACTCACCCACCACCCCCGCCAGACGTGGCAGGGGATGCGATGTGGTCGTACGCGCATCCGAAAGACTCGAGGTCTTGGTGCGCCCGAAAAACGAAGGTGGCCGTTTTCCCTTGCTCATGAGAGTGCGGCGCTCCTCACGGCCGAAATCCGATGACCCCGCGAAAGACCCGTCCGACAACCGGATCGGCAAGTCTGGGCGGGCGGAAGTGACACGGAAAGCGGGAGTTAGAAGTGATGGCGTCGAAAACGTATCGCCCGGTCTTTGTTCTTCAATAAAGGAATTCTTTAGCGCAAAGAATCGTGGCGGGCCCTTTTCGAGCGCAGCGGGTTGCTCCGGCCAAACTTCGCACCCATCTTTCCCGCCCTGTCTCCCGCCACCGTTTTCATGGATAAGTCCCAAGTCATCAACGCTCTCCGCACCGAATTGGAATCGCAATTCCGCCGGGTCACCGGCGCCGCCGACGAGGCCCGCGGCTACGCCACCGATCCCGACAGCAAAGCCGAGAACAAGTACGACACCCGCACCGTGGAAGCCTCCTACCTCGCCGCCGGTCAGGCCGCCAAGGCCGAGGAACTCGCCGCCACGCTCCAAACCTTCGCCACCTGGACGCCGCCCGGCTTTGCTCCCGACGCCGCCATCGCCCTCGGCGCCCTGGTCGAGACCGCGGGCGAAGATGGTCATCGCGCGGCTTTCCTGCTCGCCCCGGTCGGCGGCGGCCTCGACACCGAGGTGGATGGCATCGTCACCACCGTCGTCTCGCCCCAGGCGTCCCTGTTCCAGCGGTTGCAGGGCGCCCGGGTCGGCGATCAGGTCGGCGCGCTGCGGATCGTCGCCCTTTCCTGACCGCTTTTTTGCCCCATCTTACGGTCCACTCCGGCCCGCAAAAACGCCGCCCCCTTCCCGCCCGGACGGGTTTACTTTCTCTCATGACAAAGCCGACTCTGATCGTCCTGCTGAGCGTTGCCTCAGTCGCCCCCCTGCACGCCCAGCAGCCGGAGCCGGTCGACTTCTCCCGCGACATCCGGCCCATCCTCAGTGACCGCTGCTTCAAGTGCCACGGCTTCGACGACCAGACCCGCGATGCCGACCTCGGCCTGCATACGTTCGAGTTCGCCACCGCCGACCTCGGTGGCTACCGCGCCATCGAACCCGGAAAGCCGGAAGCCAGCGAGTTGCTGGCCCGCATCACCTCCACCGACCCCGACGAGGTCATGCCACCGGCCAAAGCCAACAAGCCCCGGCTGAGCGAAAAAGAAATCGACCTCTTCCGCCGCTGGATCGCCGAAGGCGCCCGCTACGAGCAGCATTGGGCCTTTGAAATCCCGCAGCCGACCACCGTGCCCACGATCCGCGAGGCGACCGTCACGATCCGCAATCCCATCGACGCCTTTGTTGCCGAGCGCCTCGCCCGCGAGGGTCTGGCACCGTCCCCCACCGCCGATCCCCACACGCTGATCCGCCGCGTCTCGCTCGACCTCATCGGGCTGCCACCCACCCCGGCCGAAGCCGATGCCTTCGCCACCGCGCACGCCGCCGATCCCGACGCGGCCTGGTCCGATCTGGTGGACCGACTGCTCGATTCCGACCGCTACGGCGAGCGCTGGGCGCGCCTCTGGCTGGACCTGGCTCGTTATGCCGATACCAATGGCTACGAGAAGGACCGCCCCCGCAGCATCTGGCCCTACCGCGACTGGGTCATCCGGGCGCTGAATGACGACATGCCCTACGACCGCTTTTCCATCGAGCAACTTGCCGGCGACATGCTGCCCGACGCCACCCTCGACCAACGCATCGCCACCGGATTCCACCGCAACACCATGCTCAACGAGGAAGGCGGCATCGATCCCCTCGAGTTCCGCTTCCATGCCATGGTCGACCGGGTCAACACCACCGGCACCGTCTGGCTCGGCCTCACCGTCGGCTGCGCCCAGTGCCACACCCACAAGTACGACCCCATCACCCACACCGATTACTACGGCATGATGGCCCTGCTCAACCAGGCCGATGAACCCGCCATCGCCGTGCCCGATCCCGCCGTCGCCGGCCGACAGGCCACCCATGACCGGGAGACCGCCCGGCTCGAGGCCGAACTCGTCGGGAAGATCGATGAAGCCCGCTACCAGACCTGGCTCACCGCCGAAAAAGCCGGGGCCGCCCCGTGGACCCCGCTGGAGCCCGCCTCGCTGACAAGCAATCTCCCCCGCCTCGCCCACGAAGGCGACGGCATCGTCTTCGCCAGCGGCGACTTCACCAAACGGGATGTCTATACCCTGACCTACGACCTGTCCCACCTCGGCGCGCCCGTCACCGCTCTGCGCCTGGAAGCCCTGCCCGACGACCGCCTCCCCGAGGGCGGCCCCGGTGCGGCTTACTACGAAGGACGCAGCGGCGACTTTTTCCTCAGCGAGTTCAAAGTCATCGCCGGCGGCAATCCCGTCGCCTTCTCCGGCGGCTCACGCGATTTCGGCAAGATCGCGATCGGCTCCGGCAATGCCGAGGCGGCCAATGTCTTCGACGGCGACGGCTCCACCGGCTGGTCCACCGCCACCGGCGAAGGCCGTCCGCACGAACTCGTCCTCCATCTCGCCCAGCCCCTGGCCGCCAGCGGAGTCGTCACCGTGGAACTGCTCTTCGAGCGCCATTTCGTCGCCGGCTTGGGGAAATTCCGCGTCTCCGCCACCACCGCCCCGGGGAAACCCGCCGCCCGCACCCTGCCGCCGGTCGATCCCCTCACCGCCACCGATGCCACGCTGCGGCTCGCCTACGCCCGCACCTCCCCCGATCTGGCCGAGGCCCGCAAGCCACTGGAGACCCACGAGGCGCGCCGGCCCGGCTTTCCCACCACCCTGGTCATGCAGGAGCGTCCGGCCGATCATCCCCGCCCCACCCACCGGCATCACCGCGGCGAGTACCTCAAGGCGGAGGAAGCCGTCGCCCCCGCCGTGCCCAAAGTCTTCGCCGGCCTCCCCGAGGGAGTGCCCGCCAACCGCCTCGGCTTTGCCCGCTGGCTGGTCGATGCCGGGCGCAATCCCCTCGTCGCCCGCGTCGCCGTGAACCGCGCCTGGCACGCCTTCTTCGGCCGCGGCCTCGTCCCGGAAGCCGCCGACTTCGGCCTCCAGTCCGAGTTGCCCAGCCATCCCGAGTTGCTCGACTGGCTCGCGCTCGAGTTCGTCCGGCGCGGCTGGTCGATGAAGGAGCTGCACCGGCTCATCGTCCACAGCGCCACCTACCGCCAAAGCTCGGCCGTCACCGCCGACCTGCTGACCCGCGATCCCGCGAACATCCTGCTCGCCCGCGGTCCCCGCTTCCGCCTCGATGGCGAGGTCTTCCGCGACGCCACCCTTGCCGGCGCCGGCCTGTTGTCCGCCCGGATCGGCGGTCCCAGCGTCCAGCCGCCCCAGCCCGCCAGTGTCGTCAATGTCGCCTATGGTTCGCCCGATTGGAAACCCTCACCCGGCGAGGACCGCTACCGCCGCAGCCTCTACACCTTCTCCAAGCGCACCGCCCCCTTTGCCGCCTACCTCACCTTCGACGGCCCCACCGGGGAGACCTGCGTCGCCCAGCGCGGCCGCAGCAACACCCCCCTCCAGGCCCTCACGGTGCTGAACGACGAGATGTTTGTCGAGGCCGCCCGCGCACTCGCCGATGCAACCCTGTCTGATCTCCGATCCAACCCTGTTTCATCGGAAACCATCGCCGCCACCCTCTTCCGCAGACTCCTCGTCCGCGAGCCGGACGCCAGCGAGTTGAACGACCTCGTCACCTACTTCGAGGCCCAGCGCCAGCGTTTCCAGCACTCCGAACTCGAAGCCGCCAAAGTGGCCGCCAAACCCGGCGCCTCTGCCGAACTCGCCGCCTGGACCATGGTCGCTCGGGCGATCCTGAATCTCGACGAAGCCGTCACCAAAGGCTGATTCCAGCCCCGCCTCCCCATCCGATCGGGAGCCCACACCTCCAAAGCTACCCAAAAACATCAGCCCCACCAAGATCCAAGATCCAAGATCCAAGATCCCAGATCCAAGCCACACATTTTACATTTTTCTGACTTCATCCTTCCGCCCCGGCCGTTTAAGCTCCCGTATGAGCTCACCCCGACTCGCCCCCGCCCGCCTGGCCTGCTTTCTCGGCCTCTGCCTCTCCAGCTACCTCATGACCGCTGCCGCCGCCCCCCGAGACGCCCAATGGCAGCAGGTCGAAACACACCTTGGCGAAGCCCGTCCCCAGTCGGCGATCGAGGTGCTCACCACCATCGAAGCCGCCGCCAAAGCCGACAAAGCCTGGCCCGAACTCGCGAAAGCCGTCGCCTACCGCATCTCCGCCGAGACCCAGATCCAGGGACATCAGCCCGAGGAGCGCATCCGCCGCTATGAGACCGCCCTGGCCGACGCGCCCGCGGAAATCGCCCCGATCCTGAGGACCTTGCTCGCCAGCAGCTACTGGACCTATTTTCAGCAAAACCGCTGGCGCATCCTCCAGCGCACCCGCACCACCGAGGCGCCGGGCGATGATTTCCAGACCTGGGACCTGCCGCGCCTGCTCACCGAGATCGACACCCGCTACCGCTCGGCCTTGGAAAAGGCAGCCGCCTTGCAGCAGATCCCGATCGCCGACTTCGACACCCTGCTCATCAGAGGCAACGTGCCGGACCGGTTCCGCCCCACGCTCTATGATTTTCTTGCCCACGAGGCGCTGGCCTTCTACACCGCCGGCGAGCAGGCGGGCGCCGCACCCCAGGATGCCTACGACTTCGACGCCGCCTCACCCGCGCTCGGCACGATGGCCGAATTTCTCGCCTGGCAGCCAGCCTCGACCGACACCGCCTCGCCCAAGCTGCGCGCCATCGCCCTGTATCAGGACCTGCTGCGCTTTCACACCAACGACGCCGATGCCTCGGCGCGCGTGCTGATCGACCTGGACCGCATCGCCTGGGCTGCCGGCGTGGCCACCGGCGACCAGGCCGCTCCCCGGGCCCGCGCCCAGCTCACCGCGCTGCTCGCCACCCACGGCGACACGGAAGCCGGCGTCGCCGTGGCCGCAGCCCTCGCCGACCGGCTCATGGCGACCGAGGAATTCGTCGAAGCCCGCCGCATCGCCGCCGCCGCTGCGGAGCGCCACCCGGATTCCATTTTCGCGGCCAACTGCCGCAATTTGCTGAAACAAATCGAAGCGCCGGATCTCCAGGTCGGCACCGAGCAGGTCTGGAATGCCGCCGGCCCGGAGATCGCGATCACCTACCGCAACATCGCAGCCGTGCACTTCCGCCTAGTCCCGCGCGAGTGGTCCTTTGGCGAAAGACGCTGGCAATCGCCCCTGCACGTGAATCACGAGGACATCGCCGCCGCGCTGAAACAGCCGCCCGCCGTGTCGTGGAAAAGCGATCTCGAAAAGACCGCCGACTACCGCCAGCGGACCGTGCGGGTTCCGGCTCCGGCCGGCCAGCAGCCGGGCTTTTACCTGCTCATCGCCAGCCATGCCGCCGATTTCGCGGAGCGGGACAATCTCCTCGCCGCCCAGCCCGTCTGGGTATCGCCCCTCGCGCTGATCACCCGGCAGGCACCGGATGGAGCAGAGGGCTTCGTCCTCGATGCCCTCTCCGGCGAGCCGATCGCCGGGGCCGAGGTGGAGGTCTGGTCTCTCGACAACAATGGCCGGTGGAATCGCGATGCCTTCAAGAAAAAGACCGATGCGATGGGTTTCTTTGAGGAAAAGGCCAAGGATCGCCCGGTTCTCTTTCTGGCGAGGCACCAGGGCCACGCCGTCTCCTCCGACCAACTCCATTTCTGGCGCAGCGAGAGAGAAATCCAGCCCGTCCGGACCTATCTCTTCACCGACAGGTCGCTCTACCGGCCCGGCCAGACGATCCGGTTCAAAGGCATCCACATCCACGCCGACACCGAGAAAAACGACTACCATACCCTGAAGAACAAGACGCTCGCCATCCGCCTGCTCGACGCCAATGGCGAGGAGGTGGAGGTCATCGAGGTGAAGACCAATGATCGCGGTGGCTTCAGCGGCTCCTTCACCGCGCCCAAGGGCCGCGTCACCGGCCGCCTGACCATCGCAGAGGGAGACCGCGGCGCTGTCTCGGTCTCAATGGAGGAATACAAGCGTCCCAAGTTCCAAGTCACCCTGGAGCCGCCCGCGGTCTCGCCGAAACTGGGTGAGGCCGTCTCGTTGAAGGGCCGAGCCGACTCCTACGCCGGCGCACCCATCGACGGCGCCGCGGTGCGGTGGCGGGTCACCCGCGAGGCCCGCTGGCCGGGCTGGCTGCGCTGGTGCGGATGGTTCTTCCCGCCCGCCACTCAGGGCGCCCGCGAGATCGCCAACGGCGTGGCGACGACCGGAGCCGATGGCCGTTTCGAGCTGGCTTTCACCGCCGAACCCGACCGTTCCCTTGAGGAAAAAGCGGAACCCTCTTTCGTCTTCACGGTCCATGCCGATATCACCGACACGGCTGGCGAGACCCGCTCGGCCTCGAAAGGCGTCACCATCGGCTACACCGCCCTCCAGGCCGACCTGTCGGCGTCGGAGTGGCAGACGGTGGCGAAGCCGGTCGACCTCACCGTGCGCACCACCAGTCTCGACGGCGACCCGCTCACCGCGACCGGCACCATCACGGTCCACCGTCTCCAGGCGCCGGACCGGGTGCACCGACCCCGGCTCTCCGGCCGCCCCTGGCAGCAGCGCCCCGCCCAGGCAGATGAGCCCGACCTGTCCGACCCGAATCAGTGGCCGCTCGGCGACGTGGTGCAGCGAGACCCTTTCCAAACCGACGAGCAGGGCCGCGCCACGGTCGAGGTGAAACTCGCCGCCGGCGAATATCGCGCCGTCCTCGAGACAAAGGACCGCAACGGTCGCGCCGTCACCGCCCTGCTGCCCATCCGGGTGCTCGATCCCGCCGCGGCGACCTTCCCCATCCGCGTGGCGCATCACCTGTCGGCCGAAAACTGGACCCTCGAGCCGGGCCAGACCCTGGAGGCACTCTGGGGCACGGGCTACGGGACCGGCCGCGCCTTTGTCGAAGTCGAACATCGCGGAAAGATCGTGCGGCGCTACTGGACCGAGCCCGGTCGCACCCAGCAGGGGCTGGCGGTGCCCGTGACGGAAAAGGAGCGCGGCGGTTTCACCCTGCACGTCACCCAGATCCGCGAGAACCGCGCCCACCTCACCAGCCGCTCCGTCTCCGTGCCCTGGTCGAACAAAGACTACTCCCTGCGCTGGGAACGCATGCGCGACAAGCTGGAGCCGGGATCTCAGGAGACCTGGACCCTCGTCGTCGAAGGCGCCGCCAAAGACGAGCCCGTCGAGCTGGTGGCGGCGATGTATGATGCCTCGCTCGACGCCTTCCTGCCGCATGGCTGGCAGAATGGCTTCCACGCCTTTTACCACGACTACTCCAACCGCTCGGGCCAGTTCCACAATGCGTGGATCTCGCCCTTGTCGGCTTTTTCGCATTGGGCCATCAAGTCGGAGACCGAGCCCCAGTGGAGACATTTCCTACCGCAGCTCATGGCCCGTGGACCAGTCTATGGATACAGGGCCAAAGGGATGGTATCCGCCACCGCCAGACACTCGGACGAACATATCCTTGAAGAAAGAGCCCTTTCGATCGCCGACGGCGCGCCCATGGCGGCCCCGGCCGCCCCGGCAGCCGCACCGGTCGATGCCTTTGCCGCCGGCGGGGCTGGAGCGGCCTCTGCCGAGGCACCCGCCGAGCCGGCCGCTGGCGGGGCTCCCATCGACTGGAGCCAGGTCGGCGCGCGGAAGAATCTCGATGAGACCGCCTTTTTCTACCCGCATCTCCTCGCCGACGAGTCCGGCACCGTGCGGCTGGAGTTCACCATGCCCGAGGCCCTGACCACGTGGAAATTCCTCGGCTTCGCCCACGACCGCCAGCTCCGCGCCGGCCTGCTCACCGGCGAGACGGTCACGGCGAAGGATCTCATGGTGCAGCCGAATCCCCCGCGCTTCCTCCGCGAAGGCGACACCGTCGAGTTCACCGTGAAAGTCACCAACAAGGCCGCCCAGCCGGTGACCGGCAAGGTGCGCCTCGAGTTTTCCGACGCCGCCTCACTGGCCGATGCCAATCCCGCCCTCGGCAATGCCACCCCCGAGCAGACGCTCGACCTGCCCGCCAGCGGATCGCGCACCTACTCGTGGCGCCTCACCGTGCCCGATGGCCAGGGCTTCCTCCAGTATCGCGCCGTCGCCTCCACCGGCACCGTCTCCGATGGCGAGGAAGGCTGGCTGCCCGTACTCTCCCGCCGCATCCTCCTCACCGAGTCCATCACCCTGCCCATCCGCGACGCGGGGGAAAAGACCTTCACCCTGCCGAAGCTGCTCGACAGCGCCGGGTCCGGCACGCTCCAGCACCGCAGCCTCACCGCCCAGGTGGTGTCCCAGCCCGCCTGGTATGCGGTGCAGTCGCTGCCCTACCTCATGGAGTATCCCCACGAGTGCGCCGAGCAGGTCTTCAACCGGCTCTATGCCAATGCCCTCGCCCGGCACATCGCCAACTCGAATCCGAAGATCCGCCGCGTCTTCGATCTCTGGCGCGAGGCCCAGCCGGAGGCGCTCGACAGCCCCTTGCTCAAAAACGACGACCTGAAGAGCGTCCTCGTCGAGGAGACCCCCTGGCTGCGCGACGCCAAGGACGAGACCCAGGCGCGCCGGAATGTCGGCATCCTGTTCGAAGCCAACCGGCTCCAGGCCGAGACCGCCTCGGCCCTGGCCAAGCTCGAGTCCATGCAGATCGACAATGGCGCCTGGCCGTGGTTTCCCGGCGGACGTGAGAACGAATTCATCACCCTCTACCTCGTCAGCGGCTTCGGACGGCTGATCCATCTCGGAGTCGATATCGATGACCGCCTCGCCCTGCGCGCCCTCGACCGGCTCGATGCCTGGCTCCACGAGCGCCACCAGCATTACCTGCGCCAAAAGATCGAGCACCTCGGCACCACCGAGGCGCTCTACCTCTATGCCCGCAGTTTCTACCTCGTGCGCCGCCCCGTCGCGCCGGAGTATCAGCCGGCGGTCGATTTCTTCCGCGGCCTCGCGCGGCGCGACTGGCCCGGCCTGCCCCGCCTCTCCCAGGCCCACATCGCCCTCGGATTGAAACGCTTTGGCGATGCCGAGACTCCCGGCGCCATCGTCGCCTCCCTGCTGGAGCGGTCCGTCAACGACGACGAACTCGGCCGCTACTGGCGCGACACCGAGCAGCACTGGTGGTGGTATCGCGCCCCCATCGAGACCCAGGCCATGATGATCGAGGCCCTCCGCGAGATCCCCCGGGACCAGACCGCCGCCGACGACTGCCGCGTCTGGCTGCTGAAACAGCGCCAGACCCAGGCCTGGCCCAGCACCAAGTCCACCGCCGACGCCATCTACGCCCTGCTGCTCGGCGGCGACGACCTGCTCGGCTCCGATGCCCTCGTCACCCTGACCCTCGGCGACACCGCCGTGAAACCCGAGAATGTCGAGGCCGGCACCGGCTTTTACGAAAAACGCCTCACCGCCACCGAGATCCGCCCCGAGATGGGCCGCGTCACCCTGACCAAGCCGGACAAGGGCGTGTCCTGGGGCAGCCTCCACTGGCAGTATCTGGAGGACATCGCCAAAGTCACCCCGCACCAGGACAATCCCCTCACCCTGAAAAAATCCCTCTTCCTCCGGACCCATGGCAAGGCCGGCCCCGAGCTGAAAGCCGTCGCCGCCGGCCAGGCCCTCAAGCCAGGCGACGAGCTCGTCACCCGCGTCGAACTCCGCACCGATCGCGATCTCGAGTACGTCCACCTCAAAGACCAGCGCGGCAGCGGCACCGAGCCCGTCAATGTCCTGAGCGGCTACCGATTCCAGGATGGACTCGCCTACTACGAGTCCACCCGCGACACCGCGAGCCATTTCTTCATCGAGTATCTCCCCAAGGGCACCTACGTCTTCGAGACCACCACCCGCGTCCAATTGCGGGGCCGCTACCAGAGCGGCGTCGCCGAGATCCAATGCCTCTACGCCCCGGAATTCAACAGCCATAGTGGGAGCTTGGAACTACGGGTTGAGTAACTTTGTCGGTTCCAAGTTCCAAGTTCCAAGTTCCAGGTTCAAAGTTCCAGGTTCAAAGTTCCAGGTTCCAAGTTCCAGGTTCCAAGTTCCAGGTTCCAAGTTCCAGGTTCCAGGTTCCAGGTTCCAAGTTCCAAGTTCGAGGTTCCAAGTTCCAGGTTTTCGGCCTTCGCCTCCCCCATCCCTCCCTGAAAACGGATTACCAACTCCCTCTCCCTCCAAACTTTGAACTTTGAACTTTGAACTTTGAACTTTGAACTTTGAACCTGGAACTTGGAACTTGGAACTTGGAACCTTGAACTTGGAACCTTGAACTCCCCCCTAAAAAAATGCGCTCCCTCCCCATCATCCTACTAACGCTTTCTCTCTTCTCCATCCCGGCATTCGCGCAAACGCCGCCGAAGGGTGAGCCGACGAATGCGGCGGAGGCGGCCGCGCAGAAGGCGGCGGCGGAGAAAGCTGTCGCCGAACAGTATCAGAACTGGGTCGCCACCCTGTCGCCCGAGCGCCAGGCGTGGGAACGCGTCCTCCAGAGCCAGCTCGGCTCCTTTTATCTGCCCATCCACCAGCGGGAGAAAGTCGCCGGCCGGTCGAATGCCTGGGACTTCGTCGAGGACGACCCCGCCCTGCCCCGCGTGCTGCTCATCGGCGATTCCGTCTCACGCGGTTACACCCAGGCCGTCCGTACCGCGCTCGCCGGCAAGGCCAATGTCCACCGCGCCCCCGCCAACTGCGGTCCCACCGCCAACGGGCTGAAAAACCTCGATGTCTGGCTCGGCGACGGCCGCTGGGACCTGATCCATTTCAATTTCGGCATCCACGACCGCGCCACGCCCCTCGCCGACTACACCCAGCGCCTCGACCAGCTCATCGCCCGGATGCAGCAGACCGGCGCCCGGCTGATGTGGGCCAGCACCACCCCCATCCCCGACAGTCCCGACGGCAAACAGACCGCCCGCTCCATCGTCGAGCGCAATGCCGCCGCCGCCACCCTGATGCAGCGCCACGGCATCGCCATCGACGACCTCTTCACCGCCGTCACCCCCCGCCTCGCCGCCTTCCAGCCGCCGAACGACGTCCATTTCACCGCCGACGGCTACACCTTCCTCGGCCAGACCGTGGCCCAGGCAATCGAGCAGGCGCTGAAGGAAAAGAAAAAGGAGTGAGCGAGCCCGAGCGCGGGAACCCGTAGGCTTTCCGGCCCAACCCACCGGGACCGCGGGCGTCCCGCCCGCCCCGGAGCCTTTGCGGGTCGCGCGTGGTCGGTTGTCGCGGACACCCATTCCGCCGACCCTGCCGGGGCGGTCTTGTATAGGCGAGCCGGAACCCGGTGGCTGTCGCCACCGGCCCAACCCACCGGGACCGCGGGCGTCCCGCCCGCCCCGGAGCCTCTGCGGGCCGCGCGTGGTCGGTTGTCCCGGACACCGATTCCGCCGCCCCTGCCGGGGCGGTCTCGCACAGGCGAGCCGGAACCCGGCTGCTGTCGCCACCGGCCCAACCCACCGGGACCGCGGGCGTCCCGCCCGCCCCGGAGCCTTTGCGGGCCGCGCGTGGTCGGTTGTCCCGGACACCCATTCCGCCGCCCCTGCCGGGGCGGTCTCGTATAGGCGGGCCGGAACCCGGTGGCTGTCGCCACCGGCTTATCTCCGCGAAGCCTCCGGCTCCGTTCCCGGACCAACCGGCCCCAATCCAACGGCCATCCCAATCCAACGGCCGCCCAAATCCATCCAACCAATCCCAACCAACGGCCACCCCGGACAAATCCCTCTCTACCGCATCCCGGAGGGATGCTCCATGAATAGCCCGTAGTGAAACTACGGGTCACCCGCGCCTCCGAACGCCAACCCCGGATGGGGTTGTCCAATGGGGAAATCGGCCGGCAACATCTCCACCGCATAGGACAACCCCATCCGGGGTTGCCGCGGGCTCCTCAGATACCAGGGGTCGTGCCGACCCCTGGCTATTCATGGAGAACCGCTCCGCGGTTCCGCACTTCCAACACGCCGCACCTCCGACACACCGCGCTTCCGACACTCCACCACTCCCACATCCCGCCGTCTGGCGTCATGCCCGACGACGGTGGCCTTGGTGGCAACGGAATCTCCCCATGCAAAACCACCGGCGGCAAAACCAAACCCTGGCGGGACCGGCGCGGTTCGGGCTGAAGCCCGAGCTACTTTTTCCGGCTCAGATCCCCCCCCTGACTATTGTGCTTGCGGCCCTGCCGGGATCTTGGGTATACCCGGTGACGTACACCCACCATCCCATGCAAAAAGAACTGAAACGCATCCACGTGCTCCAGAGCGGCGTCTTCCTCGGCGCCCTTTACGCCGCCCTCGGGCTCATCATCGGCATCCTGTATGCCCTCTTCTTTCTCGCCTTCGGCGCCATCGGCCTGTCGGCACAGCCGGCTGGTGGTACCGGCACCGGACCCGGGGGCGCCGAAGTGCTGGCCCTCTTCGGCGGATTCGGCATCGTCATGGCCATCATCATCCCGATCTTTTACGGCTTCTTCGGCTTCATCGGCGGCATCATCCTCGCCGCGATCTACAACCTCGTCGCCAAATTCACCGGCGGCCTGAAGTTCGATGTCGTCGATGTGGGGCCGGGGACGTTTTGAGGGGGGGCGGTGGCGAAAGTCGGATCACCCTCTCGCAACAACGTAGAATTCGCCTTACGTAACTGGCGTCGGGTTTCAAATAATCCACCTGTTCTTTCTCAGATAGTAGAGCGCTGGCACCCGCTACTGGGAGCGCCGCTCCGCAACAGGGCTAAGAGTTTTAGTCATAGGGGTCATTCCGACGCGCGGCAAGTAGTCGGTTGTTCACAACCGTCTTGCTGTGCCTTTGGTTTGGCTTTCTCGTTCCGGTCCTCAATCGCCTTCCTCTTCCCTTCTGGCAGCTTCGAATACATATCCTTCACCCGTTTCGGATGGGAGATAAGTTGATCTGTGATCGCATTAATGAGATCGAATAATCGGAGCGCAATCTCCTTGTCATCGTCAAGGTCAATCACCCCCGGATGAACAGCTTCGTTCCCGACCACTCTAACGACATCCAGAGCTTGTTGAACGAGTGGATCAAGTCCCTTGGAAACGAGACTGGCAATATCTGCATCGATATTCTTCCCTTTTTCGCCAAGTTCAACGCAAAGTTTCTGGACACATAGACGAAGCAGGGCGGCAGCTCCACGGGGTGAAGATTCGACGATATTGCGAGCTTCCTCGAAGTCGCGCTTGATTTCGTCCGGCAGATCCGTATTCGGAATGCTTCCGTTCTTATGTGCTGGGAAAACGAGGTTCTCGTGGATCCAAACCGCGATCTTGCTGCAGTTGTAGCATTCACTGAGGTGCAAATTCTCCACACAACGCCTTGTTCCTTCGTGATCGCCATCCCTGAAGAATACCAGTCCGGTTCCTACATCAGCAAACCATTTACGAATGGTTTTCTTGCTTTCTACTGGAATCTCTATTGATGCTTCCAGACGCTCCTTTTCTTCCTTCCCTGGAATAAAGGGAATCTTTCGCTCACCTGACAGATTATGAGCGCGAACGCTATACCAGTACTGCGTCGTGTAGGCGCCGCAATGGGGACACGAGAAAGCCGTTTGTTTAGTACTCGGTTCTATTGATTTCGACATATTTTTTGGCACAACAAAAAGCGCATGCACCGCTACCCGAGCGGGCCGAAGATGCATACATGGTTGATCTTCAAACTAAGGTAAAACGTCTTAATAAAACGGGGAACAGCGGTTGCCCGACGCGATTGTTATTTATTTTCTTTAAGCAGGGAAACGCCGGCAATCTTTTTAACTTCCGTGTTGATTTTTCCACCAGTCTTAGATACTAGACTTTTGATGAATTCAGTCGCCTCACTCACACCCTTTTCGGTGATTTTTTTGGTCAGCTTGCCCCGGTGGGCAATCCGCCCGCGAGTCTCCACCAAAGCATCCAGCTTAGCAGCATTCTCCTCCGGAGTCCGCCCCGCAAACTCCCACGCCTTGGTTACATCGGCAATACCCAACGCTGCCGAAATAAACTCTCTTGTTTGGCGCGATTTTGGAGTGTTAAAGCTTCTATTTCGGGCCTCTTGCAACTTTGGCAGCCTATCATGAAGTAGCTTTTTCCATCCATCACCCGCTAGCTGCCAACATGCTAGTTCATTTGTATCGTTCTCAAGGTCCTTGAGAACTGCCTTCTTCAGATCCTTAGGAAGCTTCTCAGGAACTATCACTTTATCTACAATAAGATTTATAGCTTCGGAAGCTATGTCTTCTAAATACGCTTCCCAGTAGGTGACTAATAGAACAATCGCAGACCTCAGCACTACATCCTTGCCGGCTACTGGAGAATCATTGGGATCAGCTTCCTTTTCGAGAAGTTCGGCGACTTGGTGAAAGTCAATCAGACGCCCGATGTCTACTAGGTTCTCGTCGAACGATTTGCGTGCGTTGCTGGGCATTCCTTTAGGCTAACGTCCGAGCGCTGGCACCCGCTACCGGGGGAGCCGCCTCGCAACAGGGTGGAAGGTGGTAGTCACTGCTTAAACCTCGACTCGAAACGGGCGGCGGGTTGTCCAGCCGCGCCTTGTTCGCCTCTGATTTTCATCGCCCGAGCAGCGTGAGGTGGGGATTGAGTGACACGAATGAGGTCGCGGCATCGCGGAGTTCCCTTGCCGCATGATCCCAGAATACTACCTCAACCTTAAATCCCTCTGCCACGAGGTCTTCGACCACGGGAACGAAATCCTTGTCGCCTGCAACGAGTGTGATCTCGTCCACCTTCTTGTCGATCACCGTGTAGGCATCTTTAGTCATCCCGTGCGCGATCGCCACATCGACCTTCTTCTCCTTGCCTTGGAAGTTCTTGTCGAAAACAGTGTGATCAAACCCCTTCCGCTTCACCATATCCCAAAAGGAGTCACTTGGAGGCAGCGATCCCCAAAGCTTCGCGCCGCCAATCTCTGCTTTGTTCGTTCCGCAGAGAAATCGATGGAGCTTCCCGTAATCGACATTCCAGGAATGGTCGAGAATCCCGTGATTCATCGCATCGTAGATGTTCGGAGCCATGCCCTTCGAGACGGCGGACACCCTTCGGCCTTCGATGAAGAGGTTGGAGTTATCAACGTAGGTGTAGATTTTCATGTGTTTTTCTGTGGCGAACACTGTTTCTTCGTAAAACCGCCCGCAGTGATATCCGCCCGTCGGTCAGCGCTGAAAGTGCCCAAAACCCCTCGTCCTGACAAGGATTTTCTGCAAAAGAGTGCGTCTATCCGCCCAACCGGATCGCGCTTCCGGGCGCGTCCGTTCCCTCTGGGATATCACGCGTCTTCCAGCCCGTGGATCAACCGGTCGAACGGGGAGGACTGGCGGCGGTGTCTCCGGCTTCGGCCAGGGGCGGCCTCAGCCACGGGCCGCTTCGGAGCTGCTTTCCGCGCCCTCCGGCCCGGTGGGCGGTGACCGGCAGGGTGACTTTCACACCACCAGAAACGCCTCACTTTGCTCGGCGCACGACCTTTGGTTTCGTGGATCAAGGGTCGAATCTTTTCCTTGCCAAGCTCCCCCCATATTTGGCAATTTCGCCGTGGGCAACCGCCTGCCGGTCGGAACTGGCTCCCGGTGACGGGTCGTGCGGTGACCCACCGTCGTCTCCAACCCCGCCTTTTTCTCCAGAGGCCTCTCCACCATGGCCCCCTCTACAGAGGACGCGGTCTCCTTTTTCATCCGGGATCTCGGCGCCGAGATCAGATCCCGGCGGGAGCGGCTGGGCATCAGTGCGTATAGCCTGGGGCGGGCGGGAAATGTGACGGACCAAACCATCCTCAATATCGAACAGGGTCGGTGCGGAAATGGCTGTCAGGTGGGCACCCTTTTTCGCATTGCGGAACGCCTCGGCACCACGCTGCCGGAGCTGATCACTGCCGCCCTGCTGCGGGATCACTTTTAGCCAAATACGTTTGGCTACCGCTTCGTCGGGAGATCGGTTTCGATGTCGAGGCTGTTTGCCGCCTCCCGCCATGTCCGTCGCCCTCCTGTCCTCCGCCCCCTTTTTCGGCCCTCTGGCGGGCGTTTTTGGCGAAAATGGCCATTTTTGGGACAAAATGTCGCACTTTGCGCCGAAATCCGGCCCCCATTTCGTCCGGGGAAGTTCCCCATTTCGTCCGGGGTCTTCCATGGACGGCGCGGGGTCTTCCATGGACGGCGCGGGGTGTTCCATGGACGGCGCGGGGTGTTCCATCGACGGCGCGGGGTGTTCCATCGACGGCGCGGGGTGTTCCATGGACGGCGCGGGGTCTTCCATCGACGGCGCGGGGTCTTCCATGGACGGCGCGGGGTGCTCCATGGACGGCGCGGGGTGTTCCATGGATGGCGCGGAGCCGAAACCGCTCACCCTGATTTCCCAACAGCCATGAACTGGGACGAAGGCACCTGGGACACCGGTTACTGGGACGACGGCCCGGTCCCGCCACCGCCACCCACCCATTTGGACCAACCAAAACGCAAAAACACCATGAAAAGACAAAACTACTATCCCAGCCGCCTCAGCGAACAGGCCGCGTGGCTGGAGAACTATCGCCTGAAAATGCCCATCCATGGCACCGCTCTGAGCCAGACGCCGGCGGAGATCGCCGCCACGGTGAACGATGCCGGATGGGGTGTCTACGTCCTCCTGACCTGGCTGTCTGCCGTGCGAGCCTTCAGCCCGAGCACCACGGACGCGGTGGAGGATGTGCTGGAGGGCACGGGATCGACCGCCATCGTACTGCCGACATTCGTCCCGCCCGCCCTGCCGTCCGGGGTCACCGCAGCGCTGCCCGGCATCCTGACCCGGATCTTCGGCGTCGTGGCGCGGATCAAGACAGCCGATGGCTACAATGAGATCATCGGCGCGGACCTCGGGGTGATCGGGCCGGAGGAGACCCCCAAGGACCAGCCCAAGTTCACTACCACTCTGGAACAGGGCACCGGCTGCCAGTGCGTGCGGCTCGCCTTTTTCAAATACGGCCACATGGGCGTGTACATCGAAAGCCGCCGCGGGGCGACCGGTGTCTGGGAACTGCTGGCCATCGACACGGAGAGTCCCTATCTGGACGAGCGCCCGCTGCTGGTCGCAGGCACGCCGGAGGTGCGGGAATACCGGATGCGCTTTTGGGACAAAGGCACGCCGAATGGCCCCTGGACGCCGGTCGCCTCCGTCACGGTGAGCCCCTGAGACCGACCCTGCGACTATCTCCGACAGGGACCTCCGATCGTACCGGGTACGATCGGAGGTCATACCCTGTCTGATCAGCGGACCAACCCTGTTTGATCAGACCTCGCCCTCACCCCCCCCTTTCTGGAAAGGCCTCCCAGTCATGCCCTTCGATCCCTCGCTCCCCGCCCCAAACTCGCCCAATTCATCGGCAGTGATGCGGGACCAACTGAACAGCCTGAAGGCACTCATCGACCTCATCGCCACGGTCACCAATGCGCAGGTCACCAGCGTCGGCACCCTGCCGCCGGGCGATCCGGCCACCGCATCGGTGAGCTACACCGACGGGACGCTGTATTTCACCTTTGCCCTGCCCCGAGGTCAGGATGGCCAAACGGGACCAACCGGACCGGAAGGCGGCCCCGGTCCCCAGGGTGCCCAAGGGCCACCCGGTGAAGTGACACTGGCCCAACTCGCGCTGGCCATCAGTGGCACCAGCAACAACTCCAATGGCGTCCTGCCGCTGGGGCAGACCGCCGACAGCAGCTACAGCCCCAGCCAGATGCAGGATGTGCTAAACAAACTGGATGAACTGATCCAAGCGCTCCGCCGCTGAAGGCTCCCCTCCCCCACTCCCACGAGCACAGCCCACGAGGCTCATTTCTTGAGCAAACGCAGGTAATCGATGCCGACCATGTGACGCCGCACGGCGGCGGGGTTGGCGCCGGTGATCTTCACATTCAGGGTGTGCCGGCCGGCGGTCAGGGGATGCTCGCCGAGGCTCAGCTCGCCGGTGTCGACCACCTGGTCGGGATGATACAGGTCGTAGGTCTCCAGCAGCGGCTTGGCGCCGTCGAGCGACAGGGTCACGATGCCGTAGTCGCGGGCTTTGGTGAGGGCGGTGGCGAGGGCGTAAACGCCGTCGGACGGCACTTCGAACTCCAGCACCAACTCGTCGCCGGGCTTGGCATCGACCCACCACAGGTGCGTGTCGCCGCTCCATTTCCCCGCCTTGAAGCCGCCCATGGCCTGGGGACGGGCGTTGCCGGTGGACTTGACCACCTTCAGCGACTCGCCCTCGAAAAGGATCTCACCCGGCATCGCCAGGCGGACCTGGGTGGGGCTCTGGAGATAGGCGATGAGGTCGCGGACCTGGGCGTCCTTCAGCGGCGCGAGGATGCCCTCGGGCATCATGGACACCGGCACGGTCTCGCGCTTGGCGATGTCGGCCTTGGGCAGCAATTGCTCCTCGGCACCGAGCAGGGCCACCCGCACCGCATTCTCATTGTCCCCGCGCGGCATGCCGGACACGACCCGGCCATCCTTCATCGTGAACAGGGTGAGCTGATAGTCCCCCCCCACCACGGAGCTGGGATCGAGGATGTTTTCGAGCAGAAACTCGAGGTCCTGCCGGTTGCCGCCGGTGATGTCCGGGCCGATCGCGTTGCCCTCGCCGAAAAGGGTGTGGCAGGCGTAGCAGGTCTGATTGTACAAGGCCCGGCCATTTCCGAGGTCGGCTTTGGCGAGGAAGTCCGGGGTGAGCAGCTTGCGGTAGCGCTCCAGCTCGGCCTTTTTCGCGTCCGACGAGTCGGTCACCTTGCCCCAATGCTGTTCCAGCGAGGCATTCAGGGCCTCGTCGCCCAGGGCGCGGATCTGGCGGGCGGTGAAAGCCGAGATCGCCCCGCGCGGCACGCGGCCGCCAGCCAGGGCCGCGAGCAGGGACCGGGCGTAACCGGCATTCGACGCCAGCACGGAGGCGGCGTCGGCTTTCTCGGCCGGACTCAGACGGTCGAAGACGCCGAGCAGCACCTCGGGCGTGGCGTCATGGGTGAAGGCCCCCAGCGCCCGGATCGCCCGCGCCCGCAGCGGAGACGGCGCGCCGCCGGCCAGTTGCTGGAGCACCGGCACGGACTCGGCGTCCTTGGCCGCGACGAGGGAGGCGAGGGCGTTTTCCCGCACTGCCGGATCGGCCCGGTCGTCGGCCAGCGTCTCGCGGTAGCGCGGCAGCATGCGGCGGTCGCCGAACTTCGTCGCCAGCCGCTCCAGCATCGGCGCCACCGCGGCGTCTTTCGATGCCGCCAGGGCGGTGAACGCGGCCTCCCAGGCCTGCGGCATCGGCGCGGAGGCGCGGTCCTGCAGCACGGTGTCGATGGCGGTGAGCATCTCGACGGCATTTCCCCCGCGAGCCGCCTGCGTCAGCAGCGACTCGCGCCCGGCGTCCTCGTGGGCGAGGCGGCGGTAGATGAACTGCCGCACCAAGGGGATCTTCGCCGCGCCCGCCAGCGTCAGCGCGCGCTCCGGCGCCTCCGGCACCAGCGGCTCGACGCCGTACCAGAGCAGCAGCGGGATATTGTGATCGGTGGCATCCTCGCCTCGCGCCAGCAGCGCGGCGGCGAGATCCCAGCGCGCCGCAGAGGGCAGCCGCTGGAGCAGCGAAGCCAGCTCGCGCCGCACCACCGGCGAGGCCTCGGCCGGTGCCAATCCGGTCGCGACCGCGTTCAGGGCCGCACTGGTCCCGTCGATCGCCCGCACCGCCCAGGCGCGCACCGACTCGTCGGCGTGCTGCGTCCAGCTCGTCACCGCCGCCTCGTCGGCCCGGTCGATCGCCAGCAGCGCCCACAGGGCCCGGAGCGGCTGGTCGGCGGACCGGGACCGGTCGATCAGCGCCGCCACGGTCTCCGCGCCGAGCTTTTCCGACGCGGCGCGCTCCTGCAACACGCGGCGGGACAGCGTGGCCTCCCAGTCGTTTCGGGAAAACAGGGCCGCCACCAGATCGTCGTCGGTCGCGGCGGACAGGTCGGGCGCCTTTTTCCGCTGCGGCTCGCCGTACTCGATCGCATAGATCCGCCCGTTGGTCCGGTCCCACAGCTCGGCATCGCGGCGGTGGCAGTTCTGCTGGTCGTACCAGTCGATCATCACCAGTCCGCCATCGGGGGTGACCTGGATGTCGATCGGCATGGCCCAGCGGTCGTTGGTGTGGAGGAAATCCGGCCCGTGTCGACCGATCCGGCCGCTGCCGTGCGGCACCGTGAAATCGCTGATCAGGCCGTGGCCGTGGAGATTGGTGAAGATCAATTGCCCGCGAAACTCAGCCGGGAATTGATCGCCCTGATAGATGACCAGGCCGCAGTGGGCATGGCCGCCACCCATCGTCAGAGTGTCGGTCGGAGCGGTGGGCGTGTGGCCCCAGTGGGCATGGTCGCGGATGTTGCCAGCATAGTGGGCATGATCGGCGATGGTCTTGATGTCGTCGTAGGTATGGGGATTGAAATGCTGCCCGCCCTGCCGGTGGTAGCGCCCGCCCGGCAGCATGTGGAAGAGGTGCGGGATGACGCAGGCCGTCACGTAGGCCTCGCCCTGCTCGTCGAAGTCCAGCCCCCACGGATTGCTGGTCCCGTGGGCGAACACTTCAAAGCGGTGCCGCACCGGATGGTAGCGCCACACGCCGGCATTCAGCGGCACGCGATCGGCCTCCGGGGTGCCCGGTTTGCCCACCTTGCTGTGCGTGAAGACGCCGTGACAGCCGTAGAGCCAGCCGTCCGGTCCCCAGACGAAGGAGTTCAGCGTCTCGTGGGTGTCCTGATAGCCCCAGCCATCCAGCAGCACCTGCGGCTCGCCGTCCGGCACATCGTCCCGGTCGGCATCGGGGATGAACAGCAGGTGGGGCGCCGCCCCCACCCAGACGCCGCCAAAGCCGACCTCGAGGCCGCTGACGAGGTTCAGGTCATCGGCGAACACCTTCCGTGTTTCATAGCTGCCATCGCCATCCTCGTCGGCGAAGATCAGCAGCCGGTCCCGACCCTCGCCCTCCGGCTGCCGGATCGGGTAGGCATGGGCCTCGGCCACCCAGAGCCGGCCCCGCTCGTCGATGGCCATGGCGATCGGCTGGGTCACGTCGGGCTCGGCGGCGATGACGCGGGCGCGAAAGCCCTCGGTCAGCGACATCTGCTGCACCGCCTCGGCGGCGGTCAGTCCGGTCTCGGCAAAGGGCTTGCGGACCGGACGCCGGGGCGCCGCGGTCGCCGGGGTGCCGTCCCGCTTTTGCAGATGGACAAAGGTGCCCTTCTTGTTGGCGACCAGCACGTCGGGCAGACCGTCGCCATTCACATCGCCGACCGTCACGTCGGTGCCCACGCCGGAGTCGTTGTCGATCAGACAGGGTAGGAACTCCAGGACAACCCTGTCTCCCCGCTTTTCCCGCACCGTCTTGAACCAGTAGAGCACCGCCGGCTCGCGCTCCCCGGCATCGCGGCCGTTGTGCGCCCAGTAGCGCTTGCCGGTCACGATGTCCTTCACCCCGTCGCCGTCGATATCGACCAGGGCCACGGCATGGGGCTGGGAAAAGGCCACCCCGTGCGGGTTCTCCTGCGGCGTGGCGCCCATGATAAGACGCCGCTCGAATCCCTTTTTCCCGTCGCGCTCCACCTGCTCATACCAGGCCAGTCCGTGGCCGTGCGCCGCCAGACTGGTGACGATGTCCTGATCCCCGTCGCCATCGAGATCGTCGGCGAACATCTGCGCCCCGCCCGGACCCGAGAAGGCGAAGAGATGCCGCTTCCACAATGGATTCCCCTCCAGCGAGGCCGGCTGCTCCCACCAGGCATTCTTTTCCAGCAGATCCGGCCGCCCGTCGCCGTTCACGTCGCCAATGCCCAGCCCGTGAGTAAACTTCGCGCCCGTCGACTGCGGCGGCGTGATGGGACGGAAGGCCCACGGCTGCCGGGGATCGGCCCCGTCCGGACCAGCAAAGCCGAAGACGCCATTCTGCGAGCAGACGATCTCCGGCCGGCCGTCGCCGGTCAGGTCGGCAAAGAGCGGCGACTCGTTGTCCACCGGCTCCAGCACCCGGTGGCGCGCCCAGGGACCACTCCGCAGCGTTTCCCGCCCCGGATTCTCGAACCACGAGGCATCCTTGCCGGGAAAGCCGAGGACGAGGATGTCCAGATCGCCGTCGGCATCGAAGTCGCGGGTGTAGGCGAAGAAGTTGTCCGAGTAGCCGACGATGTTGTACGGCTTCGGCTCGTAAAAGGCTGATCGGCGCTCCGGTGAAAAGTCCGGGCCGTAGTAGATCCACGGACCCGACACCAGATCGACCGCGCCGTCGCCATCGAGGTCGCCGTAGCCGGCGCCTTCCGCGTAGAACGTCCCGTCGAGCCGGATCGTCTGCCACGACACCGCGGGGACTGATTGCGCGAGACCGGCGGGACCGGCCAGCAGCAGGGCGGAGAAAAGAAGATTGCGGGGAATGCTCATCGGGTCGGAGTGTGCCACCGATCCCGTCCCGCTGGCAAGCCTGCGCCGGGCGCATCCACGCCGGAGCGCGGCCCCGTCACGAGGCCACCCGGACCGTCCGCCCATTTTCGGCCGCCTCATAGAGACCGAAGACCGTCCGCAGCACCCGCAGGCCCTCCGCGGCGGTGATGAAGGGCTGTCCGCGCCCCGCCGCCGCCAGCGCGGCTTCGCGGATGGCCGGCGTGTAGCCCTTCGGCTCCATCGGCACCTCCGGCTCGACGGGATCGCTGCCCGCCACCTGATAGCGCAGCGGCCGGGGGTTCCGCGCACCCTCCAGCCACTCGGTGTATTCCAGCCAGCCTTTCTCCCCCCAAAGTTTCAGGTGCGACTGGTAGCCCTTATCGAGAAAGTAAGCCGACGTCAGCGTGCCGAGCATCCCGCCCGAGAATTTCATCGCCACCACCGCCGCATCCTCCGCCCGCAGCGGCTGGCCGCCCACGATGCCGGTGAAACCCGCCACCTCGCTCACCGACTGGCCCGTCAGGTGCATCGCCAGGTCGAGCCAGTGAATCCCCAGCCACGCCAGATGCCCACCCCCGGCACGCGCGCGGTCGGCGAACCAACTCTGCTGATACGCCGGCCGCGTGAGACGGGTCTGGTCGGCCACCAGATGCAGCTCGATCCCATACAGCCGCCCAAAGGTGCCCGCCCCGATCAGCCGCCGCGCCTCCCGCACCGCCGGCGTGATGCGGTTCGCCAGCGCCAGCATGAGGTGCCGCGACTGGCTCTCCGCCAGCCGCACCAGCGGCTCGAAGTCCGCCGCGCGGAGGCAGGCCGGCTTTTCGGCAAAGACATGACAGCCCGCCCGCAGCGCCGTCTCGATCAGCGGCGGTCCCTGCACGGCCTCGACGCTGATCACCGCCAGGTCCGGTTTTTCCTTGGCAAAGACATCCGCCGGCCGCTCGTACACCGCCGCCAGCTTCGCCCCCAGCGCCTTCCGCGCCAGCGCCACCGATTCCCCGCTCGGGTCGCACAGCAGCACCTGCCCGATCTCGCCCAGCGTGCCCAGCGCCTCAAAATAGGCGTCCAGATGCGCCCCTCCGGCATCGGTCAGGACGACGACAGAGACGGGATCGACGGCAGCAGGATCGGGCATGACCGGACCATGCACCAGCCGCCGCGCCCGCGACTAGAGCGGATACGCGCCAAACCGCCTGGCGGCGGAAATCCGAAATCCTAAGCTCTAAATCCGAAACAAATTCGAATGTCCAAAAATCGGGGAAGGTTCGAAACGGTGCTTCTGTCATTGAGAGGAAATGGATCGCCGCCTGGCGGCGGAAATCCGAAATCCTAAGCTCTAAATCCTAAACTCACCCGCGGGTTTTCGATCAGACCCTGTTCGATCGCCAATGAGACCCTGTTTGATCGGAAACTCGGCCTCTCTTGGAGATGGCGCAGTCGGCCGAGCGGGGCTGGCTTTGGGCTCGACAGGCTGGGGGTTTCCCGTCACAGTGGCGGGAATTCGCTCTGCCGCCATGCCTCTGCACCTGCCTCCCACCACCGCCGTCAGCCGCCGCCAATTTCTCCGCGGGTCCGCCTTCGTGGCGGGCGCGCTGTGCCTGAAGTCGACGCGGCTCTCGCTCTCCGCCGCCGAAGCCGACGCGCCGGAGCGCTGGGCGCTGCTCTCCGACACGCACATCGCGGCCGACCCGGCTTTTGTCACCCGTCAGGGGGTGAATGTGACGGATCACCTGAAGCGCGTGGTCGCCGAGGTGCTGGCGGAGAAGGATCGCCTCGACGGGGTGCTGATCGACGGCGACTGCGCCTTCGACGACGGCCAGCCGGGCGACTACGGACAACTCGCCACCCTGCTGGCGCCGCTCCGCGAGGCCGGCCTGCCGATTCACATGACGATGGGCAACCACGACGACCGGGTGAGTTTCCTGGCCGCTTTTTCCGATCACCGGCCCGACGCGCCGCCGGTCGATGGCAAGCATGTCAGCGTGGTGGAGGGTCGCCACGCGAACTGGATCTTCCTCGACTCGCTGCGCTACGTGAACAAGGTCGAAGGCGAATTCGGCAAGGCCCAGCTCGCCTGGCTCGACCAGTATCTCGCCGCCCACGCCGCCAAACCGGCGCTGCTGATCGGGCACCACTACCCGCAGGTCTTCCGCGAGGATGTGATCCCCGGCGACCAGAAGATCAAGATCTCCGGCCTGGTGGACAGCGATCCCTTCCTGAAACTGCTCGACCGCCACGCCTGTGCGAAGGCTTACATCTATGGGCACAGCCACGACTGGAAGATGGCCGTCGATGCCAAGGGAGCCCATCAGGTGAACCTCCCGCCGACCGCCTATGTCTTCAACAACGCCCGGCCCAACGGCTGGGTGCGCGCCACCGTCGGGGCCGGCGGCATGACGCTGGAGCTGCGCGCCCTCGACCCGGCCCATCCGGAGCATGGCAAGCCGGCGGAGCTGAAGTGGCGGTGATTGATACCGATCGAGTTTGTGCCTTTTGAGATTGCGTTCCGATCGGCCAGAGGGTTTTCTTGGGCGCGCAACGCCCCTCCTGCATGTCCACCGACTCCCCGTCCCCTCCGGCCGAGCCGAAGAAGCCCTCCAAAGGGCAGGTCTTCGCGCGGCGGCTCGGCAGCACGGTGGTGCTGTGGGGGCTGACGGCGGCGACATTCATCGTGGCGTCGCCGTGGATGTTCCTCGTCATCGTGGGATCGCTCACGCTGCTGGGTTTGGTGGAGTATTTCCGGCTGTTCCACGACGCGGGCCAGCGCCGCTTCCGCCGGATCGCCTACGGGGTCGCGCTGTTCCATGTGGCGGCGCAGTTCGCCCCGCTGCTGGGCTGCCCGGTGACGTGGCCGGGGCCCATCGACGGCGCGGCGGTGGCAGTGCTCTTCATCCTCATCGTGCTGGCGCGCATCTGGCGCCCGCTGGAGGGGCAGCAGACGTTGCATGAGATCGCGGTGACGGTTTTCGGCTTTGCCTACATCGTGCTGTTGCTGGGGTTCGTGGCGAAAATCCTCCAGCTGCCGCTCACCGCCGCGGACGGGTCACCCAGCGCCCATTTCTACATCCTGTATCTGATCGCGGTGACGAAATTCACCGACATGGGCGCGTATGCGATCGGCTCGCTGATCGGAAAGCACAAGATGGTGCCGCACGTGAGTCCGGGCAAGACGTGGCAGGGCTTCGGCGGGGCGATCTTCGGCGCCTGCGTGGCGAGTTTCGGGAGTCTGGCGCTCTACGGCGACCAGATTCCGCTCATCACCCCGGTCCATGCCGGCGTACTGGCGGTGGGGCTGGCGGTGGTGGCGGTGCTGGGCGACCTGGCCGAATCGATCCTGAAACGCAGCCTCGCGGTGAAGGACTCCGGCCACGGTCTGCCGGGCATCGGCGGGGTGCTGGACCTGATCGACTCGGTCCTGTTCACGGGGCCGGTGCTGTATCTCTACCTGATCGTGGTGTTGGGCTGATTTTTACTCGGAAATGGCAGGCGCTCCCGACAGACCCAAACGTGTCGTCATCCTCGGCTCCACCGGCTCGATCGGCGAGAGCGCGCTGAAGGTGGCGCGCGACATCCCCGACCGGATGCAGGTGGTGGGCCTGGCCGCCCACCGGAGCGCGGACAAGCTGGCGGCGCAGGTGGCGGAATTTTCGATCCAACGGTGTTGCCTCGCCGATGAGACCCGGTTCGGTCCGTTCCGCGCCAGCCTGCCGGGCTCGGTCACGGCCTATGCGGGCGAGTCCGGCTTGGTCGATCTGGCCACGCTGCCCGAGGCGGACATGGTGCTGATCGCGATCGTCGGCACGGCGGGGCTGAAGCCGGCGCTGGCAGCGATCGAAGCCGGCAAGGACATCGCGGTGGCCAGCAAGGAGATCCTCGTGATGGCCGGCGAGGCAGTGATGACCGCCGCGCGCCGCCGCGGGGTCCGGGTGCTGCCGGTGGACTCGGAGCACAACGCCATTTTCCAATGTCTGGAGGGCCGGGGTGCGGACGAAGTCTCGCGGCTGATCCTGACGGCGTCCGGCGGCCCATTCCGGAAGAAACCGGCCGCGGAACTGGCCTCCGTCACGGTGGAGCAGGCCCTGAATCACCCGACCTGGGACATGGGGCCGAAGATCACCATCGACTCCGCGACCTTGTTCAACAAGGGGCTGGAGATGATCGAGGCGCGCTGGCTGTTCGATGTCGGGATGGACCGGGTGGATGTGATCGTGCATCCCCAGAGCATCATTCACAGCATGGTGGAGTTCATCGACGGCAGCGTGCTGGCCCAGCTGAGCGTGACGGACATGTGCTTTCCCATCCAATACGCCGTCACGTGGCCGGAGCGGGTGGCGAACACCCTGAAGCCGCTCGATTTCGCGGCGCTGGGCCGGCTGGAGTTCGAGGCGCCGCGCTGGGACGATTTCCCGGCCCTGCGGCTGGCCAAGGAGGCCGGCACGGTCGGCGGCACGCTCCCCGCGGTGCTGAATGCGGCCAACGAGGTGGCGGTGGCAAAATTTCTCGAAAATTCACTTCGCTTTCCGGAGATTTGGGAAACGGTGGAGAGAACGATGGCCGCCCACTCCGTGACGGCCCATCCCAACCTGGAGGAGATCCTGGCGGCGGACGCGTGGGCACGCGGGTTTGCCGCCCATCTACTGACATGAGCACCGCGAAACCGAATCCGAAACCGGCCTCGAAAAAGACGAAGGCCAAAGCCCCGTCCAACGCCAAGCCGGCCAAAGCCGCCGGCGGCGTGTGGGTGGGCCTCGACCTGGGTGGCACGAAGATGCTGGCCAAGGTGTTCGATGAAAATTTCAAGGAACTTGGCGTGGCCAAGAAGAAGACCGAGGGCCATCGCGGCATGGCAAAGGGTCTCGCCCGCATGGCTGACACGGTCACGGCCGCGCTGGAGGCAGCCGGCGTGGACAAGTCGCGGGTGCTCGGCATCGGCGTCGGCTGTCCAGGGCCGGTGAATGCCGACAAGGGCGTCATCGTCGAGGCGCCGAATCTCGGCTGGAAAAACGCCCCGGTGGCCGCCTCGCTGAAAAAGGCGATCGGGTCACCGGTGGCGATCTGCAACGATGTGGATTCGGGCGTGTTTGCCGAGTACGAATTCGGCGCGGCGCGCGGTGCGAAGTGTGCGGTCGGCATTTTCCCGGGCACCGGGATCGGCGGTGGCGCGGTGATCGGAGGCCGCCTGCTCCAGGGCGCCAACCTGAGCTGCATGGAGATCGGCCACATCCCGCTGAACCCGGAAACGAGCGGCAACGGCGGTCCGACGCTGGAAATCGCCGCCAGCCGGCTCGCCATCGCGGCCGAAGCCGCCCAGGCCGCCTACCGGGGCCAGGCGCCCCATCTGCTCAAAGAATGCGGCACCGACATCTCGGCCATCACCAGCGGCAAACTGGCTGCGGCCATCGCGGCGGGCGACACAGCCATCGAGGAGATCGTCCGCAAGGCCGCGGTGCTGCTCGGCGCCGGCGTTGCCACGGTGGTCCACCTGCTCGCGCCCGATGTGATCGTGCTGGGCGGCGGCTTGGTCTCGGCGATGCCGAAGCTCTATCTCGAAACGGTGAAAGCCTCCGCCAACGCGCGGCTGCTCGGCCCGTACCGCAACACCTTCAAGCTGGTCCCGGCCCAACTCGCCGACGACGCGGGCGTGAAGGGCGCGGCGGCGTGGGCGCGGCGTGCGCTGACGGGGAAGTGAGGCTGCGGCGGCCGGGCCTTTTTCGCGGCCGCCGTGAGGACGCCTCACCGGTCGCCCGCCTGTTGTGCCGTCACAGCAGGTCGCCTTTGCCGGCTTCCTTCCCGGAGGCGGCAGGCGTCTGGCCGGACTCGATCTCGATCTTGATCTCCGTCTTGGGGCCGGCTTCGCCGGAACCGGGCTGAGGCAGGCCGAGCACCTTCAGATCGTCGAGTTTCATCTTTTTGAGCTGATCGCGGGCCTTTTCCGGCAGCGCCTCGGCACCTTTTTCCGGATCGTAGTCGCCTTCGTAAATCACACCGCCGTCGGCATCGACGATCTTGATGGTGTGCCTGCCATCCTGAACCTGGATGGTCACCTCTCCCTGCTGGTTGTCGATCCGGATCATCCCGGAACCGCTGAAAACCTGAATGGGAAAGCCGGGACGCACCGAAACCTGCGGCGGCTTGTCGCCGGACGGCTTTTTCTCACTGCCGGGACCCGGCAGCGGCAGTGCGGGATGCTGCGCGGCCGGCTCGGCGCCGGGCGGAGGCGGCGGATTGTCGCGACCCCGGGGCTTGTCGCCGGGCTCGCCCTCGCGACCAGGTCGTTGGTCAGGGGCGAAATGCTTGGGGTGATTTTTTTCGATCCATTCCTTCAGCCGGTCCTGATAGTCCCGCATCGCCCGCTGCCAGTCCTCGGCTTTCTCGCCGGAAGGCAGGGCTGGCAGGGGGAACTGGCCCTGAAACTGCCACTGGTGATCCTGACCCGGCACGGGCTGCACCTGAAAGCCGAAAGCCCGCGGCCACTCGGGCTGCTCGGGCACCTCGGTCTCGCCCAGCACGATCTCGACGGTCTGCTCCGTCCCTTTGCGCAGGAAGGCGATTTTCACCCGGTCGCCCTTTTTCTGCGCGCGGACCAATACCGCGAGGTGCTCCGGAGTCGTCAGCCGCTGATCGTCCAGCCTGACGAGGATGTCGTGCTCCTGCACGCCGGCGGCAGCCGCGGGGCTGTCCTCCGCCACGTAATCAACCGTGATGCCAAAGCCCTCCGGCAGATCGAGGTGACGCCGCACCGCGGGATCGACCGGCGCGGTGGCGACGCCGAGCCAGGCGACTTTGATCAGCGTCGGCTGCCGCTCGGACCGGCCTCCGGGAGGCTGGAAGGTGGGACGCGGCTCACGGCGGTCCGGGGCATCCGGTGCCGAGCCGGGTTGGGGCGATTTTTCCTGGGCCTGCCCGGCGAGGGGCAGCGTGACGGCCATCAACAGGCCGGACAAGAGGCGGACGGGGTTCATGGTTGCGGAACAGGGGCAGGGTTTCGGTTCAGTCAGTTTCGATGGGAACGAGAATCACCTCCTCGCGCGGCGTGAAGACGCGGACATTGGTCTGGGTGGCTGGGTCGTGCCAATGCCAGGCCCGGTCGTACTCGACCCGCACCTCGCGGGCTCGGAGGCGGTCGGAAAGTTCGATCACCCCGCCCGGAGTGGTCTCGCGGAGGATCTCCTGCGAGGACACCGGCACGAAGTGATCGGCCGGAATGCCGGTCTGAATCGGCGGCGGCGAGACAAACGCAGGCGCTTCCACAGGCCCGGTCGCAGTCGGCTCGTCGGCAACGGCTTCCGCCACCGCGCCCGTCGCCGCCGGCGTACCGAGGTGATGCCGCAGCGTGGCCAGACCCGCCAGCGTCAGACAGGCCGCCGCAGCCACCGGGGCGAACCGCCACCACATCTGCCGAGACTCCCGGCGCTGCGCCGCCATCTCATCGAGCCGGCGTCCCAACCGCCGCCCGGCATGAGCCGCCGGCGGGGTCGGCACCAAGCCCGAGAGTCGGGACTCGAGATCGGCGAGATCCGGGGGCAAATCGTCGTGGGAGGAGTCCGGGACGTTCATGACAGCGGGTTCGGCTTGCGTTCATCGGGGAAAGCGCCTCTCTGCCGCGATTTTGTCTTTTCGATGCGAAATATTTTCGGGAAAGTCGGAGGACTCGCCCGTCCTGAATGAAAGATTTCCCGCTTTTGCCCTCGAATTGCTTGCAGGTGGCTCGCGACCCGCTATAAGAACGGGAATCAATGAATTTTCCATAAATTAACTAACTGACACAATTCCGTAAAGTAGTAAACTTATCAAAAGTATAAAAAGTTTGCAAAACTGATTCTCTTGTGGTGGAATACCGCCATCCCCGCTCCTGTCTGATCCATGCGCAATCTCGATTCGATATTTGAAGGCGCCGAAAAAGCCTCGCCGAATCCCTTCCGCGACGACGTGTTCGCGTCGGGCATCACCCCGTTGCCCGGCATCATGGAGATCCATGCCGACGCGCTGAGCCGCTGCCTGAAAGCCTTCGAGAGCCTGCTCAGCGAGCGCGGGCCGGCAACCTCGCCCTGGGGAGGCTCGGGCCGCACCCTCCTGCTGGCCGCCCCGCGGGCCGGCTACGGGAAAAGCCACCTCATCGGCCGTGTCCGCGCGGTGACGGAAAACCTCATCGCCCCCGTCGCCCTGCCGTTCGATCCCTCCCGCCCGGTCGGCTGGGACTCGATGCTGGCTTCGATCTCCAATCAGTATCGGACCGCGCGCTGCCCGCAGCATCCGGGGTGCTCGCTGTTTGAGGAAACGGCCCGGTATTTCCAATCCCAGAGTGTCCGACACGCCCTCGAGCGCGGCCTCGTGGACGAGAAAGAGCTGCCCGAGACCGAGATCGCCCTCCGGGTGCAGTTCCGCGACGTCTTCGACCCGAAGTCGGGCAACCGCATGGTCTCCTGGCTCACGAAGCGCTCCCCGGAGATCATGGACGCCGTCGCCGCCCCGCTCGGCGCCCGCTGGGGGCTGGAATTCGACGACATCGTCTTCTGGAACCGCTTTTTCCAGGACGCCGTGCGCCCGAAATCGACGGCGTTCGAGCAATTCCGCACCCTCAGCCCGGCCGGAGCCCGCGACCGGCTCACCCAATTTCTGCGCATCGCCTCGGACTGCCGCCCGGTGGCCTTCATCGCCGATCACCTCGACGGCTTTTTCGGATCCGACACCGCCGGCATGCGGATCGCGGAGATCCTGACCGAACTGCGCTTCACCGTGCCGCGTAGCGTCACCCTGCTGTGTTTGAATGAAGACCTGTGGGCCTCCCTGTTCGAAGGGAAAATCCCCAGCGCCTGGGTGGATCGCCTCACCGGCGAGGCCACCGCCCTGCGCGAGATGTCCCCGAACGATGCCGAGTCCCTGCTCACGGCCCGCCTCCACGCCGCCGGCTGGTCCGCCGCCGACAGCGATGCCTGGCTGAGCCATCACCGCGACTCCTGCCTCGAATCAACCGGCCACGACGCGCTCTATCCCCGCGAAGTACTGCGCCGGGCGGCCCGCGCGTGGGATCACGATCCCCTCACCCGCGGCGCCTCGCGTCCGTCGGCTCCGTCCCGTCCTGCGACGCCGATGGCCACCCCGCCACTCGGCCGCCCCGCTGCGCCCGCCGCACCAAAGGCCCACCCGCTGGACTCAGTCAGCTCCTTTTTCCACAATCCCGCTCCCGCTCGGCCGCTGCCACCCCGGCCGACGACCGGCAATGTCTTCAGCGCCGCCGATGAGCCGCCGCGCCCTGCCACCCCGCGCTCCACGCCAGTCACGCCTCCTGCACCGACTGCGCCGCCTCCCCCTGCCGCCACCACGCCGGCTCCGCCGCCGCCTGCGCAGCCCACTCCGCCCGCCCCGCGCGCCGGTGCCCGCGTCGACGATCCATCGCTGGCCGCCCGGGCCGCCGGGATCGATCCCACCCGCGGCCTGACCAATATCGAAGCCATCATCGCCGAGATTCGCGGCTCCGGAGCCAAAGCCGTCAGCGAAACCCCCGCCCCGTCCGAGCCCCCGCGCCCCGTCACCGCCTCTGCGGCTCCCGCCACACCTGCCAGCCGCGAATCCAGCGACTTGGAGCGACGCCTCCGCGAGATCGAAGCCAGCACCGTCGCCCAGAACGCCGGCCGCTCGCCCGAGTGGCAGCCGCGCCGGCTCGAGCAGCTCATCCGTGCGGTCGGACGCCAGTTTTCCGCCGTCGGACAGACCGTCGAGATGATCGACGACCGGCCCTGCCTGTTGTGGTCCGTGAAAGGCTCGGCCATCCGCATCGGCTTCGAGGCGGCCGAGCATTTTTCCTTTTGGAGCACCCTCACCGACCGCATCGCCAAAGGCGCCGCCCCGGGTAAAGTCGTGATGTTCGCCCATCGCGCCGCACCGGTCAGCGCCCAGTCCCTCCAGGCCATCGGCTCCGACCCCGATGCCGCCGCCCGGCTCATCGACATCATCGAAATGACCGACCGGGACCTGAATCTCCTCTACGCCTCCGAGACCTTCCTCGCCGAAGCCTTCCAAAGCGGCCAGGGCGAGCGCGCCACCCGGCTCGTCGCCAAGCGGCTCGATCCCTTTTGGCGACGGCTCGGCCAGCCGCTCAAGGAAGCCGGCACCGCCGGCTGAGACCACCCCGGCTCACTCCACCCCGAGATCGGCGAGATACCGCTCCGCATCCAGCGCCGCCTGGCAGCCATTGCCCGCCGCCGTGATGGCCTGACGATAGACGTGATCGGCCACATCGCCCGCCGCGAACAGACCCTCGATGTTGGTCTGACCGCCCTTTTTGAGAACGATGTAGCCCGACTCATCGAGATCGATCCCCGTGCCGGCCAGAAACGCCGTGTTCGGCACATGACCGATGGCGACGAAGACGCAATCCAGCGCCAGCTCGCTCTCCGCGCCCGTTTTCAGGTTTTTCACCGCCGCGGCACGCATCTCCCCCTTTTCGTTGGTCAGGTAGGCCGTCACGACACTGTCCCAGACCGGCTCGATCTTGGGATTCGCCAACACCCGGTCGGCCATGATCTTCGACGCGCGCAGTTCGTCGCGACGGTGAATGAGGTACACCTTCGACGCGAACCGGGTCAGGAAATTCGCCTCCTCGCAGGCCGAGTCCCCCCCACCGATCACCGCCACCGGCACATCGCGGTAAAAAGCCCCGTCGCACGTCGCGCAGGACGTGAGACCGCGGCCGATGAGGCTCGACTCGTTCGGCAGCCCCAGATGGCGCGGGCTCGCCCCGGTGGCCACGATCACCGCCCGGGCGCGGTAGTCCGTCCCGGAGGACTTGAGGACGAATGAGCCGTCCGCCTGTTTTTCCACCGCATCGATCTGGGCGTATTCCACCCGGGTGCCGAACTTCTCCGCCTGCTGCTGCATGCGCATCATCAGATCCGGCCCCATCACCCCCTCGGGAAAGCCGGGGAAATTTTCCACCTCCGTGGTCGTGGTGAGCTGACCACCCGGCTGGGTGCCGGAGATGACGAGCGGTCGCAGGTTGGCGCGGGCGGTGTAGATCGCCGCTGTCCAGCCGGCGCAGCCGGTGCCGATGATGATGACGTTTTCCATGAGATACGGGAGTTTTGAAACGGGTGGGGACAGTTGAGCGTCCTGTGGGACGAATCAACCGATTGTTGCTGACAGATCGCGGATCACCGTCTGCCCGCCCCGCGCGGTGGAGACCGATCTCACCTCCCCCGATTCGCTGCGGGTCCGCCTGCATCGCCTCCAGCCCGTGTGCGAAAAGACCGACGACTCCGAAATGGCCCTGGCCACCGACGTGATGGTCTATTGCCTGGAGACCTAAGTTGTCCTCAAGGCGATCGGGGTCGGCGACGGCCTGGATGAGTTGCGCGCCCAAGTGGGCACCCGGTTCAAACGGGTGCCGCTGAAACCCAAGACGTCGGAAGCGTGATGGCAGGGCCATCCGAAAACAGCCAATTCCCCAAAAACGAAGCCCTGGAGCCCCTTCGTGGGGCCCAGGGGCTCATTATTGGGGTTCAGAGCTCCAAGTTCGGAGGTCAGAGCTCCAAGTTCGGAGGTCAGAGCTCCGATTTCGGAGGTCAGAGCTCCGATTTCGGAGGTCAGAGCTCCGATTTCGGAGGTCAAAGCTCCGATTTCGGAGGTCAAAGCTCCGATTTCGGAGGTCAAAGCACCGATTTCGGAGGTCAGAGCT
>JAEUHH010000017.1 GCA_016795505.1 Verrucomicrobiales bacterium | reverse complement strand
ACCGTAGCGCCAGCGATTCGCTTCGAAGACGCCATTCACAAACTCCACCGAGCCGAAGACCGCCCCATCGCAGAAATACCGCACCCGACAGCGGATGATCTCCGGGATCGACAACTTGCCCTCCCGCCTTTCCTCCGCCTCGATCTGTTCCACGCTGAATCCACGGCGCGCCTTCCGCCCCGTCTGCGCATCGGCCTCCTGCTCCAGTCCTTTTCCGAAAAGCAGCATCCGATAGACTCCGGCCGTGTAGTCCCACGTCACGTCCCGGTTCACCCCGTGGCTGGTGTGATTCAAGATCGCGCACAGGCCCCGCCGCGCCGGGCGTCGCCCCGCCACCGCCTCGGCATAGCCACACCAGCGATAGTCCTCCGGACGCGCCACCATGCCGGCCCGCACCGGATTCAGGTCAATGTAGGCCGCGATCGTCAGCAGCGCCCGCTCCGAACCCTCCACCAGCACGCTTTTGTAGCGATCCTCCCACAGCGTGCCCTTGCGACCGTTCTCGCGATTGAACCAACGCGTGAACCGTTGCTTCAGGTCCTTCACAAAGCTCGCCAGATTGTAGCGCCGGCTCTCGAACCGTTCCAGAATCCCCGCCATCCAAGTCGGATCATCCGAAGCCGTCGCCCGCGCAATCTCCTGCTCGATCCCCAGCCGCTGCGAGGCGTCGTAGAGGATCGGCAGGAGTTCCAGGAGCCGCTCCTTCGTCAACCGCGGCATCGACTCCCGGTCCGGCACCCGGACGAGCAGGTGGAAATGGTTCGACATCAGGCAAAAGGTCACCACCTCCACCCCGCAGAACGCCTCCAACTTCCGCATCCACCGACGAAAATGATTCTTTTCCTTGGCGTTGAAGATGAAACGCTTATCGACCACGCGGGAGATCACATGGTAGAAAGCATCCGCGCCGGGTTGTTGAAGGAGACGGGGTTGACGCATGAGATTTGGGCTGAGGAAATGGATCGGAAGCTGTAGCCGAGGCGAAAAGGGGCAACCTGACCAGTAAAGCTGAAAGGGCGGCAAAAGCAAGACGTTTCACCATTTATTTTCCCGTCCCTTTAAATTACGACATGGCACCTTGTCATATCACTGAAAATCCAAAGCGTTGTTGTTTCGATTATTGCTAGGAATTCGCTTTTTCAACCTCTCCATTCTCTCGCCGCCCTTGGGGCCGGGTTGGTGGGGGTTCAGGGGGAGGAAGGGTAAAATGAGGCTCATTTAATGACATTTTGCGCTGAATTCGATGCCTCGGTCAACCGATTTTCCGAAATCGACCATTTTGCGGACTGGATGCGGCCCGATTTCATGAAATTTGGGCACGGGGAAACGCTCCAGATCGATTTCTGCGAAATGATCCGGGTTAATCAGCCGCTGTCTTGGTCCCTCAGTCCCACCGGAAGACGGGCACGTCCTCCGGCGGAAAGGGATCTGCTGCATCGAGACCCAGGGCGCGCCCGTCGCCAAAATCGAACTCCGGTTCCTGCCAGGGATCGGGTGTGTCGCCGAACCACCAATCCGCCGGAGGTGGCTCGTTGTCATAATTTTTTATTTTCCCGTCCCTTTAAAATTCAAATTCAGGTAGTCGCCAAAGGTCTGCACGGAGGCGACGGCGGCGAGCCGGCCCTCGGGCAGATCGATGCGGGCGCGCATCCAGTCGCGCAGGGTCTCGATGCTGACGCGGTAGAGGTGGTCGAGGAATCACCTTTTATTTTCCCGTCCCTTTAAAATTCTACTCGTTGGTGGCGCCCTCTTTTGCGTTTTCTGCTTCGATGACGCGTCTCCTTGGAGGCTTCTGAGTGTTCACTGTCAAAAAGGCGAGGCGTTCGATTGCTTCACCCGGTTTGGCATCTTTGTCCTGACCATCCCGGAACCGGCCGATCAGCAAGGTCGATCCCGATGTCATGGTGACGTGACAGATCACTTTATCAGCAAAAAAGCGGTGGTGCAAAAATGACTGCTCATTGCCTTCTGATAGAATGACCTTCATCGGCTCGGATACGGGAGGCCGATAATGATGCTCCACAGAAACGTTCAGACTGATGGTTGACTCATCCCGTCCGGTTACGGGATCGACTTCAAAGGTCAAGCCCACCCTGCGCTTGGAAAATTCGGGCACCAGTCGGCCGGGCCTCTCATCCCACTTGAAACCACTGATTGCGAGAATTTCCTCTCCGGATTCGGAAAGGGACCGTTGCCCGCTGCGGGCGACGACATGGGTCGTGGAAAGGACTTCAGCCTTGCCTGCTTCGACCAAGGACAACGCATCCTGGTAGGCGGCATCATGTCTGAAGTCAGGACGGGCCAAGTCAGCGATTCTCTCCGCGTCCGCGGCTGACGCAGAGATGAATCTCAACTCTATGTGAATCAACGTCCAACCTCCGCCAAGAATCGAATCGATGATTCCGTCAATGTCTTTAACATTGTTGATTGTTTGGGTAACTCTGAGCGAGCCCGCTGCGGGGTTGTAGTCAGCTTTGGCACCTTTGGGGAAATGTATTCCATAACTTTCGAGCACCTCTTGAGCTGATTTCTGGGTCGGATCAGGCTGCTCGTTGCTCGGCTCAGTAGTCCGCCCGGAGGAGGGGAGGATCAAAGAACCCATGGAGTATTCCACCGTGATCATCTTCGTGTCGGGAAGCTCCGCAAAGGGATCCGGTTTCTTCCCTTTCTCCTGGCCCAGGCCCGGAACGGACATCAAAGCCAGCAGCAGGAGCCAGGCAGCGGGGCGAAAAGGCCATTTCATGCCGACTATGATAAAGGGGACCGCCCTTAATCGGCAAGACTTTTCATCTCCCTTCGGGAATCGCAGTTTCCCCCCCTCCCCAGTTCGCCCCAGAACCGACACCTCCCCATCCTGAAAGTTCGTGCCCCTTCGTGATTAACTGCTAGGAAATCGCTTTTTCAACCCCTCCGTTCCCTCGCCGCCCTTGGGGCCGGGGTGGAAGGAGGTCAGGGGAAGGAGGGGTAAAATGAGGCTCATTTCGGGTCATTTTGCGCCGGATTGGGTTGTCCGGTCAATCGCATTTTCAATTCCACCGGTTTGCCGTGCCATTTAACGGACTTTTTTCCCGAGTGTGGGCACGGGGATGCGGCCAGATCGACTTCTTGCGAAACGATCCGCGTCATTCAACGGCTTTCTTGGCCCCTCAATCCCAGCGGAAGACGGGCACGTCGTCCGGCGGGAAAGGATCAGCGGCATCGAGACTTAGGGCGCGCCCATCACCGAGATCGGATTCCGGTGCCTGCCAGGGATCGCATGTGCCGCCCAACCACCATTCCGGCGGCGGCGGCTCGATGTCATCGCTCCAGCCCCACTGGAGAGGCACGTCGAGCGGCTCCATCAATCAGAGTTCAAAGTCGAAACCCGAAGCGCAACTCACTGCCCTTCCCAGAGGCGCACGGAGTCGATCTCCCAAGTGCCGAGATCGATGCCCTTGAAATCAATTTGCGCCTGCCCAATTTTTTATTTTCCCGTCCCTTTAAAATTCCCTCTGTTCGGCGCCGAATCCCCGGCGCGCCAGCGGTCCTGTCTGCGCATCCGCCTCCTGCGCCAGTCCTTTTCCAAACAGCAACAGCCGATAGATTCCGGCCGTGTAGTCCCAAATCACCTCCCGGCTCCAGTTATCCAAATGGAAAGTCAGGGTGTTACGGTCAGCTCCGGCATGCCAGAAATCTGCGCCCTGATGGACTCATGAATGCACAGGAGGTTTTGGGAAACGATATTGGCAAACACATTTTCCGGGTTGGCCTTGAAATTGTCAGGATTAAACAACGGAGGCGAGTGTAGAAACATCCGGTAACCCAAAGATGCGATGTAATTCACCAAGCTGCCTGATTTTTCCGGGCGATCATTCTCAATGTAAAGAATCGGACGGTGCTGGCGAATCGTGGCTTCCGCACCACGCAGGACCAATTCCTCCATCCCTTCAACATCAGCCTTCAGAAAATGACAGGAGCTGAGTCTCAAAGAATCAATCGTGATCACCGGGACCTCCATGCCGGACTCAAAACCGCCCAATCCCAGCCCCCCGAAATTGTTGCTGACCTTTGGATCCAGGACCGGAACGCGCAAAACCCCCGATTCGGCACCAACCGCGGCAAAATGGGTAATTACGTTGGTTAATTGATTGAGTGCCACGTTAGCGCAAAGCGTCTGAAAGACGATCAACTGGGGCTCGAAGGCATTGACCCGCCCCCGGGGGCCAACCTTGCGGGCCAGGAAAACGGTATGCGATCCGATGTTGGACCCCACTTCAACCACCGTCATCCCGGGTTTCACGATCGCGTCAAAAAGGTGGGCTTCGCCATGGGAAAATTCTCCGTAAAACTCAAAAGATTTCCCAATGTAGATGTCGTTCTTGTTGTAAAGAATCGGACCATAACGGGTCTCGGTCTGTACATTGAATTCAGGGAAGTCTTCTAAAGTCATGAATTGAAAATATGGTTTTGGCACACTAACCTCCCGCCCCCGCTTCTCAAGTGATCCTGTCCGCCTTGTCTCAGATTATCGAAGATGGAAAATTGTCTCCCCGAATCCACCAGGCTTTTTCCCTTCAATTTTTCACCACCCTCCCAACTCGCGTTTCAAACAGATGGGAATGGTGCATTCCCGCCGAATTTGGGCACGAGCGAACGCCTCGACGGATTTTTGCGAAACGGACCTGGTCTTTCAAAGGCCCCCTTTGCTTCTCAAGCCAGTGTGAGACGGGCAGGTCATCCAGCACAAAAGGATTGGACGTCCGGCCCTGGTCCTTCCAGTGCCATGTTGAAGGGTGGTAATTCAAAGTTCAAATCGCGGCTCACTGCCCCTCCCAGAGGCGCACGGAGTCGATCTCCCAGGTGCCGAGATCGATGCCCTTGAAATCAATTTGCGCCTGCCCGGCCATGTCGATGTGCGGGCTCTCGAAGAGGTGCTTTTTGTCGTCGATCTTCAGCAGCAACTGGCCCGGCTTCAGTTCGATCGCCAGATCGTGCCACTGATTGAGCGTGAGGAGCGGCTCTGCGACGGTGAGAGTCTGGACATTCTGGCGAATGGTGACGGTGGTGGCTTTTTCGCTGAAGGAGAGGGTGTGGACGTGGTGTCCGAGGTCGATGAGGGGAAACCGCGGCATGAAAGCTCCGGCCCGGTGGCGCAGGCGGGCGGTGAACACGAAGCGCTCGGGCACCTGTTTCAGCCAGATGACGGGCTTGAAGCCGGCGTGGGCCTTGTCTCCCTTGGCGAGCATTTTCTCCTGAAACTCCTTCGTCGACGGATTGCCGGTGAGGATGCCATCCTGAATGGTCCAGGTGGTGCCCTGCCGGACCTCCCAGAAGGCGGTATTCAGCGCGCCGTCGAAGCGATCCTCGTAAACCGGCTTCAGGCTGGTGAACAACTCGGAGCGATAGACGTCGCTCTCACCGGCCAGGAGGGCAACCGGCGAAAGCAGTGAGGCGATGAGGACGGCGGCGAGGGGCAGCGGGCGGGACAAACGGGATTTCATGGGTGGATGTGGGAAGGGGGGGGGAATGCACGGGTTCCAACCCCACCCTACCCGCCCGGTCGCGGGAAAGTTGGCCGGTGGCGCGGCAGGTTTCGGTGGCATTTCGCCCAAAAATGGTGGAGTGCTGCCGGGTGAAGTCCCTGCTTTTGACCAATGAATACCCGCCCAATGTGTATGGCGGGGCGGGCATCCATGTCCAATACCTGGCGCGCGAACTGGCCCGGCTCTGCGAGGTGGAGGTGCGCTGCTTCGGCGAGCAGTGGGAGGAGGGCGGCAACGGCCGTCCGGCGGTGCGCGGGGCGGGCTGGGATCGCTCCGGCTACACGGCGCCGGCGCCTTTGCACTCGATTTTCGGGGCGCTGCAGCGCTGTCTGGAGTTCAACACCCGCGAGATCCGCGCCGATGTGGTACATCTGCACACGTGGTATGCGCACTTCGGCGGCATCGTGGCGAGGCAGTGCTACGGGGTGCCCATGGTGCTGACGGTGCATTCGTTGGAGCCCCTGCGGCCCTGGAAGCGCGAGCAACTGGGCGGGGGCTACGATTTCACCGTCTGGCTGGAAAAGACCGCCATCGAGATGGCCGATGCGGTGATCGCCGTCTCCGCCGAGACGAAAGCCGACATCCTGCGGCTGTTCGACGTGCCGGAGGAGCGGGTGCATGTCATTTATAATGGCATCGACCTGGACGAGTATCGCCCGCGGCTCCATCCGGAGCGCATCGCCAGCTACGGGATCGATCCCGAGCGTCCCTATGTGCTGTTCGTCGGGCGCATCACCCGGCAAAAGGGCATCGTCCATCTGGTCAATGCCATCGAGCATCTCACGCCCGGCACCCAGGTGGTGCTCTGCGCCGGTGCCCCGGACACGCCGGAGATCGCGGCCGAGATGAGCGCCGCGGTGGAGCGCGCCCGCGCCGCCCACAGTGGCCCGGTGGTGTGGATCGAGCAGATGCTGGACACGGAGACGAAGATCCATCTCTACTCCGGGGCTTCCGTTTTCTGTTGTCCTTCGATTTACGAACCCTTCGGCATCATCAATCTCGAGGCGATGGCCTGCGAGGTGCCCGTGGTGGCCAGCGCTGTCGGCGGAATGAAGGAGGTGATCGTCCACGAGGAAACCGGCCTGTTGATCCCGCTGGAGCAGCAGACCGAGAGCCCCTTTGAGCCGATCGACCCGCCGGCGTTTGCCCGCGACCTCGCCGCCGGAATCAACCGCCTGATGGCAGAACCCGACACCCGCCGCCGCATGGGTCTGGCGGGTCGCGCGCGAGTGGAGCAGCAATTTTCCTGGACTTCCATCGCCGAGCGGACGCTGGCACTGTACCGGACGTTGGTCAACAAATCCTAAGCTCAAGCCTTTTCCCCCACCGGCCGGTAACCGCGGCCCTCCCCCACCCTTCCATGTTTGTCGATCACCTGAAAATCTATGCAAAAGCCGGCGACGGCGGCGACGGCGTCGTGTCGTTCCGGCGCGAAAAATTCGTCCCCAAGGGAGGCCCGGATGGCGGCGACGGTGGCCGCGGCGGCGATGTGATCCTCGAGGTGGACCCGCACACGGACAGCCTGCGGTCCCTGTTTTACCGGCAGAAATACATCGCCCAGCGGGGGCAGAACGGGATGGGCACCAAAAAGTCCGGCAAGGCGGGAAAACCGATCATCCTGAAGGTGCCCGCTGGCACCGTGATTCGCCGCGCGGATGCGCCGCACGTCCGGCGCGAGGAGGAAGACGACCTCGGTCCCGGCACCGAATTCATCATCGTCGATGAGAGCGAGGAAGACTGGGAAGACGAGGAGACGGCCGATGGCGGCCACGTGGACGGGGAGGCAGACGCAGACACCGAAGAGGACGAGCCGATCGACACCGACGACGGCGAGGGCGAGATCTTCGAAGTCGCCGACGCGGACCTGGATGACGAGGACGAGGATTACGAGAACGAGGCGGAGGGCGAGTCCGCTGACGGCGAAGCCACCGCCCGGCGCGAATCGGGCGAGATCATCGCCGACCTGACCCGCAACGGCGAGCGGTTCGTGCTCTGCCATGGCGGCACAGGCGGACTCGGCAATCAGCACTTTGCCACACCGACGAACCGCGCGCCGATCGAGACCCGTCCCGCCACCAAGGGCGAGGAGGGCTGGTTTTTCCTCGAGCTGCGGCAGATCGCCGATGCCGGGCTGGTGGGTTTTCCGAATGCCGGCAAATCCACCCTGCTGGGCGCGATCTCCAACGCGCATCCGAAGGTGGCGTCGTATCCCTTCACCACCCTGACGCCCCATGTCGGCGTGGTCGAGTTCCCCGGTTACCAGCGCGCCACGGTGGCGGACATTCCGGGGCTCATCGAGGGCGCCCACCGGAATGTCGGTCTCGGTCATGAGTTCCTGCGGCACATCACCCGCTGCCGGCTGCTGCTGTTCGTCGTCGACACCGCGGGCGTCGATGGGCGCGATCCCATCGCCGACCTGGAATCGCTGCGCACCGAGATCAAACTCTACGACGAAGAGCTGTCCCGCCGCCCCTGGTTGATCGTGGCAAACAAGATGGATCTGGAGGCTGCCCAGCAAAACTACGCCTATCTCCAGCAGCGTTTCTCCCGTCAGGAGATCATTCCCATCTCCGCGGACACCGGCCTGGGGCTCGACGCGCTGCGGGAGCGGCTGCGCGAACTCGCCGGGCATCGGGCCGGGTGAGCCGGGCGCCGGCGGGGACTGGCGCACCGATTTCAGAGAAGGCGTGAACGGTTTTCCGAATAAAACCGGGCCGCCCCCCGTCTGAATCGGAAACCAACCTACTGAGCCATGACCAGTGCTGCCTTCCTTCCCGCCCACGCCGCCGATATGGATGATGCCACGATCCACGGCCGCATCACCCATTTGGTCGATGCCTACGAGACGATCGGTCACGATCTCGACCTCTTCACCTCCGGCGAAACCGATTCGCCAGCCCGGTTCGAGTTTTCCGACGACCTTGAGATGGGACTGATCCTCCTGTTTGCCTCTCTCCAGTCGGACCTCCCGTCCGAGCGATCCATCCGGCCCCTCGATTGCCTCGACGGCGCGGAGCGGCTCAGCCACGGAGCCCGCTGGCTGTCGGAGATGGCCGACCGAGCCGAGAGGGAATTCGATTCCCTGTCTTTGAGTGCCAAGCTCCGCCTGCTCGCGGAAAGCTGCCAGGATGTGGCCAATCTCCTCTGGTGGCGCTGGCTGCAGAGCTTCGAGCCCGGCCCGGCGAAACCGGCGGGCCGCCTCGGAGTCACTGCCCGCGCCGAATCCGCGATCCTGGGAACGTGACGATGAAGCGCCACACGGTCTTCTCCCGCGTGGTGATCTCCCCCGTCTCCAGATCAAAACGGCTCGGCACATCGTAACGCCGGATGTCGATCACGGTGTCGTAGCCGCGATCGGCAAAGATGTCGATGATCATGCCGAGAACGAGCGAATTCGACAGGAAGGCGCTTTCCGAATTGATGTAAGCCTTGCCCGACATGGTGTGCTTGCGGATGATGGGCATGAACTTCTCGTCGATCAGCGCCACACACTGCTCGAACAGATCCGGATGCTCCTCGTTGTAGGTGTCGAGCCGCTTCACGAGGTCCTGGCGCGCGTGAATGCTCAGCGTCCGCGCCACCGGGATGCGGGAGATGCGATCGAAGGTCGACTGGTCCAGCTCCAGTGAACTCTGGTAGCGCAATTCATCCTGAATGCGCCGCTGCACCTCGTCGATGGTGCCGTGGGCGTTCACATAATGGTAGTAAAACACCTCGCGCAGCGATTTCAGGGACTCGTAGGTGACTTCCTTGAAGGTGCGGTAGCGATTCCGCGCCGCTTCCTCCGACAAGTCGGTGGCGCGTGTTTCCTCCGGCTGACCGACCCCGGAGGCCTCGACCGAAGCGTTGTGGGCGCGAGCCCGCTCGCCCCGGAGGATCTGGCGACGCACCGACTCGGCTTCGTCCACGAAGAGCACCACGATGTGGAACATCGGCTTGCGGAACTGGTGGGCCATCGGCGTGCCGATGTATTTCTGCCTCAGGGCATTCAGCTTCTCATGCAGAAGCTTGAGGCAGATCACCTGCACCTTGGTCCGCGGATAGCCATCCACCACCACACCGGTCTGGTTCTCCGGCCGCAGCAGCGCCCGCAGCAGCAGGCCGGTCACCTCGCGGTCGCCGACCATCAGCCCGGCATCGATCAGCTTTCGTGCCGCCGGGCTTTGCAGCAGCGAGCTGATCACGATCGGCTCCGCCGTCAGGCCGCGGTAGCCCTGGATGAATCGCGTCTGCGTCCCCTTGCCCGCCCCCGGAGCGCCGTTCAGCCAGATCACCTCGTTGGGAAACCGGAGCCCCTCGATTCCCACCTCCTGCTCCAGCTCCTGCCAGGCGGCATTGAAAATCAGGTTGGCGTCCTTGACCTCCAGGTCGACGGCATCGGATTCGGCAGCGTTCTTCGGAGCGCGGGTGGCTTTGGCGGGTTCTTCGGATGGCATGGGAAACGGCGAAGATGCCCCCGCCCGGCGGCCGGCTCAACGCCTTTTCCGAGTCCGAATCGCGCCAGCCAGGGCCGATCCTCCCGCCCCGGCAGTTTCCGCAGCATTGCGTTTCTCGGACGAGTATGCCAAAGTCATCCTAACGCCGGCCATTCAGAGCCACGCCGGCATCTGTCCGGCTCCCCCTTCCTCCCCCTCAACGACCTCCCGCCCATGAGTGACTCCATCCCCGCCTCCGATCCCGCCGAGACTTTCGAAGCCAGCCGGGCCCACGCCCAGCAGGCCGCCGACGAACTCCGCGCCGCCGCCACCCAGAAAGTCCACGACCTCCGCGATGCCGCCTACGCCGGCGGCCAGCGGCTGCGTGACGAAGCCGGCCGGCGCGCCCGGGAGATTCGCGAAAACGCCACCGAACAGGTCGACCATTTCCGCGACTACGCCGAAGAACGCTGGGCCGAGACCCGCACCCAGTTCGACGACTGGCGCGAGGAAGGCGAGGCCTACGTCCGGCAGAATCCGGCCAAAGCCGTGCTGCTGGCCCTCGGCGTCGGCTTCATCATCGGACGCATCCTGCGCTGATCCCCCCGATTTTCGGCCAATTTGCCGCCCCGACCGCGCGATGCGCCGCCATCCCACCGAGGCCGATCCTCCCCGCCCCGGTGGCTCCGGCAGTGGCCGCTCCGGTCTGGCCGATCTCACGGCGGACATCCTGGCCACCGGCCTGGACTACCTCCACGCCCGGCTCGCCCTGCTCAGCCTGGAAGCCCGCGAGGCCCGCAGCGCCATCCTTTTCCGCCTGCTCTGCGGGCTGGCCGGCGCCTTCTTCCTCGGTCTGGCCTGGTTCGGCGCCATGGTGGGCCTCGTCGGCTGGCTGGCCCGCTCCCAGAGCTGGCCCTGGCCCGTCGTCGCCCTCGCCTGCGCCGGAGCCCATCTGCTCGCGGGACTGATCCTGCTGCTCGCCGCCCGGCGACGCTTCGCCGAGCCGCCCTTCCGCGACTCCCTGAACGAACTCGAAAAAGACCGCCAATGGCTGAGACGCCATCATCCCGAAAACTAAGCCCCCCGGACGAGCGCGCCCGCCTGCTCCGCGAGATCGAGGCCTCCCGCCGTCGCCTGGCGGGTGAACTCGATGGTCTCGGACAGGCCGTGAACGTCCGCGACCGGCTCGCCGCCTCCGTGCGCCGCCATCCCGGCCGGTGGCTGGGCGGCGGATTGCTCGCCGGCATCCTCCTCTCCCGCACCCTGCTGCCCACGCGCCGCTCCCGACGGGACCGGATCGCCGACTCCAGCATGGCCACCGCCGCCCAACGTTCCCTCTTTTTGGGCTTGCTCGGATTCGCCGGAAAGCAAATACTGCGCCTTTCCGAGCCCGCCCTGACCCGGCTGGCCCGGCAGGAAATCGACCGCTGGACTCGCGGACGGCCGGTTTCCCCGCACCACGACCAGCATCCCGGCTAGACATCCCCCCCTTTTCCCCGATCCCATGTCCGATACCGTCCCCGTACTCGACCACGTCGACGAATACCTCCGTCTCGCCCAGCAGTACAACTGCTCCGACGTGCACATCGCCCCCTTCTGCAAACCCAAATGGCGCCGCTTCGGCCTGCTCCAGCCCATCTGGGAAAACGCCGAAGTCCTCACCCCCGAGCAGACCGAGCACCTCGCCCGCGTCTATCTGCCCGAGCCGGAGCTGCGCCGCCTGGAGGAGCGCGGCGACGTCGACTTCGCCTACGACCCCGGATTCGGCCGATTCCGCGCCTCCGTGGTGAAGCAGCGCCTCGGCTGGGAGATGGTCTTCCGCGTCATCAGCACCAATCTCAAAACGATGGAGGAACTCGGCCTGCCCGAGGCCATCAAGCCCCTGCTCCAGTACCACAACGGCCTCATCCTCGTCACGGGCGCCGTCGGCTCGGGTAAGTCGACGACCCTCGCCTCGCTGATCAACCAGATCAACATCGAGCGCCACGACCACATCATCACCCTCGAGGATCCCATCGAGTTCGTCTTCGACAGCAAGAATTGCCACGTCAACCAGCGCGAGATCCACACCCACACCGACAGCTTCGCCGCCGCGCTCCGCGCCGCCCTGCGTGAAGATCCGGATATCATCATGGTCGGTGAAATGCGCGACCTCGAGACCATCTCGCTGGCCATCACCGCGGCGGAAACGGGCCACCTCGTGCTCGCCACCCTGCACACCGGCAGCGCCGCGCGCACCCTGGACCGCGTGCTCGACGTGTTCCCGAACGAGCAGCGCGAGCAGATCCGCATCATGGTCGGCGAGTCCCTGCGCGGCATCATTTCCCAGCAGTTGGTGCCCAAAAAAGACGGCTCCGGCCGCGCCCTCGCCCTGGAACTGCTGGTCAATACCCCCGCCGTCTCCGCCACCATCCGCGACGGCAAGACCTTCATGCTCCCCGGCATCATGCAGACCGGCAAAAATGTCGGCATGGTCCTCATGGACGACTCCCTGATGTCCCTCTACCACAGCGGCGAGATCACCGCCGACGAAGCGCTCGCCCGGTCCACCGACCGCGCCACCATGCGTCGCAATCTCGGCATGTCCTGAAGCCTGACCTACCCACCCTTTTCCGCCCCGTTACGTCCCATGGCTGTCATCGATCAATACTTCCAGCACCTCGTCGAAGTGGGTGCCTCCGACCTCCATCTCAGCGAAGGTCAACCGCCCAAAATCCGGGCCCACGGCGCCGTCCAGCCCATCTCCGACGGTGTCCTCGAGCATGATACCTTGAAATACATGCTCTCCGAGATCTGCGAACCCGATGCCTTCGAGCGCTACCTCGAGCGCGGCGACCTCGACTTCGCCTACGAGATGGACATCCAGTCGCGTTTCCGCTGCAACTACTTCAAGCAGAAAAACGGACTCGGCGCCGTGTTCCGGCTCATCCCGACCAAGATCAAGACCATCGACGATCTCGGCCTCTCCTCCACCATCGAGCGCTTCGGCGACCTCCGCAGCGGTCTCGTGCTCGTCACCGGTCCCACCGGCTCCGGCAAGTCGACCACCCTCGCCGCCATCATCGACTACATCAACCGCACCTACGCCCGGCACATCATCACCGTCGAGGAGCCCATCGAGTTCGTTCACAACAACAAGACCTCGACCATCACCCAGCGCGAGGTGCCCATCCAGACGCCCACCTTCGCCGATGGCCTGCGCGCCTCGCTGCGACAGGATGCCGACATCGTGCTCGTCGGCGAAATGCGCGACCTCGAGACCATCTCCCTGGCCCTGACCGCCGCCGAGACCGGCTTGCTCGTTTTCGGCACCCTGCACACCAACAACGCCCGGAAAACCGTCGACCGTCTCGTCGACGTCTTCCCGTCCGATCAACAGAGCCAGGTCCGCACCATGCTCGCCGGCTCCCTGCGCGGAGTCGTCGCCCAGTTGCTGCTGCGCCGCTCCGACAAGCCCGGCCGCGTCGCCGTGAACGAGATCCTCGTCTCCACCCCGGCCGTCGGAGCCGTCATCCGCGAGGGCGCCACCCAGAAGCTTTACGACATCATCACCGGCGGCAAGAGCGAGGGCATGCAGTTCATGGACGATGCCATTTGGGAAAAGCTGCTCGAGGGCATCGTCGATCCCGTCGAGGCCTACATGAAAGCCATCGACAAATCCCGCTTCCGCAACCTGCTCCCGCCCGAATACTCGGAACTCGGCAACTCCGGCGGCGGCGAGGAGAAAAAGAAGTGACAGCGGACCGCCGCTCTCGAATCCCCTGGCATCAGGCTTTCCGACACCGCTGAGGCGGGGCTATTCGCCCGCGCCCCAGATCCTGCCGCCACCACGCCGATCAGACAGGGTTTGATCGCCGATCAGACAGGGTTCGATCGGAGACCCAACAGGGTTCCATCGGAAACACCCTGACTCTGTTTTTTGCCAAAGCCGGCCCGGGTCGATCAGCGCTGAGAAACGTCGCGCCGCCTGTCTGCTGGCGCCCTCCGCATCGGCTCCGCCCCCCGCCAGAGGGGGCCTTCCTTCGGGAAAATGGGTAAACTTTGGCTTTCTTGACTTTCAAGATCAAAAAAGAACCGCGAAATGCGCCCAAATCCTTGATTTTTCTTGGATTCCAGCGTATGAAGAGGGTCGCGGAGTGCTGGTCCCCCAAGCCCGAATTTCCGGGCTTTTTCCACCGGATTTTTTCCCAGCTTTCCTCCTCCTTCCATGGCTGATCTCGACGATACGACCCCACCCCAACCGACCAGCGATTACGGCGCCGGTCAGATCGACAAACTCGAAGGCCTCGAGGCCGTCCGGAAGCGCCCCGGGATGTATATCGGCGACCCCGCCACCGAGCGCGGTCTGCACCACACTGTCTTCGAGGTGTTGGACAACTCGATCGACGAGCACCTCGCGGGCCACTGCAAAAAGATCATCATCGCCATTCACGCCGACGGCTCGATTTCGGTGGAGGATGACGGCCGCGGCATCCCGGTGGACATGCATCCGAAATTCAAGATGCCCGCCGTCGAACTGGTGCTGACGAATCTCCACGCCGGCGGCAAGTTCGGCCAGGGCGCCTACAAATTCTCCGGCGGTCTCCACGGGGTCGGCGCCAAGTGCGTCAACGCCCTGTCCGACTGGTTCAAAGCCGAAGTCTATCGCGACGGACAGATCTACCACATCGCCTTCGAGCGCGGCAAGACGACGCGCCCGCTGGAGGTGATCGGCAAGCTCGATGATCCCGGCCGCACCGGTACCAAGATCACCTTCCTGCCCGACGTGACCATCTTCACGGCCACGGTCGAGTTCAATTTCGACTACCTCACCGCCCGGCTCCGCGAGCTGGCTTTCCTCAATCCCGGCGTAACCATCGAGCTGATCGACGAGCGCGGCGACTCGGAGCGCAAGGCGGTTTTCTACTACGAGGAGGGCATCGTCGAATTCGTCCGCCAGCTCGGGGAGAACAAGGAGCTGATCCATCCCGCGCCCATCGTCCTCAAGGGCAAGCGCCTCGTCGACATCGACGACGCTGGCAAGACGGTGCAGGACGATTGCTACGCCGACATCGTGCTGCAGTACACCGGCGAATATCACGAGAACATCCTGTGCTTTGCCAACTCCATCCCCAACGGCGACGGCGGCACCCATCTCAGCGGCCTGCGCGCCGCCCTGACCCGCGCCATCAACACCTACGCGAAGAACAACAAGCTCCTCAAGGACAAGGACCCCGCCCTCTCCGGTGAGGACTGCCGCGAGGGCATCGTCGCAGTGCTGTCGGTCAAGCACCCGAACCCGCGCTTCAGCTCGCAGACCAAGGAGAAGCTGGTCAACAACGAGGTCGAGGGCGTGGTGGCCTCCATCGTTTACGACGGCCTCAATGCCTACTTCGAGGAAAATCCCCAGATCGCCAAACGCATCATCGACAAGGTCGTCAATGCCGCCCGCGCCCGCGAGGCCGCCCGCAAGGCCCGCGAGACGGTGCGCAAGTCGGCCATGACCGGCGGCGGTCTGCCCGGCAAGCTGGCCGACTGCTCGTCGCGCGACCCCGCCGAGAGCGAGATCTACATCGTCGAGGGTGACTCCGCCGGTGGCTCCGCCAAGCAGGGCCGCGACCGCCGCACCCAGGCCATCCTGCCCATCCGAGGCAAGCTAATCAATGTCGAAAAGGCCCGCCTCGACAAGGTGCTCCAGAACAAGGAAATCCAGACCATGATCACCGCCATCGGCGCCGGCATCGGCGACGGCGAGGGGGAAGGCTCCTTCAACCTGGACAAGGCCCGCTACCACAAGATCGTCATCATGACCGATGCCGACATCGACGGCGCCCACATTCGCACCCTGCTGCTCACCTTCTTCTGCCGCCAGATGCCGGCATTGGTGAAAGCCGGCTATGTCTACATCGCCCAGCCGCCGCTCTACAAGATCACGCGGAAGAAGAAGGAGCAATACGTCCAGGATGACGGCCAACTGAACAAGATCCTCATCGAACTCGGTGCCGACGACGTGAAGCTCCGTGCCGGCGCCAATGGGGACGGCGAGACCTTTGCCCACGACCAGCTCAAGGAGGTGCTGGAGATGCTATCCAAGCTGAATCGTTACAGCGACGTGATCGCGCGGAATTCCGGTGATTTCGAGGACTACCTCGCCGCCGGTCGCGACGGAAAACTGCCCGAGTATCTCGTCCAAGTGCGCGAGGGCAACGAGGTCACGGTGCACTATTTCGTCGGCGAGGCCGCCCTGCGCGACTTTGCAGCGGAGAATGCCGACCTCCACCTTTTCGGGCGGCGGGCCGCCTCTCTCGACAGCGACGCGGTTGGCGGTGGCAAGTCCGACGGCCCCAGCCGTCGCGCGCGCCTGGTGGAGATTCACGAGGCCAACTCCATCGCCAAGCTTCTCGTCCGATTGAATGAACTCGGCCTGAACATGAAGCATTTCTCCTCGCAGGACGAGCCCCTCTTCCAGATCGTCGAGGGCGACGGCGACCATGCCAGGGTCCACCCCGTCTTCAGCGTGCCCGAGATCCTGTCCAAGATCATGGAAATCGGCAAGCGCGGCATGGAGATCCAGCGCTTCAAAGGTCTCGGTGAAATGAATGCCAAAGAGCTGTTCAACACCACGATGGACCCCGCCACCCGCAAGCTGCTGCGTGTGAAGATGGACGAGGACAATGCCGTCGAGGCCGACCGCATGTTCACCATCCTGATGGGTGACGCCGTCGAGCCGCGCCGCCAATACATCGAGGATCATGCGCTGAATGTTCGGAACTTGGATGTTTAGATATGAACTTTACCGAAGAGAATATACAGGCGTTATTTGGGAACGAGGCTGCTGAAAACGAGTCGCTCGACCGACTCAGAAGCTACTTTGTAAAAAATGACATTTTCGATCGTGTAACATCAGAAACTCCTCTTCGAATCTTAGTTGGCCACAAAGGGATCGGTAAATCCGCTTTATTTCGCGTAGCGTTCGCCGAAGACCGGGAAAACGAACGTCTTCCAATTTTCGTGCGACCCGATGATGTGATAACGATTGCGAATCGTGACGCGGACTTTTTAGAACAGATCAGAGATTGGAAGCAAGGCTTACTTCGAATCATTGGTGAAAAATCCTTTGAGCAGTTCGGCCTTGACGCACCGGAGGGAGTATCTAGCGCACTTCAGAAAGCTGCAAATATTGTCCAATTCATAGTTGACACTCTTTCCAGAGCAAAAAATGAAATAAATTTAGATGCAAGCAAAGCTAGCGCATTTCAATCGCTGCTAGAGAAAAAGAAAATAGTAGTTTATATCGACGATCTTGACCGAGGTTGGGAAGGACACAAGGGAGATATAAAACGCTTGTCAGCCCTGTTGAATGCTGTTCGCGACCTATCGACTGATCACCAAGGATTGAGATTCCGTCTGGCTCTGAGATCAGACGTTTATCACTTGGTAAGAACATCGGACGAATCAACTGACAAAATTGAAGGGTCTGTAATTTTCCAAAGTTGGACGAATTTTGAGATTTTCGTCCTATTGGTAAAGCGAATTTGTGCATTCAAGGGGGAGGACCTCCCGACTGAAAAAGCGAAAACCATTAGCCAAGAAGCGCTATCAAGCATGGTAAATGAAGTTTTCGTGTCCGTCTTTACTGGTCGCGGCCATTGGAATAACACGCCGATATACAGAGTCTTGCTTTCGTTGATCCGCAAACGACCACGGGACTTGATTAAACTATGCACCGCCGCCGCTCGAGAGGCAGCCAATTCGAAAGCGCAGCGCATTGAAACAAAGCATTTAGAGGCGGTCTTTCAATCTTATTCGCAAGGGCGGATACAGGACTGCGTAAATGAATTTAAGTCTGAATTGCCCGAAATTCAGCGCTTGCTTTTAGGTATGAAACCAGCATCGAAGAAGAAGACTACGTTAGAGGCGTTTTCTTACTCGTCAGGAGAATTAAACTCTAAGATTCAAAACATCTGCCAAAGCGGATCGTTTCGCTTTGCAGATGGGAAGCTGGCTACTCTTCACGACCTTGGTTACTTTTTATTCAAAATTAACTTCATTCACGCGCGCAAAGAAATTGAGGACGGAACAATTCAGCGCATTGATTTTGAGGAAAATAAGTTTCTGGCAAATAAATTTTTCGATTTCGGATACACCTGGGAAGTTCACGCTGCATTCCGTTGGGCATTGCAGCCTGACTCAGTATTCTCAATCTTAGACAATCTGTCGACACCAATAGACATCTCTAAGTAGAGATATAGGAAGATCGTTATTTAGGCGCTCGATTTGGTTTTCAGTATTTCATGTAGACTTATGCCCCCCAACTCTGATTCACCTCCCGCCGCCCCGGCCCCGGCCCCGACTCCGGGCGAGAGCGGCATCTCCCCCATCAATGTGGCCGACGAGATGTCGCAGTCCTTTCTGGACTACTCGATGTCCGTCATCATCTCCCGCGCCCTGCCGGATGCCCGCGATGGTCTCAAGCCCTCCCAGCGGCGCCTGCTCTATGCGATGCACCACGACCTGTCCCTCGCGCCGAACAAAAAGCACCTCAAGTGCGCGCGTATCGTCGGGGAAACGATGGGTAAGTACCACCCGCACGGCGACGGCGCGATCTATCCCACCCTCGTGAACATGGCCCAGCCCTGGTCCATGCGCGACATCCTCGTCGACGGTCAGGGCAACTTCGGCTCGGTGGAAGGCGACCCGCCCGCCGCCATGCGATACACCGAGGCCCGCCTCACCCACTGCGGCTCGGCCCTGATGACCGATCTGGAAAAGGACACGGTCGATTTCGTCCCAAACTACGACGAAACCAACCACGAGCCCGCCGTCCTGCCGGCCGCCATTCCCAACCTGCTCGTCAATGGCGGCACCGGCATCGCCGTCGGCATGGCCACCAACATCCCGCCGCACAACCTCTCCGAGGTCGTCGACGGCATCTGCGCCACGATCGACAATCCCGCCATCACCATCGCGGAGTTGCTCACCCACATCAAAGGCCCAGACTTCCCCACGGGATGCACGATCCTGGGCACCCAGGGCATCCGCGAGTATGCCGCCACCGGCCGCGGCAGCATCAAGGTGCGCGGCAAGGCCGAGATCGCCGAAGACGCCAAGGGCCGTGAGCAGATCATCATCACGGAAATCCCCTACGCGGTGAACCGCGCCCGCCTCGTCGAGCGCATCGCCGAACTCGCCAACGAAAAGATCATCCCCGAGATCAGCGCCGTCCGCGATGAATCCGACGAAAACACCCGCGTCGTCGTCGACCTGAAGCGAGACGCCCGCGCCCAGGTCGTGCTGAACAACCTCTACAAGCACACCGCGCTCTCCTCCAGCTTCGCCGTGAACATGCTGGCCATCGACCAGCGCCGGCCCAAGCTGCTGAACCTCAAGGACGCGATCAATTGCTACATCGAGCACCGCCGCGAGGTCATCCTGCGCCGCACCCGCTACCTGCTCGGCAAGGCTGAGGAACAAGCCGAGAAACTGGAGGCCTACCTCCTCGCCCTCGGCAATCTCGACGACTTCATCCGGATGATCCGCGACTCCAAGACGCGCGACGAGGCCCGGGCGAAGATCAAAGCCTACACCTTCACCGCCGAAGCCGCCGAGTCGCTCGGCATCCTGCTGCGCGGCCAGGAAAGCCTCAAGGTGCAGCCCGGCCACTACGTCCTCACCGACCGGCAGGTCGACCACATCCTCGAACTGCGCCTCTACCAACTCGTCGGACTCGAGCGCGACAAGATCAAGGCCGACTACGAGGCCCTGCTCGAGACCATCAAGGACCTGCTCGACATCCTCGCCCGCGAAGAGCGCGTTCTCCAGATCATCAAGGACGAACTCCGCGAAGTGAAGGCCAAGTACGGCACCCCGCGCCGCACCGACTTCGCCGCCGCCGAGGAGGGCGAGATCGCCAACGTCGACCTGATCGCCAACGACTCGAACATCATCACCATCACCCACCGCGGCTACATCAAGCGCACCCCCGCCATCGAATACCGCACCCAGGCCCGCGGCGGCAAGGGCTTGAAGGGCATGGAGACTCGTGAGACGGCCGACGAGGATGAGAATGACTTCGTCGAGCACCTCTTCGCCGCCACCGCGCATGATTACCTGATGTTCTTCACCGACACCGGTCGTGTCTACGTCGAGCGCGTTTACCAGATCCCCGAGGGCAACCGCACCTCCAAGGGCCGATCCATCAAGAATCTCCTCAATCTCCGTCCCGAGGAGAAAATCGCCTCCGTCCTGCGGATCGAAGCCCACGGGCGCGAGGACAAGGACGCCACCTTCGTCGACACCCTCTTCGTCCTCTTTGCCACCCGCAGCGGCAAGGTGAAAAAGACCAAGCTCTCCGAGTTCCGCAACTACCGGAAGGACGGCATCATCGCCATCCGCATCGAGGAGGGCAACACACTCACCCACGTCGTCCTCACCGACGGCAGCAACGACATCTCCATGGTCACCAACCGTGGCTACGCGGTGCGTTGCAACGAGAGCACCATCCGACCCATGGGCCGCGGCTCCGCCGGCGTCACCGGCATCCGGCCGCGTCCGGGCGACTACCTGGTCGGCCTCACCGTCGTCGACGACAGCAACCACTTCCTCGTCGTCAGTGAGCGCGGACTCGGCAAGCGCACCCCCTTCAGCGACTACCCCACCAAGGGCCGCGGCGGCAAGGGCGTCATCACCATGCGCGTCACCGAGAAAACCGGTCTCGTCACCGCTGGCCTGCGCGTCGGCGATGGCGACGACATCATGCTCATGACCACCACCGGCCAGTCCGTGCGCATCCGCGTCTCCGACATCCGCATCACCGGGCGCAATGCCTCCGGCGTGAAACTGATGAACCTCAAGGAAGGCGAGACCATCCAGGACATCGCCCTCGTCATCCGCGATGGTGACGACGACGACGACACCCCGGTCGCCGCCCTGCCCGAGACCGATCCCTCCGAAGTCGAAGAAGAAATCATCGACGACATCGAGGAGGAGGACGACGACGAGATCGTCGATGACGAAGGGGACGAAGAAGAAGAGAAGTGACCCCCGCCTCTCGGACCCGCATCTGAGGCGTACCCGGAAATCCCCTCCGGGACGCCTCGGGGAGATCGGCTGGAGCCACTTCAATCAAGCGTAGCCACCGTCGCCATACCGCAGGGTGACACCGCCTGGCACGTCGAAGTGCCAAGCAAGTAACAGACGACCTCGCCACTCGATCGCCTCCGAAGCCGCCCCCACGTCGCTCAGGACGGCACTCCGGCGGACTCGATCGCCGGCTCGCGGACGAACAGCAGCCGCAGGCTGTTCAGACACACCAGCACGGTGCTGCCCTCGTGGGCCAGCACGCCGAGAGTCAGATTTTCCGCCAGCCCCAGCATCACCAGCGCCACCATCAGCATCACGGTGCCGAGGGAAATGAGCAAATTCTGCCGGATCACCACCCGCGCCTTTTGGGACAAAAACCGCGCCGTGACGAGCTTCTCGATCCGGTCGTTCATCAGCACCACATCGCTCTGCTCCAGCGCCGCGTCGCTGCCTTTTCCGCCCATCGCGACACTCACAAAAGCCGCCGCCAGACTCGGGGCGTCGTTCACCCCGTCCCCGACCATCGCGACCTTGTGCCCGGCTTCGCCGAGCTGACGGATGATCTCGACCTTGTCCTCGGGATGCAGGCCTGCCCGCACCTCGCCGACACCGAGACTCCGCGCCACCTCCTCGGCCGCTCCCCGCCGGTCGCCGGTCAGCATCAGCGTGTGGATGCCCTGACCCCGCAGATAGGCGAGCACCGGGCGGCTCTGCTCCCGCACCTGATCGCGCAGCAGGATGCGGCCCAGCAGATCCTTGCGCACCACCCAGACCTCGGTGCACTCCAGCGGCGGCTCCGGCACCGATGCCATCCAGACGCCCAGCTCATCCCGCTCCATCAGCTCTCGCCTGCCCAGATAGCTCAGCTCCGAGCCGACCCGGCCCCGCACCCCCTTGCCGGTGAGGGAGCGGAACTCATCCAGGGGAGCCGCCGCGACCCCGTTCGCCTCGGCATGGGCCACGATGGCCCGCGCGATGGGATGGGTGGAGTGCTGCTCCAGCGTGAGCGCGATGGACAGCACCTCCGTCTCCCGGCCCGGTGGGAAGCTCTCCACCTGCCCCACCTTCAGCTCGCCCGAGGTCAGCGTGCCCGTCTTGTCGAGCGCCACCGTGTCGACCAGGGCCAGATTCTCCACCGCCGCACCACCGCGGAACAGGATGCCCCGCCTCGCCCCGCAGGCGATCGCCGCGAGGATGGCCGAGGGAATCGACAGCACCAGCGCGCACGGACTGGCCACCACCAGCAGCATCATGGCCCGGTAAAAGGCCGGCTTCGTGTCTCCATCGGCCCGGAATGGCGGCAGGCCCGCACCCAGCCACCACCAGAGGAACATTCCCGCCGTCACCAGCAGAATGCCCCACGCATACTTCGATCCGAACCGGTCGGTGAAGCGCTGGCTCGGCGCCCGCAGATGCTGGGCGCTCTCGATGAGTCGCACGATCTTTTGCAGCGCGCTCTCGCTGGCCGGGCGCGTCACCGTCACCCGCACCGAACCCCACAGATTCAGCGTGCCGCCATAGACCGCATCGCCCGACGCCTTGGGCACGGGCTTCGATTCGCCGGTCAGGTTCGATTCATCCGCCGCCGACTCGCCCTCCGTCACCGTGCCGTCAGCCGCGTAGGCCTCGTCCGGCCGCACCGCGAGCACATCGCCCGCCCTGAGCAGGGCCACCGGCCGGCTTTCCACCGATCCATCGGGCAGCACCACCCGGGCCGTCTTCGGCGCCGATTTCGTCAGCGCATTGATCTCCCGGTGGGTGCGATGCATCGCGTAGTGCTCCAGCGCACCCGACAGGGAAAACAGGAACAACAGCAGCGCCCCCTCGCTCCAGGCACCGATCGCCACCGCACCGGCCGCCACCGCCAGCATCAGGAAATGCACCTCGATCTGCCCGCGGCGCAGTTTCTCCCACGCATCCCCCGCCGCATCCCAGCCCCCGGCTACCAGAGCGACCAGATAGAGCGCCCGGCTCAGCCAGCCCACCACGCCCTCCCCGGCTCCGAGTGTTTTGTCCACCACCGTCGCCGCGACCAGCGCCACCCCGCAGATGCCGGCCTGCAGGGCCAGGGTCTGCCATTCCTCCCGGCTTTTGGCTTCGATCGCCTCCGGTTCCGGCCAGGCAAACTCCCGCCACTGCCACAGATGCGGCGCCGTGGGACAGGATGGCTTTTCCAGCAAGGCCTGCCCCGCTTCGCGGCTGAGATGCAGACCGTAGGCATGGGGTACCGTCGATTCTCCCGATTCCCCCAGCGCCCCCGCCGCCATCAGATGTTCCCGATCCAGGGTTTCCAACAGCGCCTCCAGCCGTGCCTGCAGGCCCGCCGCATCCACTGGTCCCAGCGTCGCCACCGAGACAGTCTTTCGCGCTGGGTCCACCCGGAGCGCCTCCACGTGGTCCTCCCGATTGAGAAAGTCCGCCAGACTCCGCATCCAGGCAGCGTCATCGCCGGGATCGGCGGTCTCTTCAGCGGAAACAGGGTTCATCGGGACATGACGCTAAGCCAGCAGCATGCCACCGAAGCCAGAGGGGGCAACCGCATTTGGCAGAGAGATTGCTTGGCTGAGCCACCAAGACCTTTCCGAGACTCTCCCGGTGTCATCGACTTTTGAACCAACGGGTGTTCCCTCGCCTTACTTCGCTGCGCTCCGTCCATAACGCCTCCGGCCCTCGGCGTTGTTGCCACTCCTCGGCCAAAGCAACGCGCGAGCGGGTGGCCTTCCATTCCGGACGCGCCCTGGTCCTGAGCGCCGAGGCGACTCTGGTCGCCACCCTGACGGCCTCATCCACGTCATCGCTGCCGCTTGGTCCCTGCTGTCGCCAGCCCATGCCACGGCTGGCCCATTTCAAACCGGCACCCCTCCGCGGACCACCCATCCGGACCGTGCTCACCCCGACACCATGAAGCCGATCCCGCCCCACCCGGAGAAATGCCACCGACCGCCCCTGCCGCCGGTTCCGCCAACTGGCGCCCGCCTCCAAGGGACAGGGCCGGATGGAACGAAAACGCGGGCGCGCCTCGCGCCTTTGGACGCGCTGAGAGCCTCTCCGAGCCCGGACCACGAGTCATTCCGCCCTCCGGGAACGACAGCCGACTGACCACCTGGCTCAGCCGCTCAACACAACGCGCATCACCGCCTTCCGGCCCCTCGACCGGGCTTGTTCAACTATGGGTGCAGTCCAAGGGCTCGTTCCTCGCCTTGGCTACACCCTTTATTGTTAGCCGTTGGGATTAAGGTGTTCCCATTGGGCGCATAGCTCCTTGGGATCGTCGCCCTGGGAAATGACCAACGGAGTGCATCCAGTGTCTGGAATCACGACAAACGTGCCACACCTCGTCGAGAGACGGGACAGAATCTCCACAATCAACTCTGGATGACCCTTCTCGAACCAGATCTCCTGAGGCTCTTCCGGCTCGGCGCGACTTGAGATGTTCAGCAGCGTCCAACCACCGGAATCAGGATCGCCAATCGACGTAATCATTGCCTGCCACATAGAACCGATCCCATTGTCGGTGTATGCCACCGAGAACCCTTCTAGTGAATCCAATGTCTCCCGAATCTCGGAAATATTGGGACCGCGTGAGGATGTGTCCACAATGACGGCTATTCCTGACTCATGAAGCCAGTCGGCTACCTCTTGCGAGGGCGGCATGACAGTATAGAGGACTCTCATATTCTTCGGCTAACGTCGAAGTCCTCCTACGCCTGACCGGGGGCGCGGCTCCGACCGTGAGTGAAAGGTTGAATGGTCACGGCGGATTGAACACGCGGCGGGTCAGGCGTTAGGAGCGACGCCTTGTTCTGTGTTGGTGTTTCTGATGCGCTCGATGCTGCCCACATCGCCTCGAAATCGTTCCAACGCTCCACTCAAATCAGAATTGGGCTTGTCAGAAACGAAGCTCTGCCACTTCGGGAAGTAATCGTCGTAGTTGGAAGTTCCGTTGAGCGCGTCGGTGTAATGAAGTGCGGCCATGGCATCTGTCTGATCAAACCAGAGATCCTTCCGGGTGAGGTAGTGATCAAGATACCTCTTCAAGAAGTCCACTGAACCCGGCGTGTTGAATACCCCCAACGCAAGGGCATAACCCTGACCTGAGTAGCAAACGTCAGATCGGAGGAATAATCTGCCGATGTGCTCTTCGAGCTCACGAAACTCTTCGATCGCGGCGAAGTAGGCTGCCGCAATTCTCGGGCGCCAGTTGAATGAAACGAGGAGCAGTCGACAAAGCTCGACTGTGATCTCGTCACGGATCGGAGAGTAATGGTTGATGAACTCATCGGGAGAACGAATCCCCCACATGTAGAACGGTGCAATCCACTTGGAGATGACGTCCTCGCACAACGGCTCCATCGAAGAGGGAACGTAAGCGTCATAAAATTGGCCTCCTGTTCAACTCGCAGGCGTCTGGCATCGTAGGCCGATGCGAAAGAAACGCCCCATCGTGCGGTCGCGCGCAGTTTGCCAAGAGGTCCGCTTCGTGGAAGTAGAGTGGTCCGCGCCGATTCGGCCGCGGCTGGTGGTCACCTACAGCGACGGGCTGCAACTCCTGCTGGAGGATGAGGGCGCTGCCCGCGTGGCCGCGGAGTTCATCGTCGCCTACCGCACAGCGCTCCGGAAAGGAGGCCGGCGATGATCGGCCTGGGACACACCACCTTGAG